>JAKQYF010000239.1 GCA_023356535.1 Trichodesmium sp. MAG_R03 | reverse complement strand
TCATCTGACAGTGTTTTTGTTTTTTTTGACGAATGACCAAAATTCGTCACTACTAATTTGTGAGGAATCTATGTTTTGTACATGGGCATTATGAATCATTTGCCCTTTTTGAGAGGCTGCTCTAACCAAACTAATTACTGTATTATAAGCCAGATTAACTGTGGGACTAATTCCTCTCAAGGTAGCTGCCCTCAACATGAGCTTGTAAAACCATGGGCATTTTTTCTGGTTCAATTTGCTGACGATAGTATAAAGTGTCAAAAGTAGAGCGTGAAAGTTTGTCCACATTTGGGACAATAGTATCGTTGAGTTCCTTGACTGGTTTTTCCGTGCTTATGGGGTTTAGGATGGCCACACAGAGGACATTCCATAATTATTTCCACAATAATGAGACTATATTCATCTTATCATTCCCACACTTTCTTGATTCACTACCAAATTAGTTATTGATAAACTTGATTGATATTGAGTTCCAGAATCAAGGTTTTTCCTATGAGTCTCTTTGAAAATGTAAATATACATAAAGATATATGCAGATCTACGGAATGTTGGATATAGTTTTCCAGATTGTCAAAAACCGTAAAATTCTTATGTGGTCAGCTACACTTGAAATGCTGAGACTATAGTCGACAATTTGTCCAAAATCCTTAAGATAATACCAATTCACTTTTTAAGGTGTTATCTATATAGACACTTTCAGAAAGGGTATCACAGCAAAAGCTACTGGCGCATCAAGCTTAAAACAGAGTAATAGGAAAATTGTAAAATCTAAGCTATGTATTGTTTTTGCTAAAATCCTAATATAACATTTATAGTCATTCTGGTTGAGATTGAGACAAGGTTTTCTTGCTGTCAAAGGGTTTTGGCTAAGAAAGTTTCCCATTCTTATTTGGAATGACTATAAGGCTTGACGCGCTACTACGTTGAATTCAGATTTTTACCAACCGTAACGGGTTAATTTTTCTTCCAAGACTTTTACTAATAGCTGACCACATTTGAGAGAAGAAGCTGTGGAACGGCTGTTGATGAAAGGATAGTCAACCAGTACGAAGGTTTCGTGACCTACATTACCAATAAATTGTCCTTCTGGACCCACAGCATCTCGCAGAATAAACTCTAGAGGGTAAAAGGGAGGACCAAAGTTGATATAACCATCGCCGAAACCCTTGTTAGAACCATCTAGAGCGTGGGGCCCTTCAAAACCAGTTCCATCTAAATAGTCATAGTCTATTGGGTGTCCAGTAACATGCTTACCCCAAATAATGCTCTTTTTCTCCCGGAAGTCTGGAGCAAATGCCAAGGAAGAAACTCCATAGCACTCTGCTGCTATGGGTTTATCTAATTTATAGAAACCGAGAATGAGTTCATGCAGTCTGTTATTATTTGCTAGATCGATCAGGGCACCGCTGCCACCAACAATTACCATTGCATCGTACTGCGGAATTTCCTCATAGGTTCTATAGACCTATTACACCCAAAGCTATTCAGGACTTACGCAAACACACTATATATAGCGTTCAGTTATATTGTTGATGAGTACAAACCGTTCCATTGCTTCGACAAATCTTGTGAAACTGTTGCTGCTGTTTCTTCGGATATCGGTTCAGAATCATGTCTTTCGGTAACCCCTGAGTCGGAGTCATATCTTTCATCCAAAACTGATAGCTAAAACCAGACAATAGTTGCATTAAGTTTCGTCAAGTGACTTCAATCTTGGAACGCCAACTGTAAGCGATCAAAATTTCTGCGGCAGATAGAGTAAGATCAGTTGACAGCAGGATTATTTGTTTGGCCTCTGACGACACAGCTAGTACAAAGCGAACTCTTTCAACAGAAGAGTCCCAATGCAAATCACAACAGCAATATTTGAGAGTCACCATCTTGCCGTAAAGTAGTAGAGTTTCTGTAGTTAAGCAGTCTTTTTCGTCAAACAAGTTGCGTAATTTGACTGATTCACCCCAGAGGCGAGATCTGCCACGACTGCGTTTGAGGGGTGGTGTTGGTGAAGGATATTTCCCGACTGCATTGATTCGAACTCTGGTAATCAAGTGTAGCTTGTGCTTCCTAAACTCTTTAATCAACTCTTTAGAAGCAAATTTTGCATCAAGGATGATATAACTACCAGCATGGATAAGTTCTACCCATAAACTAGACATTAGTTCTACTATTGTAGTTTCATCATCTTCACTCGTCTTGATACCATCTTGTCACCCCAATATTACAGGAACCGCTTTTAAAGAATAGCCTGCTTCCAAAAGTAAGGCGAGCGCTCTAAAGTAATGACCTCGAATCCACTCGGGCTTGGTTACGTGTTCTCACTCATTATGTAGTTTTTTCACCGCAGGCATTTTTTTCCCTTCCTTACCGACTTTAATACCATCACCTACATAAACTGGTTGACCTCTGAGGCGATGGACTTTTGAGTGAGTGATTAACCATTTGTGCCAACTAATAGATAAATTTTGGGCACTAATCCCCTGGGAATGAGACATGTGCAAAGCTTGGGTGTAGTAATGTTGTGTTAGTCCCACAGTATTAAGATAACTCGTAACTGCCCGATGTTGGTTGCATAGAAGAATGCCCCAAATTAATATAACGAAGTATTCATAAGTGGTATGACAACTAAACACTGGACGTAAGTTGGTCAAGATTTGCTCTATCCGATGTATTATGTCCATCCCGAGAGTTTTAGCTGGTCAAATTTAAGAATCATTAACCAGTATGCACCATTCCCTGACATAAGAGCGGGGAATGTTTTTTTCTACCGAGAACTTTGTACTGTCCAGTGTATAATCTTAAAATTAATCAGAAAATTTGTCTACAATCAAATAAAAGATAGCTAACTATGACAACTTATTTAATTACAGGGACTAATCGTGGCCTTGGGAAAGAATTATGCAAACAAGCTCATAGCAAAGGTAATAAAGTAATTGCTGTTTGTCGCCAATCAGATCAGGAATTAGAAAGTCTAGAAATTTCTGTAGAAACAGGAGTAGATATTACCTCAGAACAAGATATAAATAGTTTGCTTAATCGTATCCAAGGAGTCAAGTTAGACGTACTAATTAATAATGCCGGAATAGCCGAAAGAAAAAACCTATATAATGTAGATTTTGATAGCATTCGCAAACAATTTGAAGTGAATGCTATAGGAACTTTACGCCTAACTTATGCTTTATTACCTTTAATGGAATCTAATGGAAAAATTGCCATTATTACGAGCAGAATGGGTTCAATTAATGATAATACTTCCAGCGGTTACTACGGTTATCGAATCTCAAAAGTTGCAGTTAATATGATAGGTAAATGTTTATCTATTGATCTAAAACAACGGGGCATTTCTGTAGCAATTTTACATCCTGGTTTAGTGAGTACAAGAACGACAAATTTTACAGGAATTTCTCCAGCAGAATCTGCAAAAAATTTATTAGCTAGAATTGATGAATTAAATTTAGAAAATACAGGAACTTTTTGGCACGCTAAGGGTGAAGTATTATCTTGGTAGTTAAAGAATATTTGGATAAATTATAATCCAGATAAAATATTTATTTGCTATTTTTTTAATTATTTACTGTTTATTTTTTTAGGTTCAACACATTATAACAGATTATCTGTAAAACTGCAATATTGATTGCTTTTCCTCCCAATACTTCCATTACCCGAGAGCATGGGTCTCTAACCAATATTTAGATGAAAATGAATGAAGATTTGGGTTTCGATGCCTCAACCCAACCTATAATTTAAGAACTAGATAGAAACTATAACTCAGCACTCCTAATATAAAAAATAGGATTGCTATCAACACAGGGGGAGGACATCACCTCTGTTAAAACACCGCTCAGGGTTTCCCTGGTTGAAGAATCCCCCGTTGTCTCGTAAGGGCAACGTCGGGAGTATGTCAAGACAAAGGCTTCTTGCTAAGTTTAGAAAAATCCAAAGAATAGGCAAACAATTATCTATGCTCACTAGAATTAAAGAATTAGCAACTACCCTGGAACCTAATCTGATTAAAATTCGCCGCCATATTCACTCCCACCCAGAATTAAGTGGCCAAGAACACCAAACCGCTTCCTATGTTGCGGGTGTATTATCTTCCTGCGGTCTTCATGTTCGAGAAGCTATTGGTAAAACTGGCATTGTGGGGGAACTTAAAGGTAGTAGTAATAATGATCAATGGCTGGCAATTCGTACTGATATGGATGCTTTGCCCATCACAGAAGGTACTAATTTAGATTTTGCTTCCTGTAATACTGGAATTATGCACGCCTGTGGTCACGATATTCATACCACTGTAGGTTTAGGTACAGCAATGGTGTTATCTCAGTTGGGAGAACTCCTACCGGGAAATGTCCGTTTTCTGTTTCAACCAGCAGAGGAAATAACTCAAGGCGCAAATTGGATGATTGAAGATGGAGCACTTGAGGACGTAGAGGCAATTTTAGGAGCCCATGTTTACCCAACTATTCCAGCAGGTTCGGTGGGTATTCGCCATGGAGCATTAACCGCTGCTGCTGATGATTTAGAATTAACAATTATTGGAAAATCTGGTCATGGCGCTCGCCCTCACGAAGCTACAGATGCCATTTGGATTTCTTCTCAGGTAATTACTAATTTACAACAGGCCATTAGTAGAACTCATAATCCTTTGAGACCGGTAGTGTTAACAATTGGTAAGATTAGTGGCGGTCGAGCGCCAAATGTGATAGCAGATCTAGTGAAAATGTCGGGAACTTTGCGATCGCTTCATCCAGATACCCAGAAAACTTTACCTGCTTGGATTGAAAATATTGTAGCCAATATTTGTAGTTCTTATGGCGCTAAATATGAACTAAATTATCGTCAGGGGGTACCGTCTGTGCAAAATGACTCGCTGTTGACTAAGTTAATTGAGTCAGTAGCTTTAGAAGCCTGGGGTAGCGATCGGGTTATTACTTTAGCAGAGCCTTCTCTTGGTGCAGAAGATTTTTCTATGTATCTTCAAAAAGTTCCTGGTATGATGTTTCGTCTAGGAGTTGGGTATAAAGATAAATATAATTATCCTCTTCATCATCCTCAGTTTGAGGCAGATGAATCTTCCATTGTTACCTGTGTGGTGATTTTAGCTTATGCTGCCTATAAATATTGGTACAATCATACAAGGGTACTAATAACTGATAACTGAAATGAACTCAACTCATAGCAGTTTTCATAATTCAAGAATACAGATATTTTGGCTTAAAGGCAGAAGTTTTGTAGTCATGAAGTGAAAACTGCTATCAGGTTTAAAATTGTAGAATAAAGTCTCTAACTATAACAAGTGTGAAAAACTCAGTATCTAGAATTTTTGATCTTATTAAACATAAATTTCAAAGTTAAACTGAAATCAAGCCAATTTCACCTTTGATTGTAAATTTCAAACGATACGAAATTCTTTTTGAGGATGTTCTTTTAAAAATTGCTCCACACCTTGTCGCACCTCTTGTGCCGAGTAATCTAAACCCACATCATGAAGAACTATTCCTCCTCCAGGTCTAATATAACTCGATAGTAATATTAGGTCTTGTTTTACAGCATCCTTTCGATGGTCTCCATCTAGAAATACCATGTCAAATGGCCCATATTTTTCACAGACTTCTGGACCGATAATTTTCTGTCTTCAGGTACAATTCCATAATTCACAACTTTATCTAAATCTTCTTCATTGGGAAAACAACAAGAAAAAAACCTCGCTTTAGGGTAAATTTTGTCAAAATTTCTCAAAAATATAAATTAGTCTTTTGATTGTAAATTTCAAATTGTTTAACCCAGAGGATATTTTGAGTTATACAGGAAAGTCGGCATCTATACAGACAATTTCTGTTTCTGGTAAACACAATCCTAATACAGCAGTAGAGACTCCAACAAAAGTACCAATCTCTAATATTTTTTGAGGCTGTTTGTGACAGCTTATATTAATCAATTTTTCTGCATCATCAAGTTTTATTGACATATTTTCAATAAATTCTCGTTCAAGTCCTTCTTCACTGAGAAAAGATAGTGCTTTTTCTCTTGCTTCTTTCACAGTTATCATGTTTAAATAATGGTCTGTTTTTATTTGTAAGATCTTGATTTATCTTAGGACAATCTAAAGGATGATAATCTTTCAACTTCAAAAATTAAATTCTGAAAGTTGAACATTTAGTTAGGGGATAAAGAATAGGAAATTTTCAGGGATTTGTAGTCAAATAATTTTTCCTCAAAGAGAGCTTTATCATATTTTCTGATCACAACTAAGAACAATTGGTTAAACTTAATTATTAGCAGATTGTTGCTGTTGCTTATTTCTTTATCAGGGCTTACGCAGTAGCGCTATATATGGCGCATAAATTTTTCTTTTTCAAGAAATTGCCACTACAATTAGTACCGTTGCGTAAGTCCTGTTTATGTGATGTGCATTAAAAAATCGAAATTATCATCTTCGCCAAACGTTCCATTCCCTCTTGAATATCCTCATCGGAAGCTGTTAAACTAATACGAATACACTGTTGTTTATGAAGCCATTCTTCCCGTAAACCAGGGAAAAATGAACTACCAGGCACAACAATAACTCTTACCTCCTTCAACTTTTGGTAAAGTTCCCAGTCAGTCATTGGTAAATCTTTTAACCACAACCAAGCAAAAATACCTCCCTCAAAACGATGGAGAAACCAGGGCAAGTTTTTTGGTAAAGCTTTTTCTAAAGTTGATTCTAAAATCGAAAACTTATTTTTATAAAAAGGTCGAATTACTTGGGTGGAAATGTCTGCTAGAGCACCAGAATTAATTGCATAAGTAGCGATCGCCTGTCCATAACGAGGAGAATGAATACACATATTAGTCTGAAAGGCTTGCAAAACCTCAATTATTTTTTCATCCCCAATAGCAATGCCAATTCGTTCTCCTGGAAGTCCAGCCTTTGATAAACTTATACAATGAACAATATTTTTCCCAAAAACAGGTTCCATATCAACAAAATTTAATCCTGGATAGGGAGGAGCATAAGCAGCATCCACAAATACTGGCACATCATAAACAGCAGCTTGATGGGCAATTTTTTTGACTTCATCAACACTAATGACATTTCCAGTGGGGTTACAGGGACGTGAAAAAATAACACAACCAGTATTTTCATCAATGACCAGCTGACTAGAGTCGGGACAATATTTGAAGCGATGATCCTCAGTATCAATTTCCAGATTTGGTTTGTAGGCAACTACTGCTTCTGGCACTAAACTAACTCCACCATAGCCAGTATACTCTGGGCTAAGGGGTAGAACAATTTTTTTCAGAGTTTGGTTGTCAGTATATCCTCCAAAAGCATTAGCAGCATAGAAATATATAGACTGAGAACCAGGAGTAATCAAAACATTGCGATCGCTTAAATTCAACCCATAGCGAGAATTAAAGTCATTAACCACTACATCAATAAAAGGTTGATAACCTTGAGACGAACCGTAGCGTCCTACTACTTCCCCATATTCTGGACTTGCCAATAATTTTTTGGTACAGTCTTTCCATAGTTTTTCTACTTCTGGTAAAACTAGCGGGTTTCCAGAACTGAAGTTAAGAAATTCTTGATCTTGGCCTTCTTTTAGAGTGGCAATAATATCTGCCATAATAGCTCGCACACCTGTAAGGCGGGACATTGTTACACCAAATTGACTCAAGGCAAGATTGATCATAGGATTCAATGAAGAATAGATTGACATTTGGTTAATTATAGCTGGTAATTAATATTTTTTATCTATCAAGTATGGAATATTAAGTAAAGCAGGGAATAAAAAGGGAATAAAAATAGACAAAGTTATATCGTATATTTTTTAATAATGATTGTACCCACATTCCGCACTTCATTATGTAGCACAAAAGGGTACATGAATGATCATTACTATTTTGAGCCAACAAATTAAACAAATTAATTCTATAGAACACAAAAAAATCAGTGGCATGAGCATTTTTGACAAGCCAGGGAAGTCTGTTGGCAGCAGAAAATACAGGAGGAACTACACTCCTGTTGATAGCATCAATTAATTTTCTTAACTCTTCAAGTGGTGCGATCGCGAAGCGGACTGGAAGTCTATCGCTTATTATTAAAATCACAGATAATATTTTTGACAACTTGAGGGTAAAAACTCTAAAATCAAGCTCCTT
>JAKQYF010000238.1 GCA_023356535.1 Trichodesmium sp. MAG_R03 | reverse complement strand
GCGGTCAGTTCGACCGTGACAGCTTGTGGACTGGATAACGCCGACGTTGCCAGAATGAAGCAGGAATAGAACAGATAATCAGAGATTTATATAGATGATCATAGGTTTCTAAGAACGGATATAAGCAAAGATTGAATTGATAAATAAAAAAACAACTGATTTGCTATCAATGAGTTTATTAGGGTTTGAGGGAGTAAATTGGCGATCGCCAACTTACTCCACATTTTTAACAATTACAGAAGATCCTCCCCATTGATTTTCAACCGTGTAATTATTATTTTTGCCAGTTCTAGTAGCCCGAAAGCCAATAGGCCCTTCACCAATATAAGTCATGGTTCCATTTAAGGTTTCTCCACCATCATCGGACTTAACGTCGATAGCTACAACATTTTGATTAGAACGACCGCCAATTACCCAGTCACCCCCAGGATGCCAGGGTGCAGAATATCCTCCCCATTGATTTTCAACTTTGTATAAGCCATATTTAACTCTCCAACCATCAAATTTTCCTTGAATAGCTATTTGATTATCTGGCAAATTTTCTGGCATTTTTCCACTTACCGCCACAGGTTGCCAAACTCTAGGTATTTCTGAGTTTTCTATTTTTGTAGGTGCAGCTAAAATCACATAAATATTAGTTTGATTATTTGAAGAAAATCTACCAGAAGTTTCCAGCTTAAATTGATGCCAACCTGGAAGTTTACTCAAGTTATTTTGGCGGGAAATTTCATAACTTAAAACTTGATAATAACCCCGCAAAAAATCATAGGGGTCTATAGGTGCAGTTTGTAAAATAACTGTTCTACCCGTAATGTGAGTATAAATAGCTTGGGCCGGAACTGACAAAATTAATGCTAACTGCAAAGTTAAAGGCAATACAAACCGCCAAATAGGTATTTGCTTTGTCAAAGATTTCTTTTCATTAATAAGTAAACTTATCTCTTCAGCATTATCCTGATTTTTAGTTGATAAATTGCTTTGACTAAAAGGTTTATAAAATTTCATGTTAATTCTCTATTTATTAAGATGGTGAGGTATACCTATCGCCGGCATTTTGTCTACTAGGAAACAAATTTTTACTCTTTCCTATACTCGTTTCTACTTCCTCAAAAGTACCACGTCCAGGACCAGACATTGGGGACATCACAGAGCAAGAACAGTGGAAAAAAACTCAACCAGAAAGTCCAAGAAATAGGTCAAAAATATCCAGAAACTACAATTGAGGTCTGGGCCATGGATGAACATCCCTCAGCAATGTTTTTCCGTTTTTTCGGTTGGTTGACTGAAAATATTAACGTATTTGCCTCTTATAGCAACGTATGTTTGTATAATACTACTTACTACTAATGTAATATATATGAAAGTATTGGTAATAGAAGCAGAAATTTGTACTATATTTAAAGATAATAGTAATATGTAAATATGTGAGCGCTCATTGCTATATAGGGCAGGTTTAGGCTATATTTGGGCTTAAAAATTGTGTAAGTCCCAATATTTTTTGTTAGAAACCTAGCTTTTTTTGTATAGAATGATTATTATTATCATAAAGTATCTATTCGAGATTGTCTGCTTGTGAACAAAAATAACGATCGTTTTGAAGTTGTAATTGTGGGAGCTGGGGCTGCTGGAATTGGCTGTGGAGTAGTCTTAAAAGATTTAGGAATTGAAAACTTTGTCATTTTAGAACGACATGAAGTAGGGGCTTCTTTTAGCCGTTGGCCTGCAGAAATGCGATTCATTACGCCGTCGTTTCCCAGTCATGGTTTTGGATTGCTGGATCTCAACGCAGTAGTTTTAAATTCTTCTCCTGCCCTCAGTTTCAGAAAGGAACATCTTTCAGGGAAAGAATATGCCCTATATTTGGAGACTGCAGCAAAGCATTTTCAACTACCTATAAAAACTGAAACAAATGTGAAAAATATTACGGCTTTACCTCAAGGCAAAGGCTTTGTCTTGGAAACTTCTAAAGGCGAGTTGCGATCGCAGTTTGTGATTTGGGCAGCAGGAGAGTTTCAACATCCCAATCTTAATCCTTTTCCAGGAGCAGAATTGTGCATTCATAATTCCCAAATACGTTCTTGGAGAGAGCTTGAAGGGAACGAATTTGTAGTTATCGGAGGCTATGAAAGCGGTGTAGATGCAGCGTCAAATTTGGTGGCATTAAGGAAAAAAGTAAAGTTAATCGATCGCCAGAGTAGCTGGTCAAACTTAGACTCAGACCCTAGTGTTTCTCTGTCTCCTTATAGTCTAAAACGTTTAGAAATCGCTTATTCTATGGGTCAGATAGAACTAATTGGAGAACAGGACGTTGAAGTAGTCAAAGCAGTAGAAAAAGGATATGTGGTGGAGAGCGAGTACAAACAATGGTTTAGTTCTACACCGCCAATTCTCTGTACTGGGTTTGATAGCAGTTTAAAACAAATCGCACCTCTATTTGACTGGTCAAATGGCTATGCATCCCTGACTCAAGAAGATGAGTCGACCCTAACTCCAGGATTATTTGTCGTCGGTCCTTCAGTGCGTCACGGCGATATAATTTTTTGTTTCATTTATAAATTTCGGCAGCGATTTGCTGTGGTAGCAAATGCGATCGCTCAACGTCTGGGAATTGACCCAACTCCATTGGAAGCCTATCGCCGAGAAGGTTTGTTTCTGGATGACCTTTCTTGCTGTAATAACGATTGTGTTTGTTGAAAAATAAGATGAATATTTTTACGCCGCCAAAATTAGAGCGCCATTGTATTGTGGTCATTGGGAAAGAGAATACGGGCAAGTCGCAACTAATCGCTTCTCTTACGGGACAGGCTGCCTATAGTGGCAATTTTCGAGGTTCTACAGTGACTTGTGACACTTATCAATCTGAAGCCCATACCTTTATCGATACTCCTGGAATTCTCTACCGTTCCGACAGCGTAACTACTAAAAAAGCTTTAAGAAAGCTACAAGAAAACGACACCGTGCTATTGATAGTCAAGGCAACCGACGTAGATCGAGATTTAGCAGATCTACTACCTTTACTAGCAGAGAAAAGGGGCATTGTGGTGATTACTTTCTGGGATAAGGTATTATCGACGGTTCATACTCAAAAAGTGATTCGGGAATGGAGGGAAGCTTCTAACCTGAGCATTGTTACTGTAGATGCCCGCCACCTGACAATAGAGCAAAAAGACTATATTTTGGCTTCTGTGCAAGAACCTCATCCTTTTCCCGCCCAATGGATTCCTAGAAGGGCTGGCTGGTATATTGAACCCCTCCCGACAATGTTAGAACATTCAAGGGTTGGTTGGTTATTGGCGATCGCCCTATTACTTATTCCTGCGATTATTGCGGTCTGGGGTGCTAACTCCTTTGCGTCCCTAGCAGATCCTATAGTACAAAGTGCGAACACTCCCATTATTAAAGCTTTATCCCAACTCCCAATTTGGTTAAGAGAAATACTGATAGGTCAGTATGGACTCATAACTATGAGTCCGTTGCTGTTTATTTGGGCGATGCCCACAGTAATTCTCTATGCCCTATTCTTGGGCGTATATAAAGCTAGTGGGTTAATAGAACGAATTACCATTGCTCTCAATCCTTTACTCCGTCCGTTTGGGTTATCGGGACGGGATTTAGTACGAGTAATTATGGGTATGGGGTGTAATGTTCCTGCGGTGATTAGCACCCGTGCCTGTTCTAGTTGTTCTAGGGGAACTTGTATTTCCGCGATCGCTTTTGGTTCCGCTTGTTCTTATCAGTTGGGAGCAACTTTAGGGGTGTTTAGTGCTGCTAAGTTACCTTACTTGATAATTCCTTACCTGTTGTATTTAACCGCAACCACCTTGATATATACCTACATCATTTCTTCCCCTACAGCTAAATCGCATTATAACCCACTAGTAATCGAAGGAAGAGCATTTTTAGAATTTCCTCATTTGTCAGTAATTTGGCGCGAAGCTAAGTCAACTATTAATCAATTTTTGTTCAATGCAATTCCCATCTTTTTAGTTATTACTGTTATTGCTTCTGTGTTGAATTGGTTAGGAGCGATCGAAGCTTTAGCCAATGTTATTAACCCTTTGATGGGATGGTTTAATTTACCTCCTGAAGCTTCATTGCCTATTGTTTTAGCTTCTATTCGGAAAGATGGACTGCTATTATTTGCCGAATCAGAAACTTTGGCTATGTTAACTCCATTGCAGGTTTTGACAGGGGTGTATCTAGCAGGAGTATTGCTACCTTGTTTAGTTACTCTGTTAACTATTATGCGAGAAAAGTCTCTTCGATTTGCTTTATTGCTATTCGGTAGAAATGCGATCGCTGCTATCTTTTTTTCTCTATTACTTGCTTGGGGAGGATTATTAATCAAGCAATAAGGAATAAGTAATAATTTTTGCTCTTTTTAAGGTGTTGCATATTTCTAAAGCTAGAAGATAGCCCATGATGGATGCCAGAAGTCGGTGTGAGGATAGGTACAGGAGTAGGAACTTTTCAAGGAATTACCAGGGAATGGCTGTATTGGTATGATTAACAAGAAAACGGATATCCTACTACTGAAGAATCTCAACAGCAAGAGCGGCCAGTTCGGCAACAAGCTGAAGCTGAAGCTCAAGTACAGCTTCAACAGCTATAGCGCTACCTATTTAGGCCAGGACATTTGTAAATCCTGTTTCCGGAGCATTTCCGCCGTCAAAATTTAGTTAGGAATCAGGATTTATCAACTTCCAGATTTACTTCACAGGAGTATTTCAGTTGACTAGCGCGTCAGGCTATATCTAGGTCACTCCAGTTAATAATTTTTTTCGATAAATTTTCCTAGTTGGCAATCGTCATTGTGTTAAACTATTTAAAGATAATTGAATTAGCCACCTTAATATAATGTTTAGATCGGACGACCCAACCCAAAAGCTTCTTCCCACTATGGAGGAATTACCCTATAAAGATGGTAAACCAGTGGATAGCGAAATACAAGATTTAATTGCTGACTTATTACAGTCTATTTTAGCCTACATTTGGGCTAACCGTAATGATTGGTTTTTTGGTATTAATATGAGGTGGTATTATTCTCCCGATGAAAAAGCTATTACTCCTCATGGTTTTTTGTCTGTGGGAGTAGAGCGTATCAAAGGAGAAAATCTGCGCTTTAACTATGTCACTTGGGAAGAAAATAGAGTGGTTCCTTCCTTAGCAATAGAAGTAGTATCGAAAACTCCAAGAGGAGAATATAAGGAGAAGAAAAGAAAGTATGCCCAATACGGAATATTATATTATATAATTTACGCTCCCGCGCGGGTAGGAAAACAAAAATTAATTCTTTACCGTCTCAATAGAGAAAGAAAATATGAGCTGCAAGAAGATAACCCATTGTGGATGCCAGAAATCCTTCTGGGTATAGGTACAGAAGTAGGAACTTTTCAAGGAATTACCAGAGAATGGCTGTATTGGTATGATCAACAAGGAAACCGATATCCTACTATTGAAGAAGTTCAACAGCAAGAGCGGCAAGCACGGCAACAAGCTGAAGCTCGGAGACAGCAAGCTGAAGCTCGGAAACAGCAAGAACAAAAAGAACTGCGACAAGCTCTGGCTCTGAGACAGCAAGCTGAAGCTCAGAGACAGCAAAAGGAGAAAGCACTGCAACAAGCTGAAGCTCGGAGACAGCAAAAGGAGAAAGCACTGCAACAAGCTGCAGCTCGGAGACAGCTTACTAAAGCTCGGAGACAGCAAGAGGAGCAAGCACTGCAAAAAGCTGAAGCTCGGAGACAGCAAAAGGAGCAAGCACTGCAAAAAGCTGAAGCTCGGAGACAGCAAAAGGAGCAAGCACTGCAAAAAGCTGTGGCTGAGAAACAGCAAGAACACCAAGCAAGATTGCTAGCAGAACAACGTCTAGAGCAAGTTAAAAAGCAAGCAGAAAAATTGGCGGCACGTTTGAGGGAATTAGGTATAGATCCAGACAAATTGGATTAATACGCAAATGTTGCTTGAGCAAAATGCTGAAGTCTCTTTTGATAGTTATTTCCCACCTAATAGACTTCAGCCCTTACCCCATCGTTCCAAAATCGCCATTTTTGGAGAGGTCTAATAATATAGACTGCTATTACAATGCACCACCTCCATGAAGGAGAAGCAGACTACCAAAATTACTGAGGAGTAGCCTACCAAGACTTCAAACAACACCAATAAACCAGAACTCACTACCAAGTATCCCTCTAAATAGCCACCCCCGAAGAAATGCCCACCATTGGCCTCAATGTCGGCCAAAACTATGGCCACCTAGCATTTCAAGAAAACAACTGGTCCGCTCAGGTTTTTTCTTGATTTATACTACCCAAATATTTGCCATTAATAAAAAGATATATTTATCTAATTTTCTTGTGTTTTATAAGAAGTGACAAAAGTAGTTAACCAAGTTCCTGGAGCAAAAGCCATATTAATTTTTGTTCCTTGATCTTTGTTCTGGAGGAACAATAAAACACCATCTTTTACCTGTACTTCATCTGCCTGAACATATTGTTCTTCATTTTCGGCGATATTTTTAGTTACCCGAACATACCAATAGTGATGACCATAATTAATCGGTTCATTATTATTCACTTAATTTTACTCCTAGTTAACTACAACAGACTTGCCGGATTTTAAGTTTCTATGGTTATTTTGTCAAGCTAAATTTACAAGGGAATAATTATGATAAAAATTTTAGACAAAATTACCTATTTTTTAGTGGAATAAAAAATTTGAAAAATTAGAAATATTCAATAATTTATTTGTCAAAAATAGCATTAGTTAAATCTGCATTCTCAAAAGATGTTTGTGATAACTTCTCCAACTCAAAAACAACTTGAAAAAACAAAATTACAGCCAATCCTAAAGTCACTCCTGAACCCAAAAATAATAACAATCCTTTGACTTGATTTCCTGTAAAAAAATAGACAATACCCCTAGAGCCAATAACAGCAGCAACCCCAGCTAAAACAGCAGCAATAATTTCACTCTTAGTATTAGTAATAGCAACGGCCACAGCCCCAGTTCCAATCAAAGCAGCAACCCCCGCCATTTCACCGGCAATCAAACTAGCAAAAGCACTAGCAAGAGTAACAGCGATCGCTGCTCCAGCACAACGGATAATCAAAGTCCAAATTTTGCTCCTACTTTGCCCAATTATCGCACCTCGAAAATTGGTCCCTATGAGGATAGCATCCTGAAAATTGCAACCTCTCAAGTCAGAACCGCTAAAATTGGCCCCTGTCAAGTCTTGGCCTTGAAAATCATGATGTCTTAGGTCTTGGCCAGAAAAATTTAAAGGAAATAGTTGATTCATGGCATTTTATCAGCAAGAAACAATTACAGAACTTACGCACGCTTCACCTTGAAAACGCCATATGTAGGGGCGAATGGCATTCGCCCTCACCCTCGTGTAGTGCCCGTGGGTAAGTCCTGAATTAAATATTAGAGTAAGTAAAGATTGAGTTCTTAATAATTAATGGTAAACTAAAGTTGTATTTGCCAACCTTAAAAGTAAAAAAATCAGGACTGACCCAAAGAAAAAATCGTTATATTTAACAATAAACATGGACAAAAAAATCGGTTTCTGGTTTTGCCTGGGTAATTCCTGAAAATACTATAGCAATCCTAAAATAGATTGTCAAGTTTTAAGTACCTAGGCAAAATTAATTGAACATTTTTTAGAGATTAGGGAGTAGGGGAAAAATATAATTTATTCTAGATTAACAATCATTTTGCTTACCTATAAATCACATCAGCTAATTTTTTACTCACATTTGCTGCTCTTCGGAGATTGCCTCTATGATTTTCTTGAGTTGCCCTAGTTAAATGTATTAAGTAGTTATAATACTGTAAGTTTGGTTAAGCACGATTTGCCACCCAATAATAATAATAATAATAATAATAATAATAATAATAATAATATTGAATTCTACCAATTTTCAATAATTGATAATAATTTTAGAGGATTATGAATATTTCTATGGTATTACTTAGAATAAGTTAGTAATATGTGCTTAACTATTAGATTGATTTTTCACATATTGTTTAATAACAGGTTCAAGAGTAAAAACAGACCCTTCCTTACTCACATTCTTTTTGATTAAACCCCGTTTTCTTAAAGACTGTATTGCTCCCAAAAAATCGTTATTTCCCGAAAATTCTGGTGGTTTATTGCAAATATTCCTTCCTAGATTCTGATTAGCTAACCACAGCA
>JAKQYF010000237.1 GCA_023356535.1 Trichodesmium sp. MAG_R03 | reverse complement strand
GGATATTAATAGGTTAGGTAATGCTTGAGAAAAGTAATCCCATTGATGGCATCGTAATTGAAATCCTAAAAAATAAAATTCTTCTTGGCTATAAATTCCATCTACTAATGCTGCTGTATTGACTTCTTCTAAATTTTGACTTGCTCTCTGAAATCTTGCTTCTAAATATTCAATTATTCTAGGTTTTCGTTCTGGACTTACTCCATTAATTAGTCTTCTAACTCTATTATTTAAAAATCTTAAATAATTGTAGAGTCGGATACGCACTATGGCAGTAAATATAGTGGGAAATATTACCAATACTATACTCAAAATAAGCAATGGAAATGGAATTAACTGGAATAATTCAACCATAATTAAAACTCCCTTAGATTAAATCCCTAAATCTTTTTTATTCGCCACTGAAAATTATGCTTTTGTGGTAAATTAGACCAAATATAGCATTTCTTAGTTTAGTGAGGTACACTTCTTCTGATCTTTTTTATTCAAATTTCCCTGTTCCCTGTTGCCTGTTACCTAAAAACCAGAATTTTGTACCTCACAAGTATTATAATTTTTATATGTCCCCGAAGCAAAACAAATCAATTTTTTCTCCAAAAAATTATGAAAAATTTGGGAATATGAAATCTATCATTCACAATGGCTTTCTCCGATTAACTTTAGTCAACATTTTATCTAATTTAATGGTACCTTTAGCAAGTCTAATAGACCTAGCTTTTTTAGGTTATTTAGATGAAATTCGTCATTTAGCAGGAGTTTCCATTGCCACAGTTTTATTTAACTATATTTACTGGACTTTTGGCTTTTTACGCATGAGTACAACTGGTACAACTGCTCAAGCTAGAGGCAGCAGAAAGGATCGTGAAATCAAACAAATTTGTCTACGTAATTGCTTAATTGCTTTAGCTCTTGCCACAATAATTATAATTTTCCAATATCCTTTACGAGAAATTGGCTTTAGTTTACTTAGTGCAACTCCAGAAGTAAAAGCTAGTGGTATTAACTACTATAAAAGTTTAATTTGGGGTGCCCCCGCTACCTTATTAAACTTTGTATTAATAGGTTGGTTTCTAGGACTTGAACAAGGAGGAAAAGTTTTACTATTATCAGTAGTTAATAAAGGCACAAATATTATCCTAGATTATATTTTTATTGTTCTTTGGGGATGGGAAAGTAGCGGTGCTGGTAGTGCTACAGCTATCAGTCAATATATAACTTTAGTTATCGGTATAATTTGTGTTTTTAAGTTCATCTCTTTGCCAGAAATTCCTCAATTAATCAAAGGTATTTGGCAACCTCAAGTAATTAGAAAAACTTTTATTCTTAATCGAGATATTCTGATTCGTACTTTTGCCCTAATTTCTACTTTTGCTGTATTTACTAATTTAAGCTCATACATGAATACTTTAGTTCTAGTAACTAATACTCTATTATTACAAGTAGTGACATTAGCCGCTTATTTTATTGACGGTTTAGCTTTTGCCACAGAAAGTTTAGCAGGAAAAAGTTATGGCGAAGGAAATCAAGAACAATTAAAAGCATTGGTAAAATTATCAGGAATAATTAGTGTGAGTATAGGGTTAATTTTTGCCATAGTCTTCTGTTTATTCCCTATTCCTTTATTTAGTTTGTTGACTAATCATACTCAGGTGATTAACAATATTAGTAGTTATGTTTTATGGTTAATACCTGTCTTGGGGTTTGGAGGTATGGCTTATATGTTAGATGGTTATTTCCTAGGTTTAACTCAAGGAAACTTATTACGCAATTCCACTTTAGTTGCTGGTTTAGTAGGATTTTTACCTTTTGCTATGTTGGGTTTGCTCTTAAAAAGTAATCATATATTATGGTTAGCATTAACAATGTTTATGGCAACTAGGGCAATTACTTTAGGTAAGGCTATTCCTAATATAATCGTTGAAAAAAATTCTGCTTGAAATGTAGAAAAGTTTTTGATAGGTAGTATAATTAAATAACTGATAACTGATAACTAAGAACTAAAATGACAGTAATAGTTAATTTCTGGAAAGGCACACTTGGATATACTGCATATAATGCTATATATGGGCTAGATGTAGGTCATGCTTCTATGCAGGTTATTAATGACAAAAACCCCAAAGATGAAATTTATATAAGTCATCACCCTAAAATTAAAAATTCTATAGCTTTTTTGCCAAACTCTCATAAATATGCTTCTTTCCAATCTATCATAGTAGATAGTTTTATTCCTAGAGAAAAACATATTTCTTTTAAAAAAGATTGCAATAACCGGGATAGTAAACCCAATAAAAAAATTATTATTTATGGTTTAAATGAATCTCGGATAAGAAAGTTTGCTGAAAAGTATTTAAAGAATGATTTATCAGAACAAAAAACTAAATATCATTTTCTCAAAAATAATTGTTGCACAGTTGTAGCTTATTTGATTTGCAAGGGATTAAGTAGTTATCAAAAAAACTCTAAGTTTTGTTCACCTTCGAGTTATCAAACTGACTCATTTTTTGGATACGACTCTAAGATTGAGAAATTATTTGTGGCATTTAATAAAAATTTTTGGTCGCCTCGGTCTCTAGAATCTTTTGTTAAAAAAGTCAAAAAGATAACTGAGAAAAAATACTCTGCACTATATTTTCCTGTACGTAAAACAAATCTATTATACGGTTTCACTGAAGTTAAAAGTCAAAAGCAAAAAGTCATAGATTAAGATTTTATAGGCTTAAAACTTTCATACTACAGGAATTTCAGGAAATTATTCTACAAATGGAAGTTAATACCAAATCTAGTTATCAATGCATTGCGTTTTTTAAATTCTTCTCTAACTTTTATGTCCTCTGCCTTCTACTTTCAGTCAACAGGTGTTGATAAATTTTAAACAGTTTATTAGTGATTTTTTTAGTATGAAATTTATTGGAATAGACCTGGGTTGGCAATCTGGTAAAAGCGGTCTTTGCTGTCTACAATACTCAGATAAGAAATTAAAAATATTAGACTTAGACTGCATACTAGAAATTGAAGATATTCTCAATTGGATTGATAATTTAACTCCTCTATCAACTCCAGCTTTAATTGCTGTAGATGCTCCCACAATAATTCCTAATCAAACAGGAACTAGACTGCCAGATAAACTTACTCATAAATATTTTGGTCGTTATCATGCAGGATGTTATCCGGCAAATATTAACCGCCCCTTTGCTCAAAAAACAATCAAATTTGGCATTAGTTTAGAAGCTAAAGAATTTATTCATGCACCAACTATTAGACCTCAACAACCAGGACGTTTTCAAATTGAAGTTTTCCCCCATCCAGCTATAGTTAATCTGTTTCAATTAGAAAAAATTTTGAAATATAAAAAAGGTAGGTTAGCCGAACGTAAATTAGAACTTTTGAAACTGCACCAATACATTATAAATATTTTGCCAAATTTAGAACCGGCTCTAGTAATTTCTAACAACTTTCTAGATACGGAAAAAATTAATAGTATGACCACTCTCAAAACTACAGAAGATAAATTAGACAGTTTAATTTGTGCTTATATTGGCGCATATTGGTGGTATTGGGGTCAAACAAAAAATTTGGTATTGGGAAATTACACAACTGGATATATAGTAGTTCCTAATCGACTAGATGACACCCTGCTAAAGTTATGAAAGAAAATATAGCCGAACTCAAATTAGAAATAGATACTTTACATAGAGAAATAGATAGTTTACAAGGTAAAATAGAAACACTTAGTCAAAAACGTTCCTCTTTCCAAGTAAATGTTAGCTTTCCTAGAGATAATACTCCTGAAGTACTAGCAGAGTTTCGTAAAAAAAATACCGAAGAAGCTGCAAAGTGGCAAGTAGAAATACAAGAAATTAATCAATCTCTTAAAGCATCAGAGGCGCAACTTAATCATAAAAAAACTACCCTAGAAGAAAAAAAATCTCGACTGCAATGGCTGGAATTACAACAGCAAGTTTACGAGGGGGGAAGGAATTTACAGGAACAAGTGCAAAAAGTCAATGAAAAAGCTAATCAACTTGAAGCTGAAATACAAACTCTCAAACAAATTTATCAACAATTTAATCCACTTTATTGTGAATGGGTGCAAAACCAGGTCAAGATAGTTAAATTTAAGGCCAAAACTATCCCTTATGTTTATATTAAAGATAATGGCTTTGAATTGGACAATAAAGAAATTAAGTAAAGTTTTATTACAATTTAAACTTACAATAATATCGTAGGTTGGGTTAAGCGACAGCGCAACCCAACAGATATAAGCACTTCAACAAAAATGCTAAATTTTTTGTACTAATTTTATGATGTATTAAAGTAAGCATAGAAATTTTAATTCATCTTTTAAAATCCAAAAAAATCAGCGATCGCAGGTAGTAATTTTTCCCACTGCTCGATTAATTTTGCTGTCTTAGGTAACTCTATAAATAAGCCTCTAAAAAATCTAATTACTCCTTTTGCTGTTTGTTGGTTTCCCTCAGGATTTTTTCCTGCTTCTGCCAGACTTTGTAATTGTTTGAAAGCTTCTTCTTTATCCTCTTGACTCAAATTTGATTCTGCTTCAATTGCTTCTTGAAGTTGAGTTAAAGATTCTTTAATTCCTGGTTTATTTGATTCAGAAAAATCTGGTAATTCATTGATAGAAGCAGTAACATTTCCTTGAACATCACCTGTGACAAAATTGGAGCCATAACTTGTTCCAACTTTTATAGATTTGTCTTCCATATATAACCTACTTTAATTTACTAATTTAAAAATAATTCGATACTTTTCAATTGGAAATACAGCACTTTCCTTTGTTATGAGTTACATTTACGCAGGCAAGATGCCCGCACTACATGATTTTTACATTTACCCTGTACATCATTTGCCCGAAATCTGCTGTATTAGTCAATAGAAGAAACTACATCTCCTCCAACACTACCTGATACAAAACTAGAACCAATGCTTTTTTCAACTTTGATAGAACGATCAAAATTTAAGTTGAATGATTTTAGTTCCTCTGTATTCATAACTTCGTATAAACTAACAATTACTTCTATCTCTATATCAATATCAAAAATATCCTCAAGATTTTCAAATCAAAGATACAACTAAAACAACTTATCAGGATTTAAATATCGCCCCTACAGTTAATCCTACTTACTTTTATGGACGTACTAAAGAACTAGAAATTCTATCTGGCTATATTTTCCATCAAAAAACTCGTCTCATGGCTGTCTTAGGATTAACTGGTATTGGTAAAACTACCCTTGTAAAAAGATTTATTGACTTGAATATTCAAAAGTTTGATGTAGTGATTTGGAGAAATTTAAAACTTGTTAAATCTCTCAATTATCTAATGACCGACCTGTTAAAAAAAATCAGTATTGAAAATCAAAATATTCTCATCTCAGACGAACAATTTACCGAAATTTTTGACTTATTATCTAATCAAAAATGCTTGATTGTTCTTGACGACGTGCAAAATATATTTATCAGTGGAAAATTTGCCGGAAAATATCAAACTCAACATACAGAATATCAAGACTTCTTCCAAGCGATCGCTGAAATTGAGCATCAAAGTTGTTTAATACTAATTAGTCAAGAAAAAACTCAGGAAATGACTGCTTTAGACCGAGAACTATACCCGATTCAATGTCTAGATTTAGAAGGGTTAGATAATTTAGCCGGATTAGAAATCATCCAAGAATATAAACTACAAGATAGAGAATATTGGTTGAACTTAAACAATATGTATCAAGGTAATCCCTTATTTACAATATATATGCACTTTAATCAAAGATATTTTTCAAGACTTAGTATCTCAGTTCATAGGTGAAGGTAATTTAATTATTACAGAAGAAATGAAACTACTTTTTGATACCTTATACCAGATAATTTCTGATGTAGAAAAACAAATAGTTCTAAAAATCAGCAAAAGGGATGAAAATATTTCAATAGAAGATTTAAAAATATCCAGCTCATTGTCATCTATAGATATTATCAATGGATTGCAATCCCTAAAAAGACGATACTTATTAAATCAAACAAAAACCAACAATACCTTATTTAGCTTATCTTCCTTATTCAAGGAATATATTAAAAACTTTCAGATGTAAAACTAAACTATATTGCTTGACAAAAGCAACGCATTATCCTAATTTCTATGCATTAATGCTATACCTAGTTAAAACTTCAGTTATTCAATAATTAACACAAACCGAATAACCTTTGTCCAGGATGAATACTGTCCTTAATATCCATTATTCTTAGCTTGCTTATCCCACCCTACCCCTCTTGGGAGAGGTTAAAGGTGGATCCTCTAGCTCAATAGCAAAGTAGAACAGTCTTTGAGAAATAGTATTATAGCACTACACGCAAGTCATAAATCAGAATTCATAAGTCATAAGTCACCTCTGACTTAATTTTAACATTTAGCTATGTCCACGCCCAATATTCTGCTCCTATACTACTTCCTACTCTCCCAGCCCTCTAATCCCTTCCTGATTTTAAGTAAACTTTCGTTACAATCTCAACATGACTATTTCCACAAGTGTCATGGCCTTGTAAACTTACCGATCAGGACAATTAAGTTGACCTACTAGTTAAGATAAAAGATTTTAGAAGTAGAAGGTAAAGTAAATATGGCCGAATTAAGGGAAATACCCTATTTATTACGAGCAACTCAAGGTGAATTATTAGACCGTCCACCTGTATGGATGATGAGACAGGCTGGTCGCTACATGAAAGCTTATCGAGATTTACGAGAGAAATATCCCTCATTTCGCGAGCGTTCCGAAAACGTAGACATTGCTGTGGAAATATCTCTGCAACCTTTCCGCGCTTTTAAGCCTGATGGAGTAATTTTATTTTCAGATATCTTAACTCCACTTCCAGCAATAGGCATTGATTTTGATATTATTGAAAGTAAAGGACCAATTATCAATTCCCCTATTCGTACTCAAGCTCAAATTGACCAACTTCATCCTATAGAGCCAGAAGAGTCTCTACCTTTTATTAGGGAAATTTTACAAACTCTCAAAAAAGAAGTTCAGAATGAGGCAGCAGTTTTAGGTTTTGTTGGGGCTCCTTGGACTTTAGCTGCTTATACTATAGAAGGTAAGAGTTGTAAAGATTATACGAATATCAAAAAAATGGCTTTTTCCCAGCCAGAAATGTTGCATCAGTTTTTGGCTAAACTGGCGGAGGCGATCGCAATTTATGCTCGTTATCAAATAAATAGTGGGGCACAAGTCATCCAAATGTTTGATTCTTGGGCGGGTCAACTTAGTCCTCAAGATTATGAAACTTTTGCTTTGCCCTATCAAAAATTGGTAGTACAGGAAGTTAAGAAGACCCATCCTAATACTCCTTTTATTCTATATATTAATGGTAGTGCTGGGTTGTTAGAGAGAATGTCCCAGACTGGTGTTGATATTGTGAGTGTAGACTGGACTGTTGATATTGCCGAAGCTAAACAACGCCTTGGTAATAATATTGGAGTACAAGGAAATATAGACCCCGGTGTACTGTTTGGTTCTAAAGAGTTTATCAAATCTCGTATTCTGGAAACTATTCGCAAAGCTGGTAACCGAGGTCATATATTAAATTTAGGACATGGTGTTTTGAAAGAAACTCCTGAAGAAAATGTAGAGTTCTTCTTTAAAACGGCTAAAGAAATTAGTAGTTTATTAGCAGTAACTGGTTAAGTTTAATTAAGGTAAATTTGAGATTTCCACGATTTTTTTAGGGGCGGGTTATAACCTAGCCCTAAGTTTGTTAGTAAGCTTTCAGCTCTCAGCTTTTCTTAGGTCATGCTGCGCAAAAAGATCCATGAAAGTAATACAGCGTTTTCCGCTGTTATCAGGTACACCCATGGGGGCAAGATGCCCGCACTATATGATTTTCACCATTTACCCTGTACATCATTTGCCCGAAATATGCTGTAAATTACTAAGTTTAGCTGATCATCTTTTTCGTGTCGGACTTTATAATTATTCTTGGAGGCTAATTTTTCCTTCTAGCTGATAGCTGATGGCTGACAACTGAATGCTTATCATAACAGAAAATTGGATTTTACTAATAACTAATAACTAATAACTAACAACTGATTTGTATGAGCCATAAACGGATTTTTATCACGGGCGCTAGTGGATGTATTGGTCACTATATTGTTGAATCTTTAATTCAAAATACCCACCACGAACTTTACTT
The DNA here is from genome assembly GCA_023356535.1 of Trichodesmium sp. MAG_R03. Taxonomy (GTDB): domain Bacteria; phylum Cyanobacteriota; class Cyanobacteriia; order Cyanobacteriales; family Microcoleaceae; genus Trichodesmium. Next base: position 11 of record JAKQYF010000237.1, on the reverse strand, counting down.
ATTAGTTAGGA
>JAKQYF010000236.1 GCA_023356535.1 Trichodesmium sp. MAG_R03 | reverse complement strand
TAGAGCAATAATTCACTCATTTGCTGAAGCACTCCGTCAGAAGAGATGAGTAGTGAAATTTTCCAACTATTGCGTATAGAGCAATAATTAACTCATTTGTTGAAGCACTCCCCCAGAAGAGATGAGTAGTGAAATTTTCCAACTATTGCGTATAGAGCAATAATTAACTCATTTGCTGAAGCACTCCGCCAGAAGAGATGAGCAGTGAAATTTTCCAACTATTGCGTGCTGTAATTGCTTCATACAACAAAAGTTTTTCACCTTTATCATCAGGAAGAGAGGTATTAGCAACTTCAATAACAAGATTTGGTGGAGGATAAATCTCTAGATTGATAATAGAAGTTCCCCTAGGAATAACATTTGCATTTTCACTAACAGGAGACATCCGGTTGAGCTTCTCGAAACCCAGTTTTGCGGTAGGTGCAGTTATCTTGGTAGGTGCAGTTATCTTTAAGGTTGAGGTTAATATTTCTAGTAGCAGCAAAGATACTAACAGCACCAATAATAACCGCATGGTCATTAGCATGGTCATTTCCTAATGTTGACATTAAAGCAAAATTTATAGTGGACTTAAAGGAAAGAGGAAAGTAAGGATAAAGGGAAACTTGATATTGTTCTTGAGTCATTTTTTTGTTGAATAAAAAATCATTTGTGTAGAAGAAATTGACCCAATAACATTTCTTATTCTTATATTATCAGAGTTTTTGTTAGCAGGCAACCCTTTCGGTGAAATTTTTAGGTAGCTATCCACGATGAAAATTATTGAGGATTTATTTCTTGAAATTCCTTCAATAACCAAGGATAAACTTGACTTTGATTTGTTTGGCAACTGGGCTAAAGTACTTCTTCTAACATAAATTTAAGAATTTTCTAAATATTCTTGAAATGGTTCCAAAATAATTCCTAAAATTTTATCTACTTCTTTGATGTAATATTCCCCTGTATCTATACGCACAATTTTTTCTTCAAGTGTTAAAAATTTCCAATTTGTTCCGGTTGTAACTGCACCATAAATAACCTTAACTGGATTCCCAGAACGCTGATTAAATAATTGCGCTCCCACCATATTAGCAACACATTGTCCTAACCCTCGAATAATATTTTCATTTTTAGCTTCAACAATGGCAATAACTGGAGCAGTAATAAAATATTGTTCAGAGGAAAAACTGAGCAAAAAATCACAATATCCTTGTAATCCTAATTCTTCTTCTACATTAAATTCTGTCCCTGAAAAGAGGCTAATTTGATAATTTAATTGTCGTCTAACATCGGCTAAAATTTGAGAAATTAATAATTCAGAGCGAGCTTTTTCTGTATTAATAGCAGTTGCTAATGGAATATATTCTCGTAATATAGTTGTGAGAATTTCAGAAGGTTTAACTGGTTTAATTTCGTCAAATAAATATTGGTTTTCTTCTAATGTTAATTCAAAATTTTTCTTGGCATTTTCTAGTGTAAATTTACTGTAAGAAAGATTGCTCATAATTATTATTTAATGAGGAGTAAACCAGAGAATTACATCAAATTCGTTGACTTACGAGCAACATAATTCCTTTGATGGTTATGCAAATAGGCTCTTATCTTTAAATATTGATAGAGGACTTACCCATGAAAGATATTGGCATGCTCTGTTTTGCTTCGCGACTTGAATTGCGGACTTCGTAACGTACCAAGGCTCTATATATAGTGCCTTTGCGTAAGTTCTGATTGAATAACACCGATACTAACAGATTTGATATTAGGGAATAACCATAGGCAAATTACCCCTAAATTTTTATTTCTTAATTATGAAGTCTCTAGAGTCTAATTATCAATAAAAAAGTCAGTCGCTTCTAGTGCAGGACTTCCTTGTAAACGAGCAAATAAACCACCACTACCAAACCCATTCTTACTGCCATTTTGGTTGTAATATAAATTGCCGTTGCTTTGATTGTAGACAATAAAAGCATTACTTTTTATCGCAGCATTGTTACTATCAACAACCTCAAATTCTTGAAGTATACTTCCAGCTAAACTTTCTATTTTGCTGAAGGTTGTTCGAGACAAAACAATGGTATCTTCATCTAACATGAAATCTACTATTTTATCTACACCTATATCCCGTCTCCGAAAATTACGACCTGTGTCATAAATAAAAGCATCTGCACCTGTAGCACCAGTCAAAGTATCATTTCCGGCTCCACCATCGAGATCGTCATCACCACTTCCTCCATTAAGTGTATCTTTACCACCTCTTCCAATGAGGATATCATCTCCTCCCCTAGCTATTAGTTTATCATTTCCTCCTCTTCCGTCTAATCTTTCGTCTCTGTTACTGCCTGTAAGTTTGTCTGCTCTACCAGTTCCTATTCCTTTATCAAGTTCAATTCTGGCGTACAGACCTGCTGTTGTCCTGGCATCTTCTAATACTCGAAATTCTTGGGTAAATGTTCGACCTTTGTCTTGACTAAAGCCGAGTAATCTAATGGTATAGTTTTTTCCTTTATATCTGAAACTACTATCAGTAACTTTGTTAATAGGAAAGACAAAGTCAGCACTTTCTTCAGGGTTGCTGGTATTAATTGTTGCAACAATATCAAAGTCAAACTCAAAAGATTCGGTACGTCTAATTGGGTCATATAATTCTAGTTCTATGTCCAGGGGTACTAATTCAACACCAGAATCAGTATCAACTGAACCATTAAAATAGATTAAATCTCCTACTTTGAACTTTTTATTGAGTTGAGTGGAAAAAGGATCAATGACAAAGCTCAGTTCATTTGGGTATGTTCCAGAGTCGGATGGAGCTCCCCATTTAAATGAGTGGGTATCAACACCGGCAAAAACAGGAGAAGGGTTATCTTCACCAGGAATAGGTTCTGCCCATTTACCATTAAAGAAGCCTTTAAATTGTACCATAATGAATAAATTCTTTTTTGGATATTCCTAATAGACTAATTCGATAAAAATATTATTGATAATATCTGCATATTTTTTTTATATAGTCATTACAATTAAGTTCCGTACAGTCTAACAATGTTATCCAGTGTTGTTTCTGGTATGCTGTAAGCCATAATCCAAAAAGTTAATTCTTTCCCCTATTCTACTGCTGGTTCTTATTTGTAACTACTATATTTGCTTTTTCTATCAGCAATCTCTCAGTTGCTTAAAATAAATATTTATTGTATTGTTTGTAATTAGTATCAAAAGAGTATTTAGCTAATAAGTAAAACTCTGAATATTGTATTAACCCCAGATATAGAAAAATTTATTAAAGAATAAATCGAGAGTGTAAACTATCAGGATACTCTGCCTAAAACACCAAGCAAAATATTTGGGATAGAAATATTTGGCAGAGGTGGTGCGTTATATTCTATTAACGCACCCTATCCTACGAGATGTCTGGCTAAATTAAAGCAGCCATTTTCACATCATTAGTTGCCAACAATTCCTGCAACTCATCAGAGTCTACAGTCTCCTTATCAACCAACATTTCCGCCAACTTATCCAAAACATGACGGTTGCCGACTAAAACTTCTTTCGCACGACGATAAGCTTGGTCTACCAAATTACGAACCTCATCGTCAATAGTAGCAGCAGTTTCCTCAGAAAAATCCCGCTCAGACATAATATCTCTACCTAAGAACATATTACCATTCTGACGACCAAGAGCCACAGGACCGAGGCGATCGCTCATCCCAAAGCGAGTAACCATCTGGCGGGCCACACGGGCCACCTGTTGTAAATCATTAGAAGCTCCAGTGGTCACTTCTTCATCGCCAAAAATAATCTCCTCAGCAATACGACCACCCAAAGCTACTGCCATCTGATTTTGTAGATAAACACGGGAATACAAACCAGAGTCCATCCGGTCTTCACTAGGAGTAAACCAAGTCAAACCACCAGCTCCACCACGAGGAATAATACTAATCTTCTGTACTGGGTCATAATCAGGCATTAACGCTCCAACCAAAGCATGACCAGCTTCGTGATATGCTACTAACTCCTTACGCTTCTCGCTCATTACTCGGTCTTTCTTCTCTGGGCCAGCTAATACCCGGTCAATAGCATCATTAACTTCGTCCATAGAAATTTCAGTTAAATTGCGACGAGCTGCCAGAATAGCTGCTTCATTCAATAGATTAGATAAATCTGCACCAGTGAACCCAGGTGTCCGACGGGCAATTTTTTCTAAATCTACATCTTGGGAGAGAGTCTTGCCACGAGCATGAACGTTGAGAATTTCCAGGCGACCTGCATAGTCGGGGCGGTCTACTACTACCTGACGGTCAAAACGGCCAGGGCGAAGTAGGGCAGCATCTAAAACGTCAGGGCGGTTAGTAGCGGCTATAATAATGATACCTGTGTTACCTTCAAAACCATCCATCTCCGTGAGTAGCTGGTTCAAGGTTTGTTCTCTTTCATCATTACCACCACCTAAACCAGCACCTCTTTGACGACCCACTGCATCAATTTCATCTATAAATACTATACAGGGAGCGCTAGACTTTGCCTGTTCAAACAAGTCACGAACTCGGGAAGCACCCACACCGACAAACATTTCTACAAATTCAGAACCGGAGATGGAGAAGAATGGTACTCCTGCTTCCCCAGCAACAGCTTTAGCTAATAGAGTTTTACCTGTTCCAGGAGGGCCTACTAATAGTACACCTTTAGGAATTTTAGCTCCTACCGCTGTGAAGCGATCGGCATTTTTGAGGAAGTCTACTACTTCAGTTAGTTCTAGTTTGGCTTGTTCAATACCTGCTACATCGCTAAAGGTGATTTGGGTTTGAGGTTCCATTTGCACTCTAGCCTTAGATTTACCAAAGTTCATCGCTTGGCTACCAGGTCCACTTTGAGCCCGGCGTAGCAGGAAGAACAGTCCCACCAACAACAGGATGGGGAAGAATAAACCGCTTAATGCTTTAACCAAGAAACCTTCATCATTTTGAGGCAATACTGAAATATCTACGTTGTTTTTAGTTAGGATGTTAATTAGGTCAGGGTCATCGGGCAAATTAACTTGGACATCTTGGACTCCAGTACCATCGGCGACTTTGACTCTAGCTACTGTCCGGTCAGCACTTATACGAACTTTATCTACATTGTTGCTTTCTACCTGCTGAATAAACCGACTGTATTTCCAGGTTTCGCTAGTTTGGGGTTTTTGATCGAAGAATGCTGTTGCTAAGGCGATGACTACTATTGCCAGCAGGGCATACAGACCAGCGTTTCTCCACTTTTTATTATTCACGATTGGTTGCTACTCCTTATTTTTTGTGATATGGGATCTATCTTATTCAATTTTTGTATATTAACTTATGTTAACTTATTTCTCATGATCATACCACAAAAGCATTAAAAGCTAGAGTTTTTCAAACGATGACTCTGAGTTTTTACTTATGTTGTGAAAGTAATTAATAGGGAATGAAAACAAAATAAGAGCGGAAAATAGTAATGACACTATTAACAATTGCTAAGCTGCAAACCAGGTATATTAATCACACATACTTTGAAGCCGAAAGGAATATATTCCTTGTGATTTGGTAATAAAACTAGGCAATTAATTTTACCTAGGCACTTAATTAGGGTAGGGAAGAATAAACTGTTTAATGCTCTAATTGAGAACTCTTTGTTCTGCTGAAGCAGTACTCAAAATATCTACATTGTTTTGAGTTAAGATATCAATTGGGCCAGGATTAAGTAGTGTAAATTTAACTTAACTTGGACTATAGCAATCATATTTTATTTGTGCCCAAAATCTTACCGCTTTTGAGCATGGAGGTTTGGGGCAATAGTCAATGGGCAAGAGTTTCAGAGTTTATTTCTAGTTAATGAAATTGTCACAACCTATTTGGGATTGCTATATAATGCCGTCGGTAACTTTGATGCTAGCAATTTTTTAGGGCATTGAAACTTTGTCATTCAATTGTGGTACATTAACTTAATTTTAATATAACAACTTCTCAAAAGTTGGAAAGTTAAATAGGCCATAGTAAAAGTGCTATATTGTGCAGACGCAATAAACCGGAATAGAAGAAATATAGGCTAAAATGCAGTTTTCAGAATTAGATTTAATACTCCAATTTCCATTTTACAGAGAATCCAAATGTATATTAATAGATGTGGGGGCCCATATTGGGTCTTCTGCTAAACCATTTGCTCAAAAGGGTTGGCAAGTAATCGCTTTTGAACCAGAACCAGAAAATAGACGACAGTTAGAAAATAATCTGCAGAATTATCCCAATGTAAGCATTATAGCCAAAGCAGTATCTAATCAGACAGGTCAAGATATACCTTTTTATATCAGTTCCCAACACTGGGGTATTCATTCTCTTAAACCATTTCACCATTCCCATCAACCCAAATTAACAGTAGAAACAGTGCGGTTAGATATTGCTTTAAAAGAACTGGGAGTTAACCAAGTGTCACTACTAAAAATAGATGTTGAAGGTGCAGACTTTTTGGCATTACAAAGTTTTAATTTTAGCAAAATCCAACCAGAAATAGTGATCTGCGAATTTATGGACGAGCGATCACAGGCTAATTTCGGCTATTCACATCACGATATAGCTTTTTATATGCAAAAACGTGGATATCATGTATTTGTTTCTGAATGGGCTCCAATAAAGGAATATGGCAGAAAAGGTATAACAAGTGTTCCCCACAAATTTTTGCAATGCATTAACTACCCATTAAATCATCAACCTGCTTGGGGAAATTTAATTTTTGTTCGCCAAGATAGACTAGCAGATTTTGAGCAAACTTTATCGAGTTATATGGATAAATTTCAAAGACAAGAAAGCCTAGACAAACTAATAAGTGAAGTTAAAAATGCTTTACAAAAAAATAATGTTAATAAAGCCAAAAAAATATTAGATATAATTGTTAAAAATTATCCATATTATCAACCAGCTTCACTTGCACTTTTCGATATTCTATTACAAAAAAGCAATCTACAAGCAGCTAATTATGTATTAGTTGAATTACAAAAAAAATTCCCAAATTCTGAACATATAGATAGCCGAATAAAGTTTCTAAATTACAGAAAGAAAGAGTTGGCCATACTGGAAGATTCTAACCAAAAATTATTTGCTTTTAAAGATAAGCACAGGGGGCAAAGATGTGTCATTATTGGCAATGGTCCGAGTTTAAACAAAATGGATTTATCTTTCCTTAAGGATGAGATTTGCTTTGGAATGAATCGTATTTATCTAGGGTTTGAGAAATGGGGTTTTAATCCAACTTATTATGTATCAGTTAATCCCTTAGTTCTAGAGCAAAGTGCTGAAGAAATTAGTCAAATTTCCTGTCCTAAGTTTATTAGTCATAAAGGAATTCCTTATTTTTCATCTCATTCAGATATCATTTTTATGAATACAACTCATCCTCAAAGTGATTTTAGTAATAATCCCCAGACTGGAATTAATGAAGGCTATACTGTTACTTATGTGGCTATACAGTTAGCATACTATATGGGGTTTGAAACTGTGATTTTGATAGGTGTAGATCACAACTTTGTTACTAAAGGAGATGCAAATAAGGAAGTTGTTTCTCAGGGAGATGACCCCAATCATTTTCATTCAGATTATTTTGGAAAAGGGGTGAAATGGAATCTACCAGATCTGAAAAATTCAGAAAAATTTTATAGAATTGCTGAAGAATATTTTAGATCAAATAATCGTCAAATAATTGATGCTACAGTAGAAGGTAATTGTCCAGTTTTTGCTAAAGCAGATTATCAGGAATTATTCTTTAACCAAGATTTGCTTAAATCTAAGTTAACTTCATTCGATAAAACACTGACAAATCTTAATTATTCAACAGTTAAAAATCAATCTATTAATACAGGACAACTTGATTTACAACGACAGTTTTGGAATGTTAATTCTCTAGATGAAGCGATGTTTGGGCGAGTATTTACTGATGAGAAAATTAACGCTATGTCTCCTCAAGAAAAAATGGAGGCGTGGGAAAATTCAGTCTTAAGTTCTACTCAAAAACTTTTTATAGGAATTCCCATAAAAGCAGGATGGAAAGTTTTAGAAATTGGTTGTGGAGTTGGTCGTATAATTAAATATTTACGAGAAAGATTTGCACAGGTAGATGGTGTAGATATTTCGGAAAATATGATTCAGTTTGCTAAACAATATTTAGCTGATGGGAAACAAAATGGAGAAGTATATGTTAATAATGGCTATGATTTACAAAAATTACCTGACCAAAATTACGACTTTGTTTATTCAACAATTGTATTTCAACATATC
>JAKQYF010000235.1 GCA_023356535.1 Trichodesmium sp. MAG_R03 | reverse complement strand
ATTCAGGGAAGTAAGGTTTATTTTGTGTCGGGATATTTTTCAGAGCACCTCTTTTGCTTATATTACCTGTGTAATAGTAAGTTACTACATCTCCCGGTTTTCCAATTCCAGCGTTCACTAAAGTCCGCATTAACCCAAGCGGTGGGGTTTCAAAAAAAGTTCGTATTTTTCCTTCAATCGAGGAGTTTCCAATAAGTCCGCATTAACCCAAGCGGTGGGGTATATTTCGAAATGTTTTTGAAGCAGAATCCAACCTCTTTGTTTCCAATAAGTCCGCATTAACCCAAGCGGTGGGGTTCTACAAGAAAAACGAGGAAGAGTTTCGAGAGGTCACTCGTTTCCAATAAGTCCGCATTAACCCAAGCGGTGGGGTTCACCAAGAACATAGGAAAAGGGGAACGGCTTTTTGTTTCCAATAAGTCCGCATTAACCCAAGCGGTGGGGTTTTGCTATCCCTTATCTTAGGGAAAGAAGCAGGGTGTTTCCAATAAGTCCGCATTAACCCAAGCGGTGGGGTTCGTTGTCGAAGTTGAAAAACCGAAACTCAGAGTTTCCAATAAGTCCGCATTAACCCAAGCGGTGGGGCAACAAAAACTCCAGCTGAAATATTTACTGCGGAATTTAGTTTCCAATAAGTCCGCATTAACCCAAGCGGTGGGGGAACACTTGAAAGTTGAAGGTAGTTCATACACACAACGTTTCCAATAAGTCCGCATTAACCCAAGCGGTGGGGTCTAGCGTACCAACCACTAACTTGGAACCCCAGAGTTTCCAATAAGTCCGCATTAACCCAAGCGGTGGGGAGCTACGATTTTAAACCACGACACAGCAAGGCTTCCAGACCCCCAAATATACGCACCCCCTTGAGGGAGGTAAAAAAATGACGAAAATTGTCATTTTGACGACCCTCAAACCCTTGCCCAGTAAGGCATCAACGCAGGTCATCGAGAGAATCAGGGTTTCAGCGATTCTCGGAGGTGCGTATGTGGGGTACCATGCAAACATGAAAAACCACCTTTAATTCACTCTTAATAATCTAAAAATGACAATAAAGATATCTCTATTCATTTGTTAAGGTTCTTTATACTGTATTAGCTACTTTTAATACTAAATCTAAGAATACAAATTGTCAACCTATAAATTAATATTTTTTTTCGATTGAATTGGCCCTGATGCTGATTGAAATGTCTATTACATAGAGCCAAAATTTTCAGAGAATCTCATTACAAGATCATTCGTGAACAGAGCGATCGCTAAGTCAAGAAAAAAACCATCTCAGCAAACAAATACATCTAAAAGTCAGACCAAAGAAAACCTACAGCTCTTTCAAGAGAGAGACTCAGCCAATTCTTGCAACTCCTTATCTAACTTATCCCTAGTATAATCAAGCTCAAATAAGCTAAGAGCCTCAAAAAAAGGTTGTTTAACCTTCTCATTATAGATTTTAATCACATTATCCGTTTCTACCTTTTGATAACCCATCAAATATTCAACAACATCTGATTTTTCCATCCCCCTTAAATTATGTACTAATTGATGCCTTAAATGTGTTTCTTCCTCCCCTGTATTTTCTTCTCTCTTCTCTCGTTCCTTATGTTTTTCGCAATACCATTCCAACAACGGCCAAGACTCCAATTTTGGTACAAAAGCTGGCTCAAGTTTTTTCAGCCATTTCAGCATAACCTCATTAGATAAACCTTTAAAACTTTTAGTATTTTTATTACTACTTTTAATATCTGGAATAACCTTTTTAGGATATAAAAGTTGTTTACAAACCTCTTCTTTTTTCAATTCGTATTTTTCAGGATTAAAATGTAAACCTTTTTTATTCCATTCAAAAAACTCCTGAGCTGAATAATCCTTACCCTTAACTACAATCCTCTTTTTTTTTTAATCTTAGAAAAAATAGCCACCTTAAGAAAAGTTTCCTGTGCAGCAGATATCAAAGTAATACCCTGAAGATAATTTTCTTGTGTAAAAAATATGCTAATTAAATCCAAAACATCAACAATTCTTTGAGTAGCAGCAGGAATAGAATCCTGACTATTCTTATCAATGTCCCGGTTAAGATTAAAGAAATTAATCTTATCATTTAACTTAACGATCACTCCCTCATCAACATCCTCTATTTTTTCCAAAAGTTTCTTAGCAGCACCAGGAGAAGTAGTAACCAAACTCTTAGCTTGCTGAATAGAAATACCTCGCAAATATTTAGAACTATCAATAATTTCTACCGAGTCCTTTTCATATTCATTAGCCACCAAAAACTTCACTCTTTGACCAAAATTTGACAAGGTCACAAACTGCACAGCAGAAGACACTGCCGGAGTACCAGCTTGATGACTCACATAAATAACATCACTTTCTTTAAACTCCAACTCAGATAACTCTTTCTGAACTAAATCTAAAACACTATCCCAATTATCTAAACCCTTTCCTTCCCCAGATTCTAATACTACAGGTCTTAATACTATATTTTCCAAAGTAGCTTTCGGGAAATTCTCACTAAAATAATGCTTAAGTATTGGTAATAAACTACAAGTATCTTTCCAACAAGGAGAATTTTTCAAATCAGTATAATCAGAATATAAATCTGATTGATCAGTCAAAAGCAGAATAATTTTATCCGGCATTAACTTAGGATCATCTTTTAACTTTTTAGAAAAATCATCGAAGAGTGGAAAAACCAAATCTTTCCAATGATCCTTAAATTCATTCCCGTAAACTATACCTAAAACTCTCGCAGGAGCAGTATAAATATCTTCATAACTATCAACATCCAAAGAAGTAAGTTCAAAATCTTGGCTATTTAAAACTTCGCTATTTGATTTTTTGTCATTTGAATATTCCTTATTTAAATCTTCACTATTTAACCTTTCTTTCTCATACAAATAGCTCCAATTATCATCCGTTATTAGTTGTACATCACTATTCCCAGTAGTTGCTATCCAAATATTCATTGAATTTTGTTCCTTCAATTATAATTACTAAAAATTCCATTCATCCCCTGAAAAAAAAGTATTTTCTAAAATCAAATAATATGGCTAAAATTCAAAAATTAGGGATTTAAGAGCTAAACTATTACCAAATTTTTTCAAACTTTCTAGAGCTTTCTAAATAGTCAAGAAAATCCTTAGTAGTTTCTGAATCATCAGGAAAAATAGTCAGCATTTCTACAAAACCTCTAGTTTTTTTCAATTGTTTATTTTCCAGAATATAATGAGGATACATCCGATGCCATATTCGCCCTACATTTCCCATGTTACCTGTTAAAGCAGAATTTTTAATAGTCTTTCCTCTTTGATATTCTTGATGAAACCAATAAACAGCTTCACTATCTTGATAATTATCAGAAATTCGACCAAAAACTTTTACTTTTTCAGGATGCCATGCCTCCCTCCAATCGCTTCCTTGTTCTACTAACTTTTCTTTTTCCACCTTCTCAACATAAGTTTTAAGTTTTGAATATAAACTATCCAAAAAAATTGTCACATCAGATAAATTATTTATAGGAATATAGGATTTTTTAGAACTTTTAATAAACTCCCAATGACAACCAATCATTGGTTTATTATTATACCTAAAATAGTCTGGATAAAATAAACGATGGTCTATCCGTCGCCAAGACTTACCAAATCCGCCTAATAGTAAAGAAAACTTGACTATATTCAACATTAAAATTTTGAGATTACCTCGTTCTTTTTCCTCCATCTTTCCCAAGCATAAAATCTCTAATTTTCCCTCCCTCAAATCATATAGAGGTAAATCTAAATATTGAAAAGTATCCATCTCTAACTCAAGAGCATTAAAAGATATACCTAATTTCCCCACATAAGAACTTTGACCATTAAACCCACCCCATAATTTCTTTGTTAACTTCTGAGCGATCGCTTCATTAGTAACTCCAGCAAATAACCGCAAAGTATGGCCTCGAAAAGCAGCCTTAAACATATTCGGGCGAAACTCTCCAGTTTCATTAATTAGCTTTGGAGCTAAACCTTGACCCTTAAGAAAAATAGGGGGAAACAATAGATTTTCTTTGTGACTTTTTAAATGCCCATAACCAGTACTAACACGAGAACCTATCCCTTCACCCAACGCTTGCTTCCAAATTTGCCAAATTTCCTCCCACTCTGTCTCATCTAATTTTTGATTACTAGAAATGCCAAAAACTAGAGTAGGTTGATAGAGAGAAAATTGCACAAAAGCACTGTGAATTATTTGTTTTTCTACCTGAAATTCCTGTTGAGGGTGTACAATATCAACTAACTGTTTATCTTTCCAAGTACTATCTTGAGGATATCCCCCATGAAACCGGAGAATGCCAGGTTTAGTTTCATTACCTATTTGCCCCCCACAATATTTCATAGCCTGCTCTGAGGTACATTTACGTAAAAAAGCTCCTTTCATGCTAGCGCCAGGATAATAGGGATATCCCTTTGCACCTATAACTGGACGGATAACTCCCTCATCTTGACCGCTATTAGTAACAAAACGCCAGTTAATTCTATAGGTTTTCCTCTGAATACTATCATGAAATTCAGGTATATCATAGGATGCGCCAGATATCCATTGCTCAGCCCATTCATAAGCATCCTGTCTTGCAGTAGGTAACCTTTGTATTTGACAACGACCTTCCATTTGAGCACGAAACATTCGAGGTACATTATTATAATTCATGATTTATAGATATTATTGTTTACCTTTTATACCGTTGCACCCACCACACCATATAGTCACATAGTTGAGTCAATACAGCTAAAGTAACTTTGCGCTGATCTTCGTTAAATTCATGTTTTTTGTCAGATTTTTGTTTTTCATTAGGATCTAAATCTTGATCCGATTTTGCCCATAATTTTTTTGCCATCTCCTGAATTTCATTTGTATTTTTACTGTCAATATCATCATTAGGAACTATAACTTTAGCCTGTTTCATAATCTTGGCTAGAGTTTTCCAAGTTTCCCGCCAATATTTAGCTTTATCTTGATTTTTATCTTTCTCTAAACGAAACTGTTCTGCCCAAAACCTCTCCAAACCATAGGCAACTGTCATCCGCATTTTATGAGTTTCATTCAAGACATCTTTATCCCGATACTTTAATACCAAGTCATGAGCATACTTATCTAATTTATAAGGTTTCAAAGTCATGATTACTGTACCTCTTTTATAATAACTTGACAATTTCCGAAGCCAATAGACTCCAACCCACCTAAATAAATTTCCCCTTCATTACTACGAGGAAAAGGTTTCCATTGTTCGTCAATATCCTTATTTTCTTTGATAGCAATAGGAAACGCCAAAATAGTTCCCTCCGGTAGCGCCTCAGTATTAAAAAAAGCCTTACCTTTTGCCTTTTTCTCTTCCTTCTCCAAAGCAACACGACTTTGACGATATAGTGACATGTCGTGAACCATAGAAATTTCATCATCTTTCACCACTACTGCTGGTAACTCTTCTCCCAAGGGAAACCAAGATCTCAGGTCATCTTTTCTTTTGACAGTAAGAAAACCAAAGTTAAAAAATAAAGTTTCCTCGCCTTCAATCTTCAGTGACTTCAAAGCCTTAGAACCTATATATTCTTTGGGGATTGAGATTTCTTCGCCTATCCCTGCAATACGTTTATATCGCTTCAACAAATAGGGACAAGTTACCCAAACAATAGGTTGACCAGGACAAAATACAGGTATCCAAACTATAGAAGCATATTCAAACTTCACTAAAGATTCTGTAGTACTCTCGGGTACTCCTATTGCTGGTTCCCTACCATACCATTTATTGGCAACATCTTCCCCTTGTTGCGCCCGCATTTCCGCTCTCATGCGACCTCTCACAGAACTACCAGGAATAATCCCTGTTTGAGTGAATTGGTCGCGAAAAATCATATTCAAATTGCCACTTTCTTCTCCAGCAGTTGCTCCTACATGGAGTGGTGCAAGTGTTTCAATAATGCCATGAAGTTTTTTATACATTTAAGCTACTCCTTTAATATCTAGAGGTAAACACAAACCAGAACCAATTCTTTTTAGACTAATACCTTCATTGGGAAACCATTCTTCCGGCCATTCCCACCAAGATTTATCTAAGGGTTCTTCTAATACATAAACACTACCTGCGGGTACTGCATATCTGCCCCGACTTAAGTGACCTTTAGTTAGATAACGATAAGGTATGGCTTTATCTGTTAGCATTAGTTTGATTTTTGGAAAATCTAAATTTTGGGGAGCCCGAAATGATAATCTATTAGAACCCCAAACAGCCGATGTAATTAGAGCAAAGCTTTTTTCTATTGGCTGATTTAATAGTTTAATAATTGAATCTTCTTTTGATATTTCTATACTGTTAATTTCAACTATATGGTTCTCACCTCCAAATTTATACCAACCAGTTTCTAAAGAATAAGTAGAAAGATAAATTAAAGATACATCCTCTGGCATTTGTACTGCATTTTCTAAAAATAATCCGTCTTTTTCTATCCCATGACGTTCATCATCTTTCATTTTAGGGTGAAGCATTGGTACAAACTCCCAAGGATTTTTTGCCATTGATTTGTTTACTACAATGTTTTTTACAGATCGATTCCAATCATTTATTTTCAACCAATTATAGTATGGTTTGATTTCTTGGTTTTCTTCTCTTTTATCTTTATTACGATACCATTTGTTATCCTTTATTATCCATTCATCTCTATCTTTTTTTTCTTCGCCAATAATTTTTGTCCAAGGCATAGGAATATACAATGTTTTTGGAAAACCTTCTTCAACCCAAAAAGGACCTGCTACATAAAGATTTTTCTTAAATTCTTCATTAGCTGATGTGTCTTTTTTTTGATTAAAATAGCATTTAGCACTTAATATTAATCCCGAAAGAGTCGCAGCATCAGGAGGAAACTTAGTTCGAGAACGTCCTACTAAATTTTCTGGTGATAAAAATCCTCCTGAACTACCATACATTAAACCCAAAGGTTTCACTTTTATGAGATATTTAAACATATTTGTAGTAGTCATATATTGAAATTATTTGAGTAGAAAATAGTGTTTCATTGAAAAGAATTAAGTATATCTTAAGAGTGATTAATACCTTCTATTTTCGGAAATAATATAAACTGAATTTAACATTAAGAACACATTTGCCATCCTACTACAATCAAATCACTAATCCAATTCAACAACTTTGCTGGAGAATTATTATCTACTAACTTTTTACGATCTTTTTTAATTTTCTCGCCCTGATTTTGAAAATAAAGATTAATTAAAGTCAAAACTAATTTTAAGTTTGTATTTTCAATTTCTGTGTCGTTACTTCTAGGAAAAGGTTTGATAGCATATCGAGCTTTTAATTGAGCTAGATCGTTATAAACATGTGTCCAATTTTTACCTCCTTCTCTATCGCGATAATCATCTAAAATATGCAAATAATCCCATGGACAGGTCCAATCTATAAATCTGCCACTGTTAAATAGGACTCTAATAGTTAGGCGATCGCGCCCTAATTTTTTAGCTTTTTTCTCAGCTTCACGACAATGTTGTAATACATCCCGTTGTGGTACACTTGGGGCCGCCCAGACAAAACCCACACTCAGAGTAATATCACAACTATGCTTTTTCCACTGTTCCGGTAAAGTCTTCAACCATTCCAATGCTTCTATAGGTTGAACCGGGTTTTGTGGGGTTCTGTAAATCACACCCAAAAAGTCATCCCCACCAGCATAAATAACTCGCCCTTGCTTTACTTTTCTAGGCTTATTAAAACCATCCATAAATTTCCTGCCCCATTCTCGCATTTCCTCACTAAAATGTTTAATTTGTTCTTCCGCATCCGGTAACTCAGCTAGCTTTTTCAAATACTTTCCCACTCTATCCCCATCTCCCATAAACCAACCAGTCCATTGTCCGGGCTGATTCTTTTCTAGCTCTGGTTTTCTGACTATATCTGTAAAACTTTCTATATAAGGTAACTCTAACTTTTTGCGGATTTGATGTTGAGTAACCAGACGTTTTGTAAGTTCGGGAATACTGAGGCGTTCATTGGGATCAATAAATTTGCCTTCTATTTCTTCTTCTTCCTTACTCTTAGTATTTTTTGTCTCTAGTTTCTCCGCTAGAGTTTTGTAAAATTCCTTAATCTCAGGCTTTTCATCTTTATAATTTAAGTCCATAGGTTTTATGTCCTTATGGGATAATCCTGGCCAAGCGATCGCATCAGTACCAGTAAGACTAGAACTTTCTCCTATCCAATTTGTTGCGGTCCAATTTCGAGATAATTTGCGATCTTCCAAATCTTCCATAGCTTCTGGAATA
>JAKQYF010000234.1 GCA_023356535.1 Trichodesmium sp. MAG_R03 | reverse complement strand
ATAAATTTAAAAGTTTGCCCGTGAAACTTATTGAGTATTTTTGAGCAAATAATGATTCAACACTTCCACCACTCAAACCTAGACGATGGTAACGACGAAAGTCCTCAAGACCAAACCGATGACCTAAGTCGCTACCATTCCCTAGACAACAACCAATACAGTCAGTCCCATATTGACAACCCAGAAACCTGCCATTCCCACCATCTCACCATCCATAACCAAGACAGCTACCAACTATTTCCCCAAACCATCATATCCACTACATCAACCAACAATATACCGACCTTTACCAACAATTCATAGATAACTGGGAGGAAAACGATTATTCTGTTGAAACATCCGACTACCACCCCTGGGAAAATTTCGACATTCACCACACCAATACCACAAACATTATCGGTAACCCCACCCATGATATGCAATTCTGGTATCATCCAGACGGTGATTTTGCGTGTGGTGTCGCGGTACAAAAATTTGTCCTAGAAAGTCTCAGCGATCGCCACTTTAGCGAAAGGGAACTCACCCAACAAGCAACAGAAAAATGCGGTTATCGACCCGACAAAGGGATGAAATTAGGACGAGTTGGAGACATTATTGAAGCAGAGGGCGTTCATGTCACCCGTCAATCTAACAACTCTTTAGCCGACATAGAACAAAAATTAAAAGACGGAGAAAAAGTAATTGTTGGCATAAACCAAGGATAAATATTGATATCAAATCAACAACTATCAGATTACCGAGGTATCCCCGCTAGTCAAGGAGCAAATCATGTGGTACAAATTATCGGCATCGATCGCTCAGACCCAAAACATGAAAAAATTATTCTCAACGACCCCGCTGTAGATTTTGGCAGAGGTTTAATGGTGCCAAAAGAAAAATTTATGACCGCTTGGCAGGCAAGTTGTTGTTACGCAATGATTACACATTATCAAGCCAAACTAGATTCCCATGTTAATTATTAATTATTACAATAGATTTTCAGATAGGTTGTGGTACAGGTACTTATGATGGGGAAAACAGAACAAATCATCGCCAACATCCATCAAACACAGTGGTTTCAACAACTTATACCCATGAAAACCAGTATTAGTTGCCCTATTCCTCTGAGGCAAAAGAGTTCTGTCTATATAATTCTACCTTGTATTGGGGTCAAAACCACCACCGCAGGCCAAACAATCTTATTTCCTCCTTTGGCTACCCTTACCCTAAATTGGTCAAATCATGCCATAGTCGAATATGTGGACTTAAAATTTAAAAATCCTTGGCAACAAGAAGTGACTGCAGGCCAAATAGGGACCTTTCCTCATGAGGCGATCGCCAACCTCACAGTAGATGAGTACAAACAAAAACGCAGCCAGTTATTAGCCATGTACGATAAAATGTTTGAATGCCTAGCTTTAGGTAGCAGTTTTTCGGAGCAATGGTGTAATGACTTTAGTCAACTTTTGCAATTATTAATTGAGCCGAGTTTAAAACCCTATTATCGAGATTTACAACCAAAGTTTTTTAACCGTTTTATCCATAATTAATTAACCAAAAATCAAAAAAATAAGGATACTAAAACATGATGAATTACGAAACACAAAAACAAGCAGCTTTAAATTTATTTAAAGACAGCTTTTTTATTGCTAAAAAACTTGAAAAAACCGATTCTTTGCAATACCTTAAATCCGCATATAGTCGCTTAATAGATGAAAAATTTTGGGTAGTTATTTGTGGAGAATATAAAAAAGGAAAATCCAGCTTAACTAACGCCCTCTTAAACGAACCCGGACTTTTTTCAGTAGATGTAGATATCACCACTAGCCTAGTTTCCACCATTACTTATGGGGAAAGGGAAAAAATCATGGTAGTTTTAGACAAACCTGGAGAAGAAAAAAGTAAAAATATAGAAATTACACGAGAGGAAATTCCTGATTATATAACGGAACAAAAAACAAAAATAACACTAAAAACTCTCGAATGTTAGTAATTGAATCTCCAAACCAACAATTAGAAAATGGTTTAGTTTTAGTCGAGACTCCGGGGGTGGGCAGTCTCAACACAAATCACACCGATATTACTTATGCATTTATTCCCAACGCCGATGTTATTTTATTCGTCAGCGATGTGGATAAACCTCTATCCCAGCCAAAACTTGACTTCATAAAAATGATTAGAGAACATAATCAAAATCTTGTTTATGTATTAACTAAAACTGACCTGGTAGATGAAAATGACTATAAAGCAATAGTAGAAAATAACCGCCAGAAATTAGCCAAAATTTCTCAATGTTCTCCTGGAGAAATTACAATTATTCCCGTTTCTAGCAAAAATAAACCTCAAAAAATTGCCAGCTTAATAGAAAAAGAAATTGACGCACTTATATCTAAAGTAGGTAAAGAACTAAGTCAAACAGCACAATTAATCTATAAAGACCTTGAATATTCAACAGGGCTTAACTTAAGCCCATTGGAAGTCACCTCCCTGGAATCATCTCTAGCCAATATTTCAACCAATGATATTAATCTTAAAGATAACAATTGGTGGGGTAAGGCTAGCACAGCATCCCGTAGTGGTTTCATGACAGGCTTATCAGTGGCTACTATTGGTGGAGCGATCGGTTTTGTAGCAGGTTTGCCTTTTGGGGGAGTCGGTTCTGTACCTGGTACTACTATTGATGCTGGTATTGGCACTGTTTTAGGCAAAGTTGCAGGTTTTTTTATGGGCACTAAAAATACTTGGGAGGAACTAGATAAAAAAGATCGAATTGAGAATCAGAGAATTATTGCTAAAAAAATCAATCCAATTATTGAGGATAGTAAAAGGCAGAGCTGGAAAATATTGAATGATGCTATTACCAAGTTGGAACGTTTTATGCGAGACGAGTTCTTAGGTCAAATTCAACGCCAGAAGAAAACTTACCAAGAAAGTTTGAACTCAATTAAAAAAAGTCGCGAACTTTCTCAACAGGATGCTGCCCAAGGTTCTCAAGAATTACAGAAACCCTTGGAATATCTCAACGGTATTTATCAGCGCGGGGCACAAATAACCAAAGAAATAGAAAAATGGAAAACAAATCAATCCCATGAACAAAGTGATGGTAAAACTGATGTAGGAGGATGGGCAGATGCCTGAGAAGAACCTTCACGATCGCGCTGAAGAAATATTCGAGTCGGCTATTAAACTTACCGCAGATTCATTTGAGTTAGCTGGTTTGCATCAAGAAATTCAGCAATTTTATCAAAGACTCCACGAACCCATGCGAGTAGCAGTAATGGGTAAAATCAAAGCAGGCAAATCTAGCTTAATGAATGCCTTATTAGGTGAATCAGTAGTAGTTACAGGAGTTGAGGAATTGACTTTTAATGTGAATTGGTTTAAATATGGGGAAATTCCATCTTTAGTAGTACATTTCAAAAGCGATCGCCCCCCAGAAACCAAAACCCTAGAAGAATTAGAACTACTTACACGCCGTCGAGAAGAAAACCAGGCTTTCTTAGTAGAGATTGAATATATTGAAGTTCTTTATCCTAATCCAATTCTCAAAACTTTCAACTTAATTGACACCCCTGGTTTAGACTCTGCTTTTTCAGAAGATTCCCGCAATACTTTAAACTTTCTGCAACTGAGTCCGGAAGACTTAACCAAAGTTACTCAAAAAGAAGCATTAAAAGCAGATGCGATACTATATTTGTTTAGCCAGAGCATAGCTACTTCTGACCAAGGGGTGTTAGAAGAATTTATTGGGGAAAAACTAGAGAATTCAACGCCGATAAATTCTATCGGTGTTTTAACAAAAGTCGATAATTATTGACCTGACAAACTGGATCCTCTGGATACTGGTCAAGCGATCGCTCAAAGATTGTTATCGGAACATTCTCAATTGCGTAATTTGCTCTATACAATATTTCCCGTGTCTGGTCTTCTAGGGTGGGGAGCAAAAACTTTATCGCCTGAAGATTTTGCAACTTTAGAGCAATTAGCTGCTTTACCCATGGAAGAGTTTAAAAGTTTAACTAAGAGTGCAAAGAGGTTTAACAAAGAATACTCAGATAGAGCTAATATTCCTGCTTCAATTAACAGAAAACAACTGTTGAGTAAATTAGGTTTATATGGTATTTGCCAGGGATGGGAATTAATTCAAAGAGGAATCAAAAATCAGGACGAATTGAAAGATAAATTATTAGAATTTAGTGGATTACCCAAATTACAAGACTTAGTAGTTTCCCACTTTGGCAACCGGGCATTTTTGATTAAACTCAATAATTCTTTGAAAAAAAATATTAGTTGCATGCAGTCAATATCAACAGAACAATATCTCAGAAAAAGATGCCAAAATATTAGAGCAAATAGCGATAATGTTTGAAGAATTAGAAGTAAAAGAACACAGTTTTAAAGAATTACAAGTATTACGCAACTACTACGACAGCAAACTCAATTTCAACCAAAATGAAGTCAAACAGCTTTTAGAAGTAACTGGAGAATATGGAACCTATTACGGTTATAGATTAGGTTTAGATGATACTGCTACCATTCCCAAAATGTTAAATATTGCCGAAGAAAGAATTAATTATTGGTATCAAAAAGCCGAAGATATTATAAGAATAAATCGGCAAACTATTAAAGCAGCAAGAATAATGGCACGTTCCTACGAACAGATTTTGTACCATCTAAAAGAAGCCTACAAACATTTATGGTAGTTAAAAAACATTGTATAGTCATTTAAAATAAGAATGGAAAACTTTTTCTGCTGAAACTTAGTGATAGCAAGAAATACTTGTCTCAATTTAAATTCAAACAACTATAATTAAAAAAAATGTAGATTGAGTTAAATTTAACCAGACCCAACCTACAGGAAGCAAACTACCCAAATTGAATAATTTATAGCCTAATATTTTGAATTAATCATCATCACCACCGCAGTCTCCATCACCATCGCTATCGCTGCATGAAAACGATGATGAATCACAAGAATTTGTACTACATGAAGAAGAAGAAGGCGAAGAAGAAGAAGAATATGAATCAGAGGATGAATCAGAGAATGAATCACTATCACCACCATCTTGCCAAGAATTATCTGGATATCTATTCTTGGGATAGTAATAGTGATGATGTACAACGCCAACCAATTGATCCCTCGGGCTTACATAAGCACTATCGCGAACATCATCTAAATTATTCTCATTGTCTAAGTGGGTATCTGCTTCATAATTTGCCCTTGTCGTATCAAAAGAACTACCCCAAGAAGAACTAGAGTCAAAATCTTATTTACCCAACCATCGTCGCTGAAACTATGAGCGCTTTGGTTGTCGTACTCTGAACTCCAATTTGGGCTATAATAATTATGGTCAATATGACCCACAGAGTTAGCTACTGAAATGTTGGAGTCTAAACTATGGTCATTTGCATGGTCAAGAGAATCAGAGTCATGGTGTTGGTCGTCGGCGTGGTTTACAGAATCATCACCAAACCAAGAACCTTCATGGATAGGAATTATCGGAAAAAGTGGTTTCATTATAGTGAAAACTATTCTTAAACTCTACTTGAACCATTTTATCTAAGTACGGGACAAAAATTTTAAAACCCTATGAAAATCAGCTATTTTGCTAGGTATATCGAAGAATATATTGCCCAAAAAATCTAGACCATAGCGAAAAAACTTTGAGCCTTACGCCCACGTTTTTTGGCGAGCAGAGGACCATGCTCATTGAACCAAATACCTACTCGGTGTGCCAAACACAGTGTCAAAGTTAATAAAAATATCATTTTAGTTAGACGCTCTGGTTCAGTTATATGAGTTGACTCAAGGTCAAAACCTCTACTTTTAAGGCAACCAAACAACGTTTCAATCTGCCAGCGACGACCATAATCTTGAATCGCACTTACCCCAAGGCGAACGCTAACTACACTTAACAGTTCTCCTGATTCCAAGCTCAAGGCTGATACATACATCCACATTTCCAAAATACGACAACGTTTGGACAAACTTCTAATTTCACCAATGGTTAAATTGCTAAAAATTACGTTGCCAGGCAAATATTGGCGTCCATCACCAATTAAGTCTGTGGGACGAATCCTGATACGAAACCCCCAATTACCAACAAGACAAGATATTTAAAGCATTGTTTGCCCACAAATTCTCTATCTGCTGTTAGATATCCTACTCTTTGGTGACCTAACAACGAGGCAAATTTCTTCATCACATCTAGACGTTCTGCTGTTTGGGAATTTCCTTTTTTGGATAACATCTGCCAAACTATGGGAACTGCCAAGCCGAAAGTAAGCAATCCCCAAAATGAGAATATTGTATGTATGTTTACCAAGCTGCCACTAAGTTGGGTCTATACTCAAAACCCATTTTGCGAGCAGTCCATGATGGCCATCACAGCCTGGAAAAATTTCCTAGTATCTATGTCAAAGTGGCGGAAAAACTGACGTTGTAATTAGAACTTACTTGGGCATTAGATGAAAATGCAGTTGCTATTTGTGCCAAGTTGACATTTCTCTAAATACAGCCATGATAAATAAAGGGAGAAATTTAATTCTGGCTCCATGTCAAGAAAAGTGGTTTTTTAAAGTTTTTTGTAGTGAACTAGTCTCCCAAATATTCAGGTTTCATGAACATTATGGTTTAAGTTCTATGAAACCTTTTCCTGTTCTATAAGTCACGCTTTTTGTCCTGTACTTAGGTCGGAGTTAGTTATTCTGGGGTTGGTTTCGATTTCAACTTCAGTTGGAATGGATTCTATTTCCCTAGTTATTTCTTGTTGTTGGTTGGCGATCGCTAGAATATTTGTTTTCTCAAACTACCCAAGCAGTTTTCTCAAACTCGTTGTTTATTTCAAATCTAACTTTTTAGCAAAATCTTCGTCATATAAAGCTTGACCACAATTTTGAGCAGACTTAACTTGCTCAATAGTCAGAGCTTGAACAGTCGTGAAGTCAGCCTGGAAGAGGTCAGCATTTTGGAAATTAACATTTTGCATATAAGCGTTACTGAAATATGCTCCATTGAGTTTAGCTCTCGAAAACTTCGTTCCACTAAATTTGCATTTGATAAGTTTGCTTTTGAAAGATTAGCACCCTGAAATTGAGCTTTGTGTGTATGAATATAGTGTAGTTTATATCTTCAAGATTAGCATTTGATAAATTACTTCCATCTAAATTTGTCTCTGATAAATCTGCTTGAAGAAGAGTAGCTTGCGATAAATTAATTTTCGGTATGTGAAAATTTTTAAGATTCTTTCCTGCCCAATGCTGTTTGTTAGCAACTATAAATGTTATTAAGAGTGTTTGTCTATTTAAAAGAACTATTAACCCAATAATTCCAATACCGAGAAAAATAAGAACACTTACAGCTATGGTAAACCGCTGTTTTTCACTTTTGCGCTCCTGAATTTCCCTCTGCTGTAGTTCCCAACTTTGTTTAATAAAAGACCTTTCCTCCTTATCCAAATCATTGGAACGATCATGATACCAAGTTTTGAACGTCACATCTAACTGCACACCTCGCAACAATACAGACTCATCCTTATTCAACTTATTCCACTGATCTATTTGTCTCCTTAGTTTTTCTTGCCAAGTGCGAAACTCATAATTTTTCTTCATCCATCGATGTAAACGACCCCAATTTTCAATCAAAGCCTCATGAATAATTTCTACTGTCTCTTGGGATTTTTCTTGGTTATAGTTGATTATAACTAAGCGAACATTTTCACTATTAAGGTAAGTTATTAATTCCCAGTTATCTTCTCCTAAATTAGTACGATTTGCCACCCGACGAGTATATGCTGTTCTGTTTTCTGGATTAATTAATTGAATAAAAATTTGCTCTAACTTTTTTTGCTTCTTACCTTCTAACTGTCTATATATCTCTTTTGCATGGTTAGCAATGGATTCTTTTACACCACCAATTTCGTAATAGCTTTTGTGAGTTATTACGAAATTGGTTTGTTTTTTCCATAGTTGCGTTAGAGTAAATTCTAACAAAGGCAAATTTTCAGCTTTATTGCCTACATCCGTCAATATAGTCTCAGTTAATCCAGATTCTAAGGATACAGGAAAGCACTTATTTTCTATACTTACAGCACAAATTTTTACTAGCTCTTCAATTACTTTTTTTCAGTTCTTGCTGATTCATCAGACCAATTTTAAAGTCTTTTTGATTTTGTAATTCATCTACAAAAGGTCGATAGTGGGACTTACACAACTTAACTGGCCAAATTAGACTTTATGCCTTGTAAATCAATAATTTTACGTTGAAGCGATAGACTTCCAGTCCGCTTCGCGATCGCTCTTCTATGAAAGAAACGACCCCTACTGCAATGCCCCCTTGCTTTGAAAGGTGGTGTAAGCAGTTTGATGAT
>JAKQYF010000233.1 GCA_023356535.1 Trichodesmium sp. MAG_R03 | reverse complement strand
CTTTTTAGTTCACAAGAAAGATATTAGTCGCGGGTGGACAATCCGAGACTTTAAACGGACGGGTCGGCAAGTGTAAGACTTCTGCCAAAGTAGCGGCAGCCTGTGAAACGTCAACCCGCATCGGAGCTACGGCTCGGTTGTTACCCAGTGCCTTTAGGCCGGGGAGGATGTCAACAGGTCAGCATTCAAGTGGAAAGATGGCCAAGTTTATCTAGCTAAATTAGATGGAGTAAACAACTACCAGCAGGTTGTGTGCCTAGTACAATCACTGTTAAACTTGAGCCTAGTGGTAGATGGTCTGTATCCTTGAGAGTTAATGATACTAGGGATTTGAGACTCAATCCGACTAAGAAACAAGTGGGCATTGACTTGGGCACCTGCCTGCTTACTAACAACCAGCGATGGAGAAAAAGTGGCTAACCCAAAGAATCTTCAGAAGTTACACAAAAAATTAAGGCGTGATCAATGGCCCATAAATGGCCACTACAATCAAGTCAGGCTTCAATTTACCAAAACACTGGGTTTAAAGCCTCCCCCTTTTAGGGGGAAAATTGAATTTGAATATACTTTTTCAGAGTTTCAAGTGGCGCACCCCCAATCGAAGCTACAAAATATGATGGGCCCCAAAGGGAGTTTTTGTAAGGTTTTCTATATTCCGCTGCTCCATATAATCTACTGGAAACACCTTTAAGATGATTGACTATTTGAGATTAAGACAATCTGGGTGGGTATTCAATAACTCCATGAATATGATCCGTTTCTCCATTAAACTCTAATATCTTGAAGTTCATCTTCCTAGCTACAGTCTCAAACGAATTGTTGATTAATTCTAAGCCTTCAGCGGTCAACACACTTCTCAATTATTTAGTAACACAGACTAAATGTACTTTCAAATCTGAGACACTATATCTCTCGCGTCTTAACACACATCCATACCAAGAATAACTATGTTCAGGACTTACGCAACGGCACTTATTGTAGTGGCAATATCTTGAAAAAGACAAATTCATGCGCCATATATAGCGGTACTGCGTAAGTCCTGTATGTTATAACTATAACATATAGGCCAAAAGTAAATAAAAGATGAAAGCTAGATACAGGTATAGAATATACCCAACTAAATATCAGCTGACCAAGTTAGCGCAATTATTTGGTTGTGTTCGCGTAGTCTGGAATGATAGTCTTGATAATAGGACTAATATTTGGGACAATTTATTTTTTAAGAGAGCATTAACTTGCAAAAGAAAAAGGTTTTCAGAAATATTGGCACGGTCTGCTTGACCGTCAATGCCTGTGGAGGTCCTGCTGTCGACAGTGACCGTAGAAGCAGGAAGTAAACTTCAATTAGTTACTTTTCTTAACCCTTTGTGTCAGTTTGACAAACCAGTAGACATCACTTAAAGGAGGAGTGTAGTTAATGGGATTACCTTGGTATCGTGTACATACAGTTGTTCTGAATGATCCAGGACGACTAATATCCGTGCATTTAATGCACACTGCTCTTGTAGCAGGTTGGGCTGGCTCAATGGCCCTTTATGAACTAGCAGTCTTTGACCCTAGCGATCCAGTCCTGAATCCCATGTGGCGACAGGGAATGTTTGTTATGCCATTCATGGCCCGTATTGGTGTTACCCAATCTTGGGGTGGTTGGAGTGTTACAGGAGAAGTGGCTTCCAACCCTGGTTTCTGGTCTTTTGAAGGTGTAGCAGCAGCTCATATTATTCTTTCTGGTCTGCTATTTCTAGCTGCTGTATGGCACTGGGTTTTCTGGGACTTAGATTTATTCTTTGATGAACGTACAGGAGATCCTGTTTTAGACCTGCCAAAAATGTTTGGCATTCACTTATTCTTATCTGGTTTACTTTGCTTTGGCTTTGGGGCCTTCCATTTAACCGGAGTATTTGGTCCAGGAATGTGGGTATCAGATCCTTATGGGTTGACGGGTTCGGTCCAGGCAGTATCACCATCATGGGGAGCAGAAGGATTTAACCCCTTTAATGCTGGTGGAATTGTTGCTCACCATATTGCTGCTGGAATTGTGGGAATTATTGCTGGTTTATTTCACTTATCAGTAAGACCTCCAGAACGTCTCTACAGAGCCTTGCGGATGGGTAATATTGAAACAGTTCTCTCTAGTAGTATCGCAGCAGTATTCTTTGCAGCTTTTGTTGTAGCTGGCACAATGTGGTATGGCTGTGCAGCTACTCCTATAGAATTGTTTGGCCCTACTCGTTATCAGTGGGACAATAGTTACTTTCAGCAAGAAATTGATCGTCGTGTTCAAGCTGAGTTAGCAGCAGGGAAAACTGCTTCTGAAGCTTGGTTAACTATCCCTGAAAAATTAGCCTTTTATGACTATGTTGGCAATAGTCCCGCAAAAGGCGGCCTATTTCGTGTTGGGCCCATGAATAATGGTGATGGTTTAGCTCAAGTTTGGCTTGGTCATCCTGTGTTTAAGGATAAGGATGGTGAGGAATTATTTGTCAGTCGCCTACCTAACTTCTTTGAAACTTTCCCAGTAGTTTTGACCAATGCTCAAGGTGTAGTTAAGGCAGATATTCCTTTCCGCCGTTCAGAATCAAAATATAGTTTTGAGGAACGGGGGGTAACAGTTAGCTTCTTGGGTGGTGAACTTGATGGTCAAACCTTTACTAACCCCCTCGATGTTAAGAAATATGCTCGTAAAGCTCAGGGTGGTCAACCTTTTGAATTTGACAAAGAAACTTTAGGGTCTGATGGTGTATTCCGAACTAGCACTCGTGGTTGGTTTACTTTTGGCCATGCTTGTTTTGCTCTCCTATTCTTCTTCGGTCATATTTGGCATGGATGCCGGACTTTATTCCGCGATGTATTTGCAGGTATTGACCCAGACCTAGAGGAACAAGTAGAGTTTGGTTTATTCCAAAAAGTTGGTGACTTGAGTACCCGTCGAAAAGAAACATAACAAAATCAATACTAAAGTTTGGTCACAATGGCTAACCTAGAGTCTTTAACTAGCTATAAGCTTTGAGTATTTTCGTACCGGTATGCTAACCATTCATGTCTCGTAGTGTTTCATGTCGGTGAGCTGAAAACTCTAAACAGCTATCAGCTTTTAGGATTTCTGGGTTAAAATTTCCTCCAGCCCTAAGGGTAGAATGGTTTATGAGGACTTGAAATGTCTTTCTAAACCTTAAAAAAATGATCCTTATCGATTCTTGAGGGCTGAGCGCTGGCCAGTTCATTAATTTTCAAATTTGATAAAAGTTCAACAAAAATACTTTGTAAATTTTTTCAAAGTTATTATTGGACTTTTATTTACTATGAACTGGTAAACTAATAAAGAACTGGATTTTCAGGAAATTTTCTTATGGAAAGTGCAGCTTACATTCTGGTATTAGCTTTGGCCTTAGGCGTAATATTTTTTGCGATCGCTTTCCGCGATCCACCTAGGATTGGAAAGTAATCATTTTTGATTGGTTTCCTCTCAAACAAATTACCTTTTTAATAAGTTATGAGTGCTGAGTTATTAGGCCAGCACTCATAGCTAATAACTTACCAGTAGTGGCCATTTCCTAAATTGAAGAAAATTATTTATGTGTAAAAATTTTAAAGTATGCTATGTCCAATCTGCCAATACACAAATAGTCGTGTTTTAGAATCTCGTTCAGCTGAATCTGGCAAGAGTATTCGACGTCGGCGGGAATGTATGAATTGCCAGCATCGTTTCACGACTTATGAAAGAATAGAGTTTGTGACAATAACAGTAATTAAAAGGGATGGTAAAAAGGAGTCTTTTAACAAGTCGAAATTACTTCGAGGTATTATCCGTTCCTGTGAAAAAACTGGTATTGAAGCTAGTCAGCTTGAAGCTGTTGTCAATCAAATATATGTTGAATTACAGGGGAGATCCCAGAAAGAAATAACCAGTGCTGAAATTGGTGAAATTGTTCTTAGTAAATTGAGTGGTATTAGTGAAGTTGCCTATATCCGTTTCGCCTCTGTTTATCGTAAATTTCAAGGTATTCGGGATTTTGTAGATACCTTAAATCATCTGCAAAATCAAAAAGATAATTTAGGATTTACTGCTACTTTGCCACAAAGTTCTGAAATTTCTCTACAACAAGATGGTCTTGATTGTAAAACAGCTAAAGTTAGAAATTAAATTCTTGCTCTTGCTGTAACTATATTTGAGAATTTTATAAGGAATGAGAATTAAATAAAGTCCAGAATTTTTTTGAAAGAACTCAGATGATATGGAGTTTAGGGAATTTAACTGGTGTAGATAATAAAATCCTCATTCCTAAAAGTAATGGCGACTGTACGACATAAAAGTTTGAGCATTGAGTTTGAGTAATACCCAAGATATTATTCAGCAATCCATATGAACCAATTCTGGATAATGACCTGTGTAGTTTTTAAATACAAAAACCTTGAGTTTTTAAATCTCCTGGTTTATTATATTTATCCCAAATTATTCCATGTAAAAATATATATCCATTGATAAAACTTGCAAACAGTTTAGCTCCAAATTATGTATTGTTTCCGGCTTTTTCTCTCACTATTGAGCGTACATGAGGTTGGTTTAAACTAACTATTCTTTCCTCTATTTGATGTTTTTTGTTCTCCCACATACATTGTGGCTAATGATATATTTCACTGACTACCAACAAAGTTTTATATTTTCTTTAAAAATAGCACCAATTCATATTCCTTTTGCTTTCTACCTCCTGTCTTAAAACTCACATTCCGAACCTTGACTTGTCGTATAAAAAGTAGTACAAATTGGTAGATTGGTAAGTATTTATACTGCATAAATCATCTTCATTGACCTTTCTTAAGAGTCAAATTATCACGGGGTGACAAGCACCTCAAAGCTGTTTTGGGAAAGGGATTTCAAGAACTATAACCCTGTATAAAATCTTGATTTTTTGTCAATGATAATGAGAATTCTTCTTAGAGAAGAGGGGTTGAGCGATCATTCAACCCCCAATTGAGTTGATTTTTATATCAATTATTGATGGTAGCCATTAGTTACATTTTATGGTCAAAAAAGTCGCTCCAGTTACACAAATAGACTAACCAAATGCAATTTTTATCTAAACTTACATCCGCACTTCACAATGTAGTAAATCAGACTGGCTGCGGAATGTAAGTTATAAAGAAGCTAAAGTTAAGTAACAGAAAAGCTTTGGCAATTTTTGGAAATGTCTATGTAAATAAAGTCCATAATTTTTGGGAAATAACTCAGATCATATGGAGTTAGTTTAGACAATTTAAGATATCAAAATACTTTAATTTCTTCTAAATTAGCGATCGCTACATCTGCTCCCTGTAGGTAGTTTGCTTCCGCTTTCCCCCAATAAATACCAATACAACCTGCTGCTCCTGCTTTTCTCCCCATTTCTATATCTGTGGGAGAATCTCCCACCATTAATGCTCTAACTGGTTTAACCCCTAATTTCTGACAAGCTTGTAAAAATAGTTCTGGATCTGGTTTACTAGGACTATCATTGACCCCCATTGCTATTTGGATATAATCGTTAAGTTGATAGTATTTAATAAAATTTTGCACTGCTGTTATATTATCTGCGGATAGTATACCTAGTTTTATACCGGCTTGAGAGAGATACTTTAATACTTCTAGGCTACCTTTAAACAGAGAACCAGGAATAGACTTCGGCAATATTTGGTCAGCTTCTGTAAAAACTTCTTTGACAATAGTTAATGATTCTAACCAACCCCGACCAGTTTCAGCAATATAAGCTGCTGCTGCAATTTCGTTTTCTCGTCTACTGCCAACTGCCATTAATCCTGTAGAGTTAATATGATTACCATTAATCCCAAAAGCCATGAGTAGTGGTTCTCCTATACCAGGAATTCTAGCATCAATAAGGCGAGCTCGCTTTTGCCCTAAATTTCTTAAATACTCTTGAGAGTCTTCTAGGGTGCCATCTTTATCAAAAATAATTGCTTGAATATCTTGGAAAATTACACTTCGGCAGTTAATAGATACCATTGTTTTTTATATATAGCAATCCCAAATAGGTTGTGACAATTCAAAAACTATAAATAAACTCCGAAACTCTTGCCTATTGACCATTGCCTATTGCCTATTCCCAAAAAAGCGGTAAGATTTTGAACACAAATAAAATAGGATTGCTATATAATAGCTTCTGTTATTTTTCTATTATATAGCAGATTCCAAGTCTATGAAGTACAAATATTAATAAACCTTTGTAGGGCAGTCATCTTAACTGCTACAGCTGTACCTCACTCTTCATGAAATCTGCTATATTTTTGATTCATAATATAAGAAAGCAAAATATGAAGTTTATTCTAAAGCTGCTTCTGATTTCTCTTCATCTACTTTAGCTATTTGTACTGTAGTCTCCTCTGTTTTTTGGGATTCTACTGTTACCTCTTCGAGTATTTCCACAGCTTCTGTTGTTGCTTCAACTTCGAGTACTTCTACAGCTTCTGCTGTTGCTTCAACTTCGAGTACTTCTACAGCTTCTGCTGTTGCTTCAACTCCCGGTGCTTCTACTATTGTTTCTCCTCTCTGGGCAGCCATCATTTTTTCCCTAAACTTAGCCGCCATTTCCTCTGCTTGATCGTATACCATTTGTGGATTTTTCACCATCGCCCCTGGTTCTGGTTCTAGTTGCTTTGTTGACAAAGATATACGACCTCGATCAGCATCTAAATCAATGATCATAACTTTCAGTTCATCATTAACTTTTAGTACACTACTAGGAGTTTCTATATGGTCGTGGGAAATTTCTGATATATGTAGTAGACCACTTACTCCACCAATATCAATAAAGGCTCCATAAGGCTTAAGACCACGAACTGCGCCTATCACTACTTCCCCTACTTCTAGGCGGTTCATCTTCCTTTCAACTAGGGCGCGACGATGACTTAAAACTAAACGATTACGTTCTTCATCCACTTCTAGGAATTTTAAAGGTAATTCTTCATTAAGTAAATCTTCTTTTGGTTTACGTGTACTAATGTGTGAACCAGGAATAAATCCCCGCAAACCTTCTATCCTAACTAAGGCCCCACCACGATTTGTTGCAAATACTTGTGATCGCACAGTTGCATCTTCTGCCTGTAATTGTCGGACTCTTTGCCAGGCCCGCATATATTCTATCCGTCGGATGGATAAGGTTAACTGTCCATCTTCATTTTCATCTGTTAGAATAAAAAATTCTCTTGTTTCATTAGACTGTAGAACTTCTCCAGGGTTTTCTACTCTATTAATTGACATTTCTTGAATAGGAATATAAGCAGCAGTTTTAGCTCCAATGTCAATTAATGCTCCTCTTGGTTCTAAGCTAAATACTGTCCCTGCTACAATATCTCCAGGACTAAAGTGATAGTCGTATTTATCTAATAGGGCTGCAAAATCTTCGTGAGTAAAGCCGACTTCCTTGGCTGGTGTTTTCAAATTTGTCATGCGTGATTTTATTGGGATTTCTCTCCTTAATGTTTTTTTACTTGTTTTGATAGTTTCCCTGCTTTATAAAAGCAGAAGTTACGCATTATCGATATATATGGTGTCTTTTTGGTTATTATTTCATATATTTACACTATAATTAGTGCCATTGCGTAAATCCTGAAATGTCAGTAATTGTGACATTTCAATGTTTACTTCCTACTTCGACGGTCACTATCAGCAGCAAGACCTCAACAGGCATCAAAGGTCAAGCCAACCGCATCTGTCTACTTGTACTTTATAGATTATATATGGGACAAAACTTTCATTTACAAAAACTATGGTTTCATAGAAAAACCATTTTTTTTGTATAATTTAGGCAATTGTTAGTTTTCAGGCCATTAGAGTTTTTATTGATTAAACCACTTCCCTAGTTAAGGTTTGGGCATTTACTTCATTTTTTTGATGGCTCTAATTCAGAGTCTGATTTACTTAGAGTATGAATTTACTCTAGTGAGGTCTATATATCAGTAGAATAGAAATTCTACCAAATTAAGGCAAGTTTCTAGACTTATATTATGATTCAAAACAGTTAATTTTACCACAACTACACAACTCTAATATTAATTATTTTCCCCAGCACTTGTTACTAATTGGCATCAATTTAGGGTATACCAGTTTCATAACTCACAGTGATGGAGAAAAAGTAGTCAACCCAAAGAATCTTTAAAAGTTACACAAAAAATTGAGGCCCACATTCCCCAGGACAAAATGCGGAATGTAGGTGGAAAATTTCCCTGACCTGAGTGGGAAAAATGCAGAAAAATTAATATGCTACAACTGTTGGCCATTCTCTATGGGCCATTCCTTGCCCTGACTAACAGACTTTTGATAGAGTCGATGGGAGGATTTCGCCTCCTCACCTCTCCTTCAGAACCGTACATGAGAGTTTCCAACTCATACGGCTCCTGATACTAGATAAATTTTTCAGGTTTCGCCGTTC
>JAKQYF010000232.1:2754-8598 GCA_023356535.1 Trichodesmium sp. MAG_R03 | reverse complement strand
CTGAGATTTTGTTAATCCTGCTAAAGCATAATTGAACTTAGCACCCGTGAGATTTGCTCCGGTAAAATCTGCTCCTCTTATATCTGCATAAGAGAAGTCTTGATTAGTCAAATCTTGATTTTTAAATGAACGACCTTGATAATTTTTGCGTGGTTGTTTAGATGAATGAGTTAGCATTAGATTCACTCCTTAAAATTTAAGCTGCTGATTTTTCTCCTCTAATAATTCTTAACTGAAAACTCTTAACTTAAAATTGCTAGCTGATAACTGATAACCGATAACCGATAACCGATAACTGCTAGCTAATAACTGATAATTAATAACTGATAACTGATAACTTAAAACTGCTAGCTGATAATTAATAACTGATAACTGATAATTTATCAAGGCGTAATCTAGCTTGGGGTTAATAAATTTCATAGTAACTTTTCTCCTTTTATAATTGTTAACTGATAACCCTTAACTAAAAAGTTATAAATGATAACTGTTAACTGTTTTCCTCCAACCAATTTTCTAAATCTGCCAAACTATTAAAGTTTAAAAATACTTTCACTAAACTTTCTAAATTTCCCAAAGGCAGACCTTCTATATGACTTTTAATTTTTTCAGAAACTTTTCCAAAACGTTGAGTAATTAAAACCATAATTATATAAATTGCTTCTTTAATCCTTCCTTGTTCTTCCCCATAATTTATCCGCTCTTTTTCATCTAGCATTGCTATTTTTAGATCCTCAACTATTGACTGACAACCAAAAAAAGACATCATATATTCACTTTGCTGATGATAGATGGCAATTTTTTCCTCCAGGCTAATAGATATCTCCTGATACTTGTCAGGCAAATTATCAATATTTTCTTGGTAAAACTTAGTCAACTGCTGATGAATTTTTCCCTTGCTCACCTCTTCAGGTAAACTAATTTTAATTATTACTATTCCATCGTTCTTATTTTCCATACTTTGAATTCTCAAAGTAACTCCTTTGTTTTCTCTTTGCACCTGTTGAAAAGCAGACATAAGAGCCTTCCCATCAATCCTATTATGAAAAATTAAATCCACAGTATGAAAATTTTGAGTAAATAAATTTGTAAAATCTCCCGGTGTAAAATTTCCACTATTAGGACGACGTTCCCTATCATTTGTTTGTGGTTTTACCGACTCTAATAAATAGATATATTCTGATTCAACTTCATCCAAAATAGTCCTGTGATTAATATTCCAAGATTCTAAACAAACTCCCGTCATTTTTGCTTGGGTAAAATTAGTACCAACTGCCAAAACTTCTTTTAAATTTGCTCCATCCAAACAAGCACCTTCCAGAGCAGCTTCACTCAAATCTGCTATTGTTAAATTGCTCCCAGTTAGGTCGGCATTTCTGAGATTTGCACTCCGAAGATTCACACTGATATATTGTTTGTTTATCCCATTTCCCGTCACCAATAATTCTCGAATTTTTTTGTCAATTAATATTGTGGTTTCGATTCTGGAAAATGTTAAATATTCAGCTTGGCGCCAGAGAACATGAGTCACATTAGCTAATCTAAAATCTGTACTTTTTAGGCAGGCATTACTGAAGTTAGCATTGGTCAGGTTAGCATTTTTAAAACTCGTTCCTCCTATGGCTCCAATAGCAATGGCAAGTCGGCGAATAGTTAGATTATTTTTGTCTTCTGCTAAAATTTTTTGGGCAAGATAACTAGCTATTGAGATTAATAATATAGATATAATCATTGCTATTACATAAGTGCCAATACCTAAAAAAACTCCCTTTGAAGGTTCCCAGCTAAATATAAATTTTCCATAGGAATCATCTATATTTTTCACAGTACTTCCAGTGATAATAATTGTGAAAATTATCGACCAACTTATGACTGAATTTTTATGGTGTTTTTCAGATTTTATTTCAGCTAAAACTACTGCCAGACTCAGAGTTGTAATTAATATTAATATTGCCGCAGCAGAAATAATTATACTGACAATTATACTGAGGAATATATTGACAGATTGAGCGTCAGTCAATAGGTTAGTTACCCCTTGAATAAGATTGCCACTTCTGAAAGTTTTTAATTGGTGGGAAAGTTCAATAATTTCTGGGGAGGGCGGTTGATTAATTCTTAAAAATTTAAACAATTTTGAGAGATTTTTCTCACTCATGGCAAAAATTGTTAGTCCGGGAATGATAAACATCATTAGGGGAATGACAGAGAAGAGATATGCTAAAGCTTTTTTGATGCCTTGCTGAATTGTGATTAATAGTAAGCTAATGTTTGTAAGTTCAAGGAGTAAAAAAATAAATAAACCGATGTGAATGGGAATAGGATTAGTAATTTTAGGAATAACAAATTTGAGGGGCATATAAACCGCTACAAATGTGGCGATCGCTGCATTTATTGAAAGGAAAGAAATTAAAATAGAGAGTATGGTTTTTCTAATTTTTGTTAATCCTGCTAAAGCATAGCTGAAGTTAGTACCTGTGAGATTAGCATTTGTGAAATTTGTACCTCTAATATCTGAGTAAGAAAAATCTTCATGGGATAGGTCTTGATTTTTAAAAGAACGACCTCTAAGATTTCTTCGACGATAGTTTTCCATAATTTTAGGGAATAGGAAGTAGTAAAGACTGGGAATGTAATGTCTATATAATCAATAGTAAAGAAAGCAGTATTTGGGGAAATATTTATAATTTATATCTAAATTATGTAACGCTAATGTGGTTACATTTCCCCACTGTACTAGCTAGATAATTTCCTCTGATTTTTTGGGTATAAATGTAATTTTTTTAAGTTTCTGTAGGGTTGTCAAAAATTTAGTAGGGACAAAGGATGGTTTGGCTCTGCAATATGAAAAGCCCCTACTATTCCAAATAAAATTCTTCAGTAATTCTTGCCTCTCTTAAAGCCACTACAATACTAAACTTTTCTCCTCTTTCAGCATATAATTTGAACTGAATAAAATTATCCCCATCGCGAGATTCTACATCCATTAATTCCTCCCCACTTTCATCCATAACTATTAACTTAACTCCCGGTGATAAATAAGTTTTTCCCCCTATCGGATATAGTCGAATTCTGATATTGTCTGACTCAGTTTCTGAGGTTTCTGATAACCAACTCACAACTAAAGCAACCGACTCTTCAACAAGCCCCATTCCTAGATCTATCTTTTTACCCCGGGATATTCTAACTGAATGGAAAGAAATATTTTTACTATCGCGATAACTCGAAGAAATTTCGAGTTGTTCAAAATTTAAAATTTCCTCAACAGGTTGCCAGCCAGTTTCAAATATTCCATCCAACCATTGCCATAAATTTGTGGAAGTTTGGCGATCGCTCCCTAACCTTTCCTCATACAACATTTGCAATAAATTCTGATTTTCTAACAATGCTCCCCATCTTTCAAACTCTACCTGTAACCGAGGAGAATAAGAAGAAGGTCGTCCTAACTCTCTTACCAAAGCAGTCGCTTCGTCTCCAGATAAACTGCCTACAACTTCCACTTCTGGTTTCGGGGCTGGACAAACTTCCTGTGCTACCCACATCACGTTTAAGTCTTCTGTTATAAATTCTTGTCCTAAATAATAGATGCGATCGAATTCGTTATAGTTGGCTTTATTTTTCAGGTTTTGATAACTGATATAACCCCAAATTCTCATCCGATATTCTTCTGGTTCCACCAGTGCAGTTAAATAATAGTCACCCACCCAACTTGGTAGGTCTACCCACTCTTGAGGAATGGCAAATGTTTCTGTATCTATTTCTTCAGTTGGAATGAGAATAATTCGAGTTTTTCCGATAGAAATAGCACTGCCATTTACCACTTCCCAAATTTGATTTAAGTTTTCTAAGTTAGGTGATATTTGTGGTGTTGTTTCTGGTGATTCATCTTCTGTTAAATATTTCATCATCAGATTTAAACAGAGATGATTTAAAAAAGCATTCCACTGCGCTGCATTATTGGAATAGTTTGGTAATTCTTGCCAGAGTTGTTCAGTTTCTTCTGGAGAAAATTCTAATATTAATTGGTCTGGATATACTATTGTTAATTCATCTATTGTTAGTGACATTTTTAGTTCTTCCTCTTTGATATAGCTATTAGCAGTCAGCTATCAGTTTTTTTTGTAAGCATTCAGCTTTTAGGTTTTAAATATTAAAGTAACTACTAAGGTTAGCTGATTACCTTTTTGTTCATAACTTTTAATTATTCTTGGAGACTAATTCCTCTTTCTGTAACATTTTTTTTTAATTCCACATTGCATAAGGTGCATCTTTCAACCATTCTTCTACAAAGCTAACAATTCTTTTGTTGGCAGAATTTGGTAAATCAATATCCATTTTTTTTCTTACCCATTCCCGCAAAAATCTTTCTAGGTTTTCTTTGACTTTTTTTATTTTATCAGTAATTATGTGAGAAGAAGTATTCAATTTTTTTGCCACATCATCCAGTTTGGATCCTTCACCATAATATAATCGTAGCATCGGGATTTTTTCCTTTTGCTGCTCCAATAAATTTTCCTGTAAGGCTTCCTGAAACTGCTTTTTAAAATAGTATCTTAACCAGTCTTTTAAAGGTTGATTTTTTTCTTTTATAATTCCTTCGTTGGGAATAATTTCTAAATTTACTTTACTCCAATTGACCAAACCTGTTAATATTTGTTTTTCGCTACGTTTGATTTTTCGAGATATTTGATATTGCTGTAAGTTAAAGATTTCCTTCATATCAGTTTGTGATATTTCTAAACCATAAAATAACTGCATTAGTTTCTGACATTCTGGTGGGAGTTTGTCAAATTCATCCAAACAAATTGAAACTATTTGCTGTTTTTGTTCAGTCTCTATTTCTTTCTCTTGATGATTAACTGCAATAACTTCATGTTCCTTGCCTGCAATAATTTCCGGGTAAACTACCTGAATATTTTCAACACTACAAATATAATTCCTGGCTACTTTGACGCAAGTCTGAATTTTTTCTTTGATTACCTGAAAATTAGTTATTATTTCTAGGCGATCGCTTTCATCCTCTGAAAGTTTTTTGTTATATTCAGCACATCGTAAATTATAGTATTTTTTAATTTCTTCCCACTGTACTTGACTGGGTTCTGGTAGCTTGCCTTCAATTTTTTTAGGTAGGTTACTGCGATAAATTTCTTTGTAAGATTTGACTGCTAAAACATAACTTTCAGTGTCTTTTTTTGTCTTAATTGCTAACTTATTTTGTAGAGCTTCTCTCAATATTTTTTCACTCAAATATTTAGGTGCAGACCAAGTGTGATATTTACAAAACTCTTTCCCTAAATAAGCTATTTGTTTGACTTTATGTTTTATTTGTAGTCTTCCCCAGGTCATCGGATTACTTTCAATAAAGTTATATGTTTTATAAATGTTAATTGGTTGAGATGCAACTATTCTCGCCTCTTGAAAACAATCTAATGGTTTATAGTTTAGTGGTCTTAGTTGTTGATACAATTCTTTTATTGCTAGCTTAAAACATGCTTCTTCTAAATATGCTGATAAGTGTTCTTCATCTAACTTAGTATGATTATTTGTTTGCAGTTTTTTGACAAAACTTTGGGCAAAGTATTCTGCTTTTCCATCAGGACAAGATTGAAATATAGTATGAAAATTATTAGCTAATTTAAGCATGGTTTGCAGATTCTTGATTTTCAGAGTACCTGGCCGTTCTTCTACATTGAAAAAAGTTGAAAATTTTTCTGTTATCTCTCTGTTAATATTCATATTTTAACCTATAGATGTGATTCTTGAGAAAGTTTGACTTTCATCTCTTTTATTGATCTTCTTGTCTGCAGTTTTTTAAATTATGCAGTTATTTAGGTAAGTATTTCCTGGGTA
>JAKQYF010000232.1:0-2654 GCA_023356535.1 Trichodesmium sp. MAG_R03 | reverse complement strand
GACTTTGATAGCGATCGCCTCCCCATCCACAGCAACAACTTTCACTTTTACAGATATCCCATACTCTGAAAATTTACTATTGAGTATGCAACAAGAAGAAGACCTAGATGAAGAACCTGGAGAAACTGTTATTCCAAATTAATAGTATCAGGACTTACCCACTAATAATGAAAATCTACACCATCTGTGGGGGTTAACGGCAGTTAACCCATACTATATATAGCGCTTGGTCCGTAAGTCCTGTAGTATAATATTAATAGTATTGTGTCTGATCTCCTTTTGTGCTCTTCCCTAGCCCTTTTAAAAGGAGACGGAAGGGAGATAAACTGTGTGAGTGTTATCATTTACACCTCCCATACCTAATA
Organism: Trichodesmium sp. MAG_R03; assembly: GCA_023356535.1. Taxonomy (GTDB): domain Bacteria; phylum Cyanobacteriota; class Cyanobacteriia; order Cyanobacteriales; family Microcoleaceae; genus Trichodesmium. The sequence continues at coordinate 2,289 of JAKQYF010000232.1, read as the reverse complement.
CTCATATTCTTGTGGTGACTCATTCAAAGCGTACTGCCGAAATTTTTGCCACATATCTCGCGCTGCTTCCCGGTCTCCCTTAGCTTCTAATAACCGTGCCAGTAGCTTGTAAGCGATCGCCCTTGTATTCATCAACTCAATAGCTTCGCGCAAATAAGTTTCTGCTTCTGAATAACGCTGTTGTTCTAACAATACCCAACCCATATTTTTCAGCAAAGCATAGCGCAGGACTGGATCGGTTTCAGCTTTTGGTTTTTGGAAAGCTTTTTCGAGTAAACCAATAGCTTTCGAGTATTGCTCATCTTTGATATAAAGTCGAGCTAGGTTGTTGTAAGCTTCCGAAACTCCGTCGGCAATATAATACTCACTCCATGCTTTCTCAACTTGTTGCAATTTTTCATAAGTTGCACCAAGATTATAATGTGCTTTTTTATAATTAGGTTTTAACAGTAAAGCACATTGGAAATAAAACCGAGCAAGTTGATATTTTTTAGCTAAATAGTTATCTTGTCCACAGTCGTTTAGCTGTACATAAAGTTTAGGAAATAGTAACCGAAAACTCCCCAAAGATAGTAACAACAAACTCACCCACCGAATATGGTCTTTAATTCCGGTTGGATATTTTTCTACTAATACTTTGTCTACCCAATCTTGGTTAAAAACTTGAGCATAAATAGGATTATAAACTTTCAATGTTTCTTATTCTTTCCTAACTATACCTGCTAACTGTAATTCTGTTTGTAGAGGATTATTTTCAGGGTTTATTTTGCCCTTTCGCAAAATTTTATGATACAACTTTAATAATTTATAGGTAGAATATTTACTGGTGAAGAGGCGATTACAAATTATCTGTAAATGTTGTGGTTCATCTTTATATTCCCAATTTTCAATCATATTTGACAGTACCAGCTTTTCCACCTCCTGTTTTTCTGAACCTGTGGGAATTGTAGATAATTTTAAAACTAATTGACATAATTTTTGTGTTAAAAAAGGTTGTCCTTCAGTCCAATAAATTATTTCTTTGAGAACTTCTTGAGCACGATCTACTTTTTCTAAAAATCCTTCTGCTAATGGTAATGCTGCTGAAAATTCTAAACCTCCTAATTCAATACTATTGCCAATAATAGTGTGGGGAAAATCTGAAACTTTTACCACGCCCAATAAAACAAAAGTTAAACGTTTATATGCCGGATTATTTTCTCGTTTTTGCTGAAAAGATTGAATCAAAGTCAGAAAAACTTCTAGAGATAAATCTGATATTTGTAAACAATCTACCTCATCAATAAAAATTACAATATTTTTCTCAATTTCAGTTAAAACTACCTGGTCTATAAATTCAATCAAACGTTCTCTTGGTTCTAGAGTTTCTCGTTCCAACCACCAACTTAAACAGTTAACTTCCAGTTGTAAACCACTAGCTATTTCTTGTGCAATACCAGCATAAATTTGTCCGACATTACTTTCTTCACTAACAATTCCCATTAAATCTATTTCCACACAGGCAATATCTTCTTTTTGCAGTTGGTCTGCCACCCTGATTCGCAAACTAGACTTACCTGTTTGCCGAGGATTAAAAACATAACAATACTCTCCTTTTTTCAGACCATTATAAATCTCTGTATCTGCCTGTCGCACTATATAATTAGAAGAAGCTAAATCTAGACAGCCTCCTACCCTATAATTAAAATTTGATTCAGGATTTATATTCATTTTACATCTCCTAAATGACTTTCAAAATATAAACGATAAAGTTCACATCTAACCAATATTTTGCCATCTTGACATTTGACTAGTCCCAAATTATCAAGTGTTTTAATAGCATAATTTTCCATATTTCCTAGATTTTCACCTTTAATTATTTTCAGAACAACTTTAGCTAAATTTGAATGCTGTTTTAAAATTGCCAAATATTCTTGTAAATGAGGACTATAATAAATACTATCTTTTTTAGGAGCAGTTTCTATAACTTTTTTTAGTTTCATGTTATTGCAAGTTTTAATAGCATGAATAGTTAGCTCTATTAAATAAGGATGACCTCCTACCATATTCATTAGTTCCCTAATCTGAAAAATATCCCAATTAAGCTGATAAATTTCAGCGAATTGTTGTACTTGTTCAGGGGTAAATTCTGGCAATTCAATAACTGTACCAATATTAATAGGGGATTGATTAGGATTGATTTTAATATCAGTATTCGGAGCATAAGAAATCACTAATCGTAATTTTTGCCAGAGGTAGTTTCGACTGGCTCTATCATTCCAGGAACGGAGCATCCCTAGGAAATCTTGA
>JAKQYF010000231.1 GCA_023356535.1 Trichodesmium sp. MAG_R03 | reverse complement strand
CCCCTTGAAAGTAAGCATCAATAGTTTGTTGTTGAGTAATGCGGTTTTGTTGAATTGTCAAATCTTTAGAAATAACGTATTGTCGCCAAGCTACATATACAGCAATTATTGCAATTAAAACTTGGCCCAAAGCTCCGATGAGTTCGCTGACCGCCCCAATAGCATCCCAGTTAATATGGATATTCCGAGTACCAGGTTCTTGGTTTGCTCCACTTAACATTAGCAAACCGACAACAGCTCCTAGGAGACCAAAGGAGGCAATGATTAAATTACGCCACATTGGAGGAATCAAAGTTTTCCAGACTTTACCCCAACTAGGCCAAATCATCCGGACTGAAGCTACAATTGCTACAATGGCACTGGTATAACCAAGTAGAACATTATCTATAGCTAACCCTAGAATCATCAATGCGATCGCTGTTAGGGTCACTATGGATAATACTTGATTTTTTTGCCCTTCATATTTTTGATGATCCACTAATAAAGCATTAGGGGTGGCAGGGGTGGGAAGCATTTGTTCTATTGCATTATCTATAAAGTTTAACTGCTCTATTGATTTTTTGGCAGAAGTAATGGCTTCCTGGGTACCATTGGGACTTTCTAATGTAGAGTTGGAATTGGGATTATTAGTTGGAGAGAAGTTAGAATTATTATTCATAGCATTTATGATTTTTGCTTTTTGAAAATATATATAATAGAAGGGTAGGACTTTATGTCCTAATTATCAGTGAACATTTTTGTAAATTAAGATTGTATGGATTCTGAAATTATAGTTAACAAGGAAAAATTAGAAAACTCACCTTTAGAAATACATTATTTCGGTGATCGCTCTTTACGCCAGTCAGCCAAGCGAGTCCCTAAAGTAGATAATGATATTAGGCAACTGGCGCGAGAAATGCTCGAAACGATGTATACTTTTGATGGTATTGGTCTAGCTGCACCTCAGGTTGCTGTTCAAAAGCAAGTTATTGTCATAGACTGTGAGCCTGAGAATTCTGCTACTCCTCCTCTAGTTTTGATAAATCCTACAATTAAAAAGTACAGTAGTGATATTTGTCTGTTCCAAGAAGGATGTCTGAGTATTCCTGGGGTTTATTTGGATGTTAAACGTCCCTCAGTGATTGAACTTGTCTATAAAGACGAAAATGGTCGACCTCAAACTCTTCACGCTCAAGAATTATTATCTAGGGCCATTCAACATGAAATGGATCATCTTCAGGGTGTCCTCTTTGTGGACCGAGTAGAAAATAAATTGGCACTGAATGAAGAGTTGGCCAAACATAAGTTTTCTCCTAAAGCAGTTAGATCTATTGCTTAAGTCTTTCAATATTAGCTGCAGTGGCTCTTGAGCCTCACATAATAATCTGGGATTTGGTGTGAGATGAATCACCGGTTAATTCAGTAGGTTCGATACCTAATTTATCAGTTATTAGTGCCTTAGGATGAAGCTAGATTCTTGAAATACTAAATCGAATATTTTTTTCATTCCCTTGAAAGTGGAGGGTTGAGACCTTATGTTTTTGTCAAACCAACCCCTTAGTTTTTCTATATCACAAAAAACAAAAAAATCAATAAATTTGGACAAAAAATATGGTAGGAACTCCTAAATCAACCTTGTTTTTGGGTGGGTCTTGTGTCGCAGCGATCGCAGCAGTTGGCTCCATCTTTGAGTTATCTTCTGGAGAACCAGAGCTAGGTGGTATAGTAACAGGGATAATTCTAAGTCTAAGCATACCAATAGCCACTTTATTTTTTTATTTAGCAGTTCAAGATGCTAAAGCTAATCAATAAAAATTCAACAATGAACAATGAACAATTGGGCAATGATAACCGCGATCTAAATACAAGTATAAAGAGGGAAAAATGCGGCTGGCTTAACCGTTAATGTCTGTGGATGAGTAGCTGCTGAAAGTCTCAGTTGCAACAAAAAGTAAACATGAAAATGTTACTTATATAGATAACATACTCCCACACCACAGCGCTTTTCAGATTGATAAACCACATCATCACAAGCAAAACCTTGTAGGGACGTTCCATGGAACGTCCCTACTGTGGTCTGCTGAAATGAAAACCGCTGTAAGCTGATCCTATAGTGTGGGCTTATCGCTTTGCAGTCCCGGTACTTCCTCGGACTCCACAAGCTTTAAGGACGAAATGCTCTACCGCCCTGTTTTTTATATTTTAGCTTGGCTTAAGGGACGAAACCTAGCCATAATAGGCTTTTGTTGGATTTCACTTTGTTCTACCCAACCTACATTTTTAGGCGTGTCAGTCTGCTATAGTTTTTAGTCAACTATTACTCCTCCTGAAAAATTTAATAAATTTGGCATTATAACTCATACCAAGAAATTTTTTCTAGTTATCAACAATTAGATTATTAATTATCCATCCACATTTATCAGTTAACTTATCGCTGTTAATGGTCAGGTTTTCCAGAAGTAGATAAATAGAATTTTTACCCCCAAGAGAAAAAATAAAATCAGAAGCAACTCCAGGAAAATAATTATTGGTGGTTGTATCTAGCAAATTTCCTTGCTCATCCAACATAGAAAACTTAAGAGATAAACCACTACATTCTTGATTAATAAAATCTAACTTACCAGTAATTTTTACAGAAGAAGATAATTGCCCTAAATAGAGAAAATATTTAGATGTTTGTTTAGTAACATCCGAAGGGTCTGTCATTAAATTATAACTACTATCTAAAACTTGAGTAACTGCCGAATAATTATAAGTAATATAAGGAGATTGATTTAAACTTATCCAGTCTAACTGTCTACCTGGACGTTGGGGAACTTGTTTTTGCATTGCTGATAAAGTTTGTAGAGCCGTTGCTATAGAAGTAGGACGAATTCTTTGATAAGAACTAACAGTTATGCCTCCATCTAAAACAAATTCTTCTGGCAATTTTTGGAAATCTTGACTAATGGGTAAATTTTGAGTAAAGGCATCATAGACAAACTTGACTAAATCTTGTTGCCCTGGCTTTAATACTTGTTCATCAGTTAATAATACTTTCTGAAATGGATGAGCAATAACTACATATTGTGCTTCTAATAATTCTGGCAATGGGTAAGTATCACGGGTGTCAATATGTGGTTTACTTATTGCCCTTAAGTTTGACCAATTTTCTGGGTTAATTATCCGGTTAGCGTTTCTAATAATATTGGCATTAAACTGATTGGAAGAAGCAGCTATATATACTAATTCTTGATTCGGTGCTAATTTATTCAGATAATCAGTTAAACGCAAAACTTCATTGTAGTCGGAACGAATTAATGGGGAAAAGTTACTGGCAAATAATGGGCGTAGGGGGTTATTGAATTTGCCAAGAGTAGTTAAACCAAAGATGAGATTAATAGTCAAATATATTCCGGCAATGCTGAAAATGATTAATCTAGTTTGGCCTCGAAAAGTATGAATAGTTATCCAAGTAAATGAGGATAGTCCTAAAATTACTATCGGCGTCAAATGTAGAGAGTAATGAATATTGCCATAGCGCAGCAAAATTAACCATTCAGCTATAGAAAATATTCCGAATAATAAAAGAAAAATAGTAGTAGATGGAATTAAAAATTTTCTCATAACTCCTACAAAAAATCCTATGGCAACTAATAGTAAAGTTACTAAGCCATAGAAACAGCAATAACGCCAGAATATGTCAGGTATTGATAAACTCCAAGCAGCATAAAGAGTTCGATAATTTTCTGTTAAAGAGTTTTGGATAAAACCCCAAGCAAAAATTGATATAGTTAGGAAACAAGTTATGGAAATAAGGCTAATTTTTATGGCACTTTCTAAAATCCTTTTCCCAGAAGTTTTGCTAAATTTAAAATTAGTTAAAGATTCGAGGGTAACTTGACAACTAATAGCCCCAAGAAAAGCAATCGCACTATAAGCAAAATGTCGTCTTAAAACTATGGATATTCCTAGACAAAATCCAATAATAGGAATTTGCCACCAAGCAGTTAATCTAATATTTTTTAAGTAAAACAAAATTCCCAATAAAATAAATAAGGTTGCTCCCATATCGGGATATCCTCTTAAATTTGGGCTCCAGCTCATAGGTATTAATAAAGCGATAGCTGCAGTTGACCAAAATACCCATCGAGAATGAACTGGAATTAATTTTATAGCTATTGCTCCTAGCAATAAACTAAAGGGTAATAAATAGATAAGATTAATACTCAAGATATAGATAATTCTTTGGTTGCCAAAAATATAGATAAATGGGATTAATGGCAATGTAATTAGATAGTTTTTCTGTTGAGATAAAGAACCTAAAATATCATCAATAGCTCTTTGAAGGGATACTCGAAATAAATTTGTTAAATTATTTGCGGCATTCTGATATCCCACAAAATCCCACCAATAAATTGTATCTTCATTGGATACATATATTGATGTTATAGCAAGAATTATCAAAACTACTGTCAAGAAAAGAATTATATTAGTTAAAAAGCTAGACTGTGAATTAAATTTAGTATTTAACGGTTTGAAAAAAGAGGAAATTTTCATATTTTATAGCTAACTGCTGAGGGAAATTTATCTTTTACTGTCAGTAATAAGTTACAGTGGATTTCACCTTGGTGAGGTACACCTATCCTGGGCAAGATGCCCACACTGGGAACATTTAATTTTTAATATTTGTACTTCCTATACTTGGAATTTGCAGTATATAGCAATCCTAAATGATTTGTAAAAAAATCAGAAAAGCTATTATTCAAAATTAAACTGTAAAAGAGTCAAATTAGAACTCATCCCAGGAAATTTTCTCTTGATTTTTTTCCAAAAGTCTAGGTAAGTTGGTGTTAAAATTTGTCCCTATGTAGAGCTAGTTGAATAAAAGTGTAATCAATGCCAAATATTGCTTCCATGGTTTTTGATTTGGAAGAAAACCTTGAGCATAATTGCCTTTTACCTTCCTTCCAGCAAAGTATAAGTATTCTAGGGGACATGATATTATTGTCACTTAAGCTTACTGTTAGACATGAATCAAATCATGCCCACGAACACAAATTACAGCAAAAATTCATAATTATAATATTAATATGAAAGCATTGATTCTCTCTGGTGGAAAAGGAACAAGATTACGTCCTATTACTTATACAGGGGCAAAGCAATTAGTACCAGTTGCTAATAAGCCTATTTTATGGTATGGAATTGAGGGTATTGTGGCAGCGGGTATTACTGATATAGGAATTATTATTAGTCCAGAAACGGGAAAAGAAGTACAAGAATTAACAGGAAATGGCGAAAAATTTGGAGCGAATATTACTTACATTCTCCAAGATCACCCTGCTGGTTTAGCTCATGCTGTTAAAATTGCTCAACCATTTTTGGGAGATTCTCCTTTCATTATGTATTTGGGAGATAATATCATTGAAAGTCAGCTAGGACAATTTTTAGATACTTTTAAACAGAAGCAATTAGATGCTTTGATTTTGCTGCGAAAAGTTTCTAACCCTAGTGCTTTTGGTGTGGCAAAAGTAGATGATAATGGGCGAGTATTAGAATTAGTTGAAAAGCCGAAGATTCCACCATCAAATTTAGCACTAGTTGGTGTATATTTCTTTTCTAAAAAAATACATAATGCTGTTAATAATATAAAACCTTCAGCCAGAGGAGAATTAGAAATTACTGATGCTATTCAATATTTAATTGACCAACAAATTTCTGGTGTAGATAAGGAAATTTTTGTTGAAGCAAGTACCTTAGAAGGTTGGTGGTTAGACACAGGCAAAAAAGATGATTTACTGAGTGCTAATCAAATTATTTTAGATACTCGTATAACTAATTCAGTAAATGGAGAAATAGATTCTCAAAGTAAAATTATTGGGCGGGTAAAAATTGGTGAAAATACAAAACTAATTAATAGTAATGTTCGTGGTCCTGTAATTATAGGTGATAACTGTTATCTAGAAAATTGTTTTATTGGTCCTTATAGTAGTATTGCAGATAATGTGACTTTAATTGATGTTGATATAGAACACAGTGTCATATTACAAGGAGCAAAAATTATTGAAATTAATCAACGTATTGTTGATAGTTTACTTGGTCGTCGTGCCCAATTAATTAATGCTCTACAACGCCCTAAAGCATTACGGTTTATGATTGGAGATGATAGTCAAATAGAATTAACATGATTAGGCAATATAGCAATCCTAAATAATTAGGACTTACCTATGAACGCTATTGGTAGGGTGGTTTATGGGTAAGTCCTATTAATTTTTAATATCTGTGCTTGGTATACTTAGAATTTGCTCTATTTATGGAAAAACCCGGTTTTTCCTAAACTTTTACTACACCCTGAAGGAGAAACTAACATAAAGACTATCTACTTTCTCATAGTTAACTACTATTCAACTGAGTTAATTAAAAAATTAATCAATTCAATTAAATTAGCTTCCCACCTATTTCAAAAAATTATTATTATTAATAACTCGACAGATGATGAGTCTATTTATCAACTTCAAAACAATACCATAATTATTATCAACTCAGAAACTAATTTAGGATATGGTAAAGCTTGTAACCTGGGGTTAAACTGGATTTACTGTCAAAATTCTCAAGCAATAATTTGGTTAATTAATCCCGATGCTTATTTATTGACTGATTCTTTGGAAAAAGCACATCATTTTTTAGGCAAAAATCCAGAAATTTCTATATTAGGAACAATGGTGTATGAACCCACAGGTAAAATTTGGTTTGGCGGGGGAAATTTTCTTCCTGAAACTGGTAAAATAATTGCTAATGAATTTCTCTCGAATACAGAAACATTAACCACAGATTGGGTGACGGGATGCAGTATGTTAATTAATCTCAAAAACTTTCAAAAATGCCCTCAGTTTGATGAGGATTATTTTTTATACTATGAAGATTTTGATTTCTGTAGACGCTATAAAAAAAAAGGTCATAAAATAGCTATTGCTCAAACAATATCTGTAATTCATGAACCATCTTCTATTACTAGTAAAAAACCAGAATTAAAACTTGAGTATAGTATCTATAGTTATTTATTGAGTTTAGAAAAACATACAAATAAATCAGTTTTAATATATAGATTAATCAGAATTACTATTGTAGCTTTATTGTACCTACCAATAAATTATAGAATAGCTAGTATTAAGCTCAAAGCTATTAATAAATTTATCAAAAATAATTGTAGGTTGGGTAGAACGACTTCACAGTGAAATTGAACAAGTCATAATTTGATAGGAGGAATTTTTGTCTAATCTTAACCAATTTGACTGTGATTGAAAAAGTTAGGTTTGGCTCCTTAAACTAACCTACCCTATTGGTCAATTTATCAGAGATATTCAAAACTTGGGAGTTTTCCTCCCCTGGCTGGGAAAAATGCAGAAAAATTAACGGTAAAATTATTGTATATTCCCTATTTTATTTCCTCACTATTCAACTTTTTTAGCAAACTCTAACTATAAATGTCTCACGAATTTCTTATTAACTTATCAGTATTAATGCCAGAACCAACAGGAATATCTGTCTATGCTAATAACATTCTGCCACAACTTCAGCAACTTAATCCTACTCTCTTAGTTGCTAATAATATTCCTAATTTTAACTGCTATCTAATTTCTAATAATATGACTCCTGCTCAGGGGACTCAAGGTCATTTGCGACGATTATTTTGGACTCAATTTCAACTGTCAAATATCTATAAAAAGTTACAAGCAAATCTACTTTTTTCTCCCCTTCCAGAGGCGCCATTATTTTCTCGGTGTCGTTATATTGTGATGACTCATGATTTAATTCCTTTACGGTTTCCTAAGCCTGGTTCTCGCTTAACTGCTTATTTTAAATATTATATTCCCCAAGTATTAAGTCGGGCAGAACATATTATTTGTAATTCTCAAGCTACGGCAAAGGATATTACTGATTTTTTCCAAATACCAGCTGGAAAAATTACTCCTATTCCTTTAGGTTATGATTCTCAAAGATTCCATTTTTTAGACTTGCCTATGAAAAATTACTTTCTTTATCTCGGTCGCCACGACCATTATAAAAATCTGCATCGGTTGATAGAAGCGTTTGCTAATTTGCCCAATTTTTCTGAGTATGAATTATGGTTTGCTGGACCTACAGATAGTACTTATACACCAATATTAAAAACTCAAATTAAGGAACTAGGTTTAATAAATTTGGTGAAGTTTCTTGACTATGTTCCTGGGGCAGAATTACCTACAATAATTAATCAGGCGATCGCTCTGGTTTTTCCTAGTTTATGGGAAGGGTTTGGTTTTCCAGTATTGGAGGCAATGGGTTGTGGTACCCCTGTTATTACTTCTAATATCTCATCTTTGTCGGAAGTTGCTGGAGATGCTGCTATTTTGGTTAACCCGAAAAATGTGGGGGAAATAACTGATGCTATGAATATTGTTGCTAATGATCCGGTGGAGCGATCGCGTCTGAGGACTTTGAGTTTGGCTAGGGCTAGAGAGTTTAGTTGGTCTAAAACTGGTTTATCTACTAGGGAGGTAATTCTGAATTATCAAAAATTTGGGTTTCAATAATTGGAAAATATACTTTTAGTTTAAGTTGCAATTTCAAAGGATGTAAATAGTAGGAAGTGGATTTAATTAGAGTTAGATGGAAGCTTTATCAAGGTAGGAATTATCGATAATAATAATAGAAAATAAATTTTTTGGAAATAACAATAGAACTAT
>JAKQYF010000230.1 GCA_023356535.1 Trichodesmium sp. MAG_R03 | reverse complement strand
CTCAGAAATACTCTGGAATTATAAAAACCCAAATTGAACGTGGTTTTAGATTAATCATTGAGCCACAATTTTTTGCCGATAGTTTTTTTGTCAAAAAACCAGAAAGAGTAGAAACAATACTATTTATTATGTCACTGTGTTTATTAGTGTATAATCTAGGGCAAAGAGAACTGAGAAAAACTTTACTTTGAAGCAATAATAAAGTGAGAAATCAATTAGGAAAACTAACAAATACTCCGACATTAAGATGGATATTTCAATGCTTTCAAGTCGTACATTTCTTGAGAATTAATCAATCGCCAAAAGTGGTAAATCTCACAGAAGAAAGGAGCTTAATTTTAGAGTTTTTACCCTCGAGTTGTCAAAAATATTATCTGGGAAACAATAATAAGAAGCGATAGACTTCCAGTCCGCTTCGCGATAGACTTCCAGTCCGCTTCGCGAACGCACTACTTGAAAAGCTAAAAAAAAAATATGCGAACAACATGCCCTGTAGTTCCTCCTGTATGTTCTGCTGCCAAAAGAAATCCCTGGTTTGCCCAAAATATTCATGCCACTAATTTTTTGTGTTCTATAGAATTAATTTGTTTAATTTGTTGGCTCAAAATAGTAATGATAATTCATGTATCTTTTTGTACTACATGCCGGAAGTGCGGAATGTGGGTTTTTAAGAAGCAGGGGAGTTGGTAAGGACGTTGCATGCAATTGGTAAGGACGTTGCATGCAACGTCCCTACATAAGAACAGGGAATGTATAAAGGAGGTAGTCAGATATATTTTTCCCTTGATTTTTATGGCATGGTAGAGATTGCCAATAGACTCAAGGTTCCACAGATAAGATTGATGATTAATAAAGCCTTAAGGACCTGCGGAATGTAGGTTTCAACTAGCTTTATTTGAATCTTAATCTGTTAAGCTTGTTTCTGTTTCCAAACCTTCCAACTTGTATAAATAAGTAAACCTGTAGCGCTAAAAGCATAAATTGTACCACTAGGAATACCTGAAAAAGCCATTGCTAAACTTCCCACCCAAAGTGTTAATGAATAAATAAAAAAAACTGTCAATCTTTGAGACAAACCAGCATCTAATAAACGATGATGTAGATGACGTTTATCTGCAATAAAAGGAGATTTTCCATTTCGTAAACGGTCTAAAATTACAGCAGACATATCTAAAATTGGTACTGCTAAAATTAGATAAGGCAGAACAACAGAAGTAACCATAGTTGTTTTTACTAAACCTATTACTCCTACTCCTGCTAGAGTAAATCCCACATAATAAGCTCCTCCATCTCCCATAAATATTTGGGCTGGATTAAAGTTATAACGGAGAAAGCCTAATGTTGCACCAGCTAAAGCTGCGGCTATTAAGGCTGCTGCTGGTTGATCCATAAATATACTAACAATTAACATCACAAAAGCTGCAATACCAGAAACGCCAGCAGCTAAACCATCGACACCATCAATCCAATTGATAGCATTTGCCATACCTACTAACCAAATCACAGTTACAGGCCAGCTTAGTAAGTTAATATGTGCTAATCCATAAAAAGGAATAGTCAGAAATTGAATTTGTACTCCAACCATCCAGACTATACTTGCAACAATTGCTTGGGTAAATAACCTAAATAGAGGTGATAAACCAAACAAATCATCTGCTAAACCAATAACAAAGAAAGCTACACCACCTACTGTTACACCCCAAATTTCAAACTCTTTTGCAGGAGGTAGAATATTACCATTAGTATCTATAAAGCCTCCTAACCACCAAACAATTAAAAGGGCAATTAGACTACTAATAAAAATAGAAACTCCTCCTAAACGTACCATTGGTTGTTTATGAATTTTACGACCACTAGGATGGTCTACCAGTCCAATTCTCAGCGCAATTTTTTTAATTATTGGTGTAGTTAAAAGTACAATTAAAGTGGAAATAACCAAAGTCATTAAATGGTACAGATAATTAGGTATCTGAAGTAATGGGGGATTAAGAGTTAATAATAAATTATTAATTTTATCTATGATCATCAAAATATTTTGCCACTTACTATGATATAAACTAAGTAATAATTATAGAAAATTAAAATATTTTTTTGTCAGGGTTAGGTGCTGACACTAAGTTTAATTGTTTAAAACTATAGTGCTACCCTATATTTAATATTTGAATTTGATTCATTGAACAGTCAGAATTGGTAAAGACGTTGTCTAAAACGTCTCTACTAATTCCATTCCTCATCAAATATATAACTTTGGAATTCAATTAAGCCTTTTAATTGGCTAGTAAGGAGATTATCCAATTTGAGAGCTAGAATGAATTCTAAATCGAATTAGGATTACCAACATCCTCCATCCAAAATCCTTTAAACTAGACTAGGAACTTTAGCTATCATATGAGGGTAAAGAGGAAAATCATTGCATAATGATGCTACCCTGTCTCGACACTTTTGAGCTACCCCTTCATCTTCTGGATTTAGTAACCGTTCCGCTATAATATCGCCTATTTCTCTAAATTCAGCAGCTTTCATACCTCGACTTGTCATTGCTGGAGAACCCAGTCGCAGGCCACTGGTAACAAAAGGAGACTCTGGGTCAAAAGGTACAGTATTTTTATTAGCAGTAATATTTACTCCACTCATCAATTTATCTGCTTTTTTACCTGTGATACTTACTGATCTTAGATCCACTAGCATAACGTGATTTTTCGTACCACCAGAAACTATTTTCAATTCCCGTTCTTGTAGTTGGGTTGCTAAGGCAGCAGCATTTTCTATAACATGGCCGGAATAAGTTTTGAATTCTGGTTTTAAAGCTTCTCCAAATGCGACTGCTTTAGCTGCAATAACGTGTTCTAATGGACCACCTTGAGTTCCGGGAAACACTGCTTTGTCTAGCTTTTTCCCTAGTTCTGGCTTCTGGGTAAGGATTAAACCACCTCGTGGCCCCCTTAAAGTTTTATGGGTGGTAGTTGTTACTACGTCACAGTATGGGACTGGGTTAGGATGATGGCCTGTTGCTACTAACCCAGCAATATGAGCAATGTCTGCTAATAAATAAGCTCCTACTTGATCGGCGATCGCCCGGAACTTCTCAAAATCAATTATCTGAGAATAGGCAGAATAACCACAAATCAGCAACTTTGGTTTATGTTCCTTTGCCAATTCTAGAACTTGGTCATAATCTATAATCTCTGTTTCCTGACTTACACCATAATGATGAACCTTGAACCATTTACCAGAAATATTAACTGGGGAACCGTGAGTCAAATGTCCACCATGGGATAAGTCCATTCCCATGATGCTATCCCCTGGTTGTAACAAAGTGAGGAACACGGCAAGGTTGGCCTGTGCTCCAGCATGGGGTTGTACATTTGCATGGGCAGCTCCAAATAATTGTTTGGCACGGTCTATAGCTATTTGTTCGATTTCGTCTATAAATTCACATCCGCCATAGTAACGTTTACCTGGTAGACCTTCAGCATATTTGTTGGTGAGTACGGAACCTTGGGCGGCCATTACTGCGGGTGAGGTAAAGTTTTCACTGGCAATTAGTTCTAGGTGGTCTTGTTGCCGTCCGTATTCTTTTTGAATTAGTTCTGCTACTAAGGGGTCAGTGTCAGCTAGAAAGTTAGTGCTAATCATGTTTATTATTTTTTGTGGCTACACTACTACATTATTAAACTATATGCCCCACACTGCCACTTATGGTTTTCAGTGTGGGGCGGAGAGATTTAGTTTATAGTAACAAGACTTACGCAGAAGCTCCATATTGAGTAGGTACAAACGGCTGTTTACCCCTAGAGATCGCGGACGATTCGATCTAGTTTCCTTTTAGAAGTTGTTTTTGATAACCAATTCACTTAATGGTAATTGTCCTGGTTTTGGCCAAGCGTCTTTGACTTTTTGGCCAATGGCTACCATAGGACCTATTACATGGTCTTGGGGTGAGTTAATTAGTTCTGCTACTTTGTCAAGATCAAAACCTATCATTGGGCAGGAATCACAACCTATAGCTTGTGCTGCTCAAGTTTTACTGTAGCCATTTACGGCCTTCATCTAAAGGCGCCATCTATCCTACAAGTTTCTTGGCGACCGGCTCTGGAGTATTTGTCTAGTAGCGATCAGGTTCTTTTTGAGTTAAATTTCTTGATCTTGATCCTTCACCTTGATAGTAACCATCATAGTATAGTACCAATCAAATTTTTGACCAGGAAAATATTTATAAAATCTCAATCTCTCGTTTCAACCAACACAATATAATCCTTCGCAAGGATTTTTAATGTAAGGATTTGTTCTTTTAAATAATTCTTTTGCTAGTTTTTCCGGAAAGAGTCACCATTGCATTGAAAGTATACTAAAATTGTGAAGCATAAATCTGAAAGTGGGCGTTTGGTAAAGAATGACTTTTTCTATGATTAAGCTTCTGAAAAACAGTCTACCTTACCAATATACCAAGCTCAGGAGCAAGAATTAAAAAGATTTTTTTCTTGCATAAGTTCATAGGTTTTGGATGGGAAACAAAGAAGCTAAATTTCCTGCTGGTGTCTCTCGCTTTGGCAATCAAAAAACTTTTGTAATACACTGGAGTTATTCATAAGTATGAGCGTGGGTGATTGGATAAACAAAGGGCGCAAATTCTACAAGGACAAAGTAGAAACAATTAAGGAAAAGGTGCAGCCTTCTATAGAAGAAACTGTAGAAAAAGCACGCAGGTTCTATCAGGAAAAAACTGACCCTATTAAAGAAGAGGTACGACCTTTTTTAAAGAACGACGACTTTTCAAAGCTTGAAGCTATTATTCATGCTGCTTCAGTAAGTGCAGGAGCGGCCTCTGGTGCATTGGCTCAAGGAGCAGTTTTGGCTTTAGATACTCCTGTTTTGATAACTATACACATTGGAATGATTGTTCAATTAGGAGAAGTATTTGGAAGAAAGTTGAATAAAAATACAGCAGCAGCATTACTTGCCTCTGCTGCTGGAGTTGGTGTTGGTGCTTTTGGAGTCAAAGCCATACTTGGTTTTATTCCTTTTGCTGGAAATCTTGTAAATGCTGCTGTTTCCTTCGGTTACACAGAACTTCTTGGTTGGACATTTGTCAAGCTTTTTAAGAACGATCAAGACACTTCGTTATTAGTGGATGTAAAAGGTGATATAAAAGGAGAGGGTATGGGAGATACTTTCCATGTTGGGCAAGCTATTGCTGTAGGGAAAAACTTTCGTGCAGATAATAATAAAATGTATCAATATCAGTCTAAGGAAAAGCAGAGTTTAGCTGAGGCAGCAAAAGAAATTCAACAACTCCTAAAGCAGTTAGAGGAGGCTAACCCTGATGCTAACGAGGATGACTTGATTGCTTGTGTTAATATTTTAACTACACCTAGCTTAAAGCATCGGGTTGTTAGTGCGTTACAAGCTGGTGGTGAGGCAGTTATCGAAGAAGTTCTAGACAACTCCTACGTCAACATTGTCATGGCTATTGTTAAGGGGTGGGTAAAACCAGAGTAAGTTTTGTTTCCTCTTGAAACAAGCTGACATAGCTAAAGTGTGACTTGAGAAAGATGGTTTAATTCTTGATTTAGAGTGAAAAATATACTCTGTCCCTATAGAAGTATTGGTCCACAAAAAATTAAAGTAACTGTTAATTTTGCACCAAAAGGTTAGAGATATAATTAATCTTGACATCCTCCCCGGCCTAAAGGAACTGGGTAACAACCGAGCCGTAGCTCCGATGCGGGTTGACGTTTTACCGGCTGCCGCTACTTTGGCAGTAGTCTTACACTTGCCGACCCGTCCATTTTTTGTCTCGGATTGCCCACCCGCGACTAATATATTTCCTGTGAACTAAAAACCATGATAACATGACCTGTGAAAAAAATCAACTAAAAAGTCGCCCGCTTATGGGCGAGGCTTTAAACCCAATTTTTCGGTAATCATCCACTCCACTGGAGAGTACAAAGTTCTCCTAAAAAATTATTTGCTTTAAATACTGAAAGTATTACAGGAACTGCCTTACAGCACTTATAGTTCAATCTTGAGAGTTTCTCACATTAAGATCGCTGTAAGCCTTAGCTAGCAATAGTTATTGGCATAACTTCCCACTGTCTAGCACTCCAATAACTGGCGATATTTCTGACCGTTTCTGATTTAAAATTTGATGAAAAAATTCGATAATATTTACCTGCATTTGTAACACAAGATCCTAACTTGTAAGAAGCAGGATGGTTGTTTTACCAAAAAACTAAAAATAGTTGACCTAATCCTATAACTCACATTCCGCACTTCTTAACATTAAATTGATAAGTGTTATTAATCTATCGCCCTGAATTCTCTCCCTGAAAGCTTTATAGCTATGGGAATCGATTTTCACGCTTTATAAAGAATTGTAACTAATTTTATCATAAAAAATTAGCCATTGATAAATTTTATTGATATTGAGTTCTAGAATGAAGGTTGTTTATATAAGTTTCTTTGTAAATGTAAATATACATAAAGATATATGAAGACCTGCAGAATGTCGGCTATAAACTAGTTATTTCTTCCCTTCTTTCTTCTTACTTCTTACTTCTGCAATAAAGGCGCTGCACTTAACAATGTCTGAGTATAAGAATGTTGTGGAGAATTAAATATCTCTTCTGTTTTACCCTGCTCCACAATTTTGCCACTATTCATAACAGCAATTCTGTCACAAATAAATCTAGCCACCCATAAGTCATGGGTAATAAATAAATAAGTTAAATTTAATTCTTTCTTCAATTCCAACATCAAGTCCAAAACTTGAGTTTGAATAGTAGCGTCTAACATACTCACAGGTTCATCACAAATAATTAGTTTTGGATTTGTAATTAATGCTCTGGCAATAGCAACTCTTTGTTGTTGTCCTCCTGATAATTCTGAGGGGTATCTGATACCATATTCTACTACTGGAGTCAAGCCTACTTTTTCCAACATTTCCTCAACTTGAATTTTAGCTTCCTTTGTGCTAGCCAAATCATGGATAAATAGGGGATCAGCTACTATCTGGTTAACAGTCATCATAGGGTTAAGACAGGCAAGGGGGTCTTGAAATATCATTTGCATTTCCCGACGGTAAGTTTGTAAGGCGGAGTGTGATAGGGTAGTTAAGTTTGTGCCTTGAAATTTAACTGACCCATAAGTAGGTTTGATTAATTGTAAAATAGTTCGAGATAAAGTACTTTTGCCAGAACCAGATTCTCCGACTAATCCTAAGATTTCTCCTGAATAAAGATTTAAATTGACTCCATCAACTGCTTTAATAAGTTTGCTTTTGCCAGAAAATAATAACTGTTCTATAAAATTACTTTCTAAAGTGTAATGTTTAACTAAATCTTTGATTTGCAAAATAGGTTTAACTGTTTTAGCAACTGTTATTTCTTCAGATTTTTTTAGTTGAATTTGAGGAAGAGTAGATTCAATTACTTGAATATGTAAAGCCGCAGCAAACAGAGATTTGGTATATTCATGTTGAGGGTTCTGGAGAATTTGTTTAATTGCACCTATTTCTACTATTTCACCCCCATACATTACAGCAATATAGTCACAATGTTCTGCCACCATTGCCAAATCATGAGAAATTAGTAACAGGGAAGTCTGACGTTCTTGGCAAAGTTTAGTTAGCTCTTGCAAAATTTGAGATGCTATAGTTACATCTAAGCTGGTAGTAGGTTCGTCAGCTACTATTAATTTGGGGTCAAGTAAAAGTGCTAAGGCGATTGCCACCCTTTGTCGCATTCCCCCACTAAATTCATGAGGATATTGAGACCAACGACTAGCAGGAATCTTAACAGTTTCTAGAGTTTCTATAGATTTTTGTTCTGCCTGAGATTTAGATAGATAGAATTGATGTGCAATAATAGTTTCTAAACAATGATCTCCAATAGTCATTAATGGATCAAGGCGAGTCATGGGGTCTTGAAAAACTAATGCTATTGCCTCACCACGAAATTTTCTGAGTTGAGAAGGGTTCATCCTAAACACGGATTTCCCCCCGAAGGTGACAGACCCCTCAACTTGTACTGACTTGGGTAATAATCTCATAGCAGCACGTCCCAGGGTAGATTTACCACATCCAGATTCTCCCACTAATCCTAATTTTTCACCAGGTTGCAGCTTTAGGGAAACATTATTTACTGCCCAATGATATTTTCTACGTTTTTCGGGATAAGCTACTCGTAGATTTTCTATACTAAGTAAGGGATTCATTTAGTTAAAAGTTAAAAGTTAAAAGTTAAAAGTTAAAAGTTAAAAGTAATCTTCAACCAAAAAATCAGATACCCTACACCTTTTGACATCTTCCCCGGCCTAAAAGCACTGGGTAACAACCGAGCCGTAGCTCCGATGCGGGTTGACATCTCACAGGCTGCTGCTACTTTGGCAGTAGTCTGGCAGCTTAGCGACCTGTCCATTTAAAGTCTCAGATTGCCCACCCGCGACTAATATATTTCTTGCTGCATTTTCGTCTCGATAGAACGATCTGACCCTACGCGACCATGTTTCGCACCACAATTAATACATTCCCACTCACGAATTGATAAATCTAATTTTACACCAAGAAATCCACAACAACAGAGGGACGTTGCATGAACCTATCCCACTAATAATATGCGATTAATCCAAATATGTATAGTGGCGATCGCTAAAAAAGCATCAAAGCAAGCAGAAATACGTTCCCATCGTACAACTAGACGACGATATTTACG
>JAKQYF010000023.1 GCA_023356535.1 Trichodesmium sp. MAG_R03 | reverse complement strand
CGTCATTAATTCTTCAATGTCGCTAAATACTTGTACTGCTTCTGCACCTGCGTAGATAGCTGTAGCCATTGTTGTTGTTGCTCTGAGGACATCAACTGCGATCGCGCAGTCTGGCATATTCTCGGTGGGAGTTTCTTCTGGGGTATGATAGACGAATATTTTCACTGTTTACATTATCACTTATAGTACCAAATAATACCAATTCTTAAAAGTATTGCAATACTTAGAAACTGGCAAAAATAACTTTCCTTTATAACCGAAGTTACCATTTTATCGAGTATTTGCTACAACAAGTAATATTTAAAAATATAGAATCAAAGTATAGCAAAGTTTATGGTATGGCAACGTGCGCTTGTATGTTTACATGGTACAAATGGCTACTAATGTAATATATCTGAAAGTATTGGTAATACTAGCTGAATTTGTATTACATTTTTAAGACGATAGTAATATGTAAATATGTGAGCGCTCATTGCTATAATTGGTATTAGCTAGGACTTATGCATTGACAAATTTTAATTAATGTGATTTAACGAATATCGTGCATTCTAACCATTAACGATTTTGCTTTGACAGTTATCTTTCATAGGCGATCGCCTATGAAAAATTGGCCAAATGTCTGAAAAAATACTAAATTTAGCATTGACAGATTTGGGATTTTCTGTCAATGCGTAACTCCTATTAGCTTACCGAAAAATTGGGTTTAAAGCCTCGCCCATAAGCGGGCGACTTTTTAGTTGATTTTTTTTCACAAGTTATGTTATGACGCTTCTTAGTTCACAAGAAGTATATTAGTCGCGGGTGGGCATACCGAGACTTTAAACGGACGTGGAGGCAAGTGTAAGACTACTGCCAAAGTAGTGGCAGCCTGTGAAACGTCAACCCACCGAGGAGCTACGGCTTGGTTGTTACCCAGTGCCTTTAGGCCGGGGAGGATGTCAAATCACAACTACAATAATATAGGGACGTTCCATGGAACATCCCTGCTGTAGTCTACCTTTGAAAGGGGGAGCTTTTAACAGGATTTCAAGTCTCTAGTTTCAGTCGGATGTGCTATTAACTGATAACTAATAACTAATAACTAAACTAAGCATCACTCTCAATATAGACGAACAATAAACCCATAACTACAATTGGCATTAACCAGGTAACTACAGGAATTAAAATCCAAGGTAAGTAAGATGCTGCATAAGAACCAGTCATTTCAAATTCTCCTTCAATTACACAATTTAAAAGTAGGCGATCGCCTAATTTAGCCCCTTGGATAGGGGATTAGAAAAAATAAATTTCAGTTTTCAAATCTCTAGCTTCAGTCCGAGATACTGATAACTGATATGAGGTATTTAGTTATTAACAAAACCTCGGAACATTGAGTCTACAAGCTCAAAATTTTCGAGTAGGAAGAAAGCAACAATGGCACCACCCATTGCACCGATGAAGAAACCACCAGTAAATTGACTCCAGCCTTCAGAAGTTTTTAATGGGTCTGCTCCTTCAGCACTTTCTCCTTGGAAAGAAACTAGGCCATAAGTAGATAGACAAATGGTAGCGATTAAAATTAAAGCGATCGTGGAAATTAGTCCACCTAAGTTAGCAACTGCAGAATCCCTTAATGGACCAAGTTTTGCCCAAGGGCCAACTATAAAATAACCGTGAGCCATGCCTACTTCTAGACCACGTAGAATTGGAGATAGACCTCGGCGATAAATAGGCAAGTTACCGATAAATGCTCTGGTAAAGTCAGAATCACTGATGGGAGTGGATAAATGACCTACGAAAGGGTCTCCTTTGTAGGGTTGAACAAATCCTGAATCTGTCGCTTGTGTCATATTTATTCTTTCCTCTGGATTGGAGTATATTAAGCTCTTATTTTAGGAGATAGGTGTATTTTAATCTCAAAATTGGTCTTCAACTTTAGAAAAGTTAATCTTATTTAGGTTTCTACTGGGCTTTGTTGCACAAAGAGAGTGAAAATAAGCACTTTTCTCAATCCTAAAAAGGCTTTAGACTTTATTTGTCAATGCTTTGATATTTAATTAGCCAGCCCTACTTAAGATGACTACGATACCATTGGGCTAATCTCTTTGGAGACACCCCAAGTAAGTAAGTAATGATTACCACTTGATTAATTAGAGTAGTTTTAAATATTCCTAACTTCTGCCACCGACGACCAGAAGTTAATACTGGTTTTGATACAATTGAAATTCGCCCTCTTTTCCTTAACTTTCGGATCAACTCAAAATCTTCCATAATTGGTATCTCTGGGAAACCACCAACTTCTTCAAATACTTTAGCCGACAGAAAAATTCCTTGGTCTCCATAAGGCATTTGCCAATAACATGATCGCCAATTTACCATGATCTCAACTATTCGTAAACTTCTTTTTCTTCCTCTAATACCTAATTTAAAAGCACCTGCAATAATATTCGGTTTAGCTATAATTTCTCTTAATAATTCGTCAAAATTTAATGGTAAAAAAGTATCTCCATGAAGAAACAAAAGAATATTTCCCGTTGCTATCTTTGCCCCAGAATTCATTTGAACACTACGACCGGGAGGAGAATAAATAAGTTTAACATCTAAAGACTTAACGACTTCAATAGTACCATCATTACTGCCACCATCAACCACAATTATTTCTACATTTTTTCCTGTTTGAGCTGTGGAAATAATTTGGGCGATCGTACCAATTTCATTTAACACGGGAATAATAATCGAAATACTACTCATCAATTTTTTAGCAAGGGAACTTATATAAGCATTTTGTGTGACATACTGCCCTAACAGTACTTAGCTATTAGCTAGGACTTAGACCCATTACCATAAATTTTACTATACTTGGATTTTCTATTTCTAAATATTATTTGTTGGAGCAAATAATATTTAGAATTGTAACTTCGGTTATAAAGGAAAGTTATTTTTGCAAGCTTTTAAGTATAGCATGACTTTTGAGAATTGCTATCATGGCTTACGTAGTGCCGCTATATATGGTGTTTTTTGATAAATTTTTCAGATATTTAAACTATAATTAGTGCCTTTGCGTAAGTCCTGGGTATGACAACGCGCATTCAAAGGTCAACTCTAACAAAAGGAAAAACCCATGAACCAAATCACCATAAAACTCTCATCAGAACAATACCAACAACTCCAAGAAATTGTCAAGGAACAGGATATCTCACCAGAGAAAATCCTAGAATCAAAAATTGCTGACTTGGTTACAGGAATCTGAAACTGATTTTAATCAAGCAGCAAATTATGTATTAACGAAAAACTCTGAATTCTATCGGCGACTACCATGACTCGTTATCTGACCCTCAGGACTTAGGCCAAGGTACTATATATAGAACCTTGGTGCGTTACGAAGTGTACTTTTCATGTCGCGAAGGGTTAGGGCAGCTTGACGTCAGCAAAACACACCCTACCAATAGCGTTCATGGGTAAGTCCTCATTAATTTAATATTCAGGAATGACAGAACAGTACTAACCGTAGTGGCAATACCTTGAAAATGACAAATTTATGCGCCATATATAGCGGTACTACCTAAGTCCTGACATTGTAATTTTTCTAGGTCTTCTGGACGGTCAATATCAGAAAGTTCAGGTAAATAGTCAATAGCTAAATTAAGATTTTGAGCGATCGCCACAGTTTTTGACAATACCTCAGAAGTTCCCCAATTAATTCCTTGAAACAACTCTGGAATAATTTTTTTGAGGCCAATTAGATAATAACCTCCATCTGTTGCCGGACCAATTATTACATCAGATTTAGTTAATTTAGTAAAAGCTTCCAACATAATCTCATGAGTTAAACTTGGGCAGTCTGTACCAATAACTACTACAGACTTCACCCCTTGATTAAAAGCAGATTCAAAAGCTCTTGTTATACGTTCACCTAAATCACCTGTACCCTGTTCTTGATATTTTAAATCAAGCTCCAAATCATCTCTTAACCAGTTTTTCATTAATTGTAAATTGCCCCCAGCAAATCGGACTTCAACTAACAACGACATCATATTAGATAACTTCTTAGCTTTTGTGATAGTTATCTTAGTCATCTGAGACTGTATATTTGCTGCACCTTCAGCTCCCAAAGCAGCAATTAACCGTGTTTTTGTTGTTCCTGGTTTCGGATAACGAGTAAAAATAATTAACCGTTGATTATTCATTTTTAGATTCTGTAAAACTATAGATGACTTTAGACTAAACTTACCCAAACTTACCCATGGAATTGCATAAGCTTTGGAGCTAGCTTCCTGTTTGACAGAAGACCACTGAGCGCAGTCTGTAGCTGATCTTCAATAGCAGGCTTCAAATCCCTTGGAACTAAAGCTATTAGATAGTTTCAGGACTTACGCGGTGCCGCTATATATAGTGCTGATCGGTAATTATTTGAAACTTTTGCACTACAGTTGTTGCCTTTGCGTAAGTTCTGAGTTTTTTTAATTTACAGCACCATTAAAGTCTCTATCTGCTTATATATAAGTCTTGGCCCAATTAAGTTTTACCGTTCTTAAAACCTACAACTATCTGTAAAATCATAGATTTTTGAAGAGTCTGCTCTATTACTGCTTCTACCTGGCAACGTCGGCGTTATCGAGTCCACAAGCTCACAGTCAAAGTGACCGCCATAGCTAGCTAGATTCAAGCTAGCATTTAAGTCTCTATCATAACTCAAGCCACAGTTAGAACATTAGATGTAATTATGGTTGCTGTCTCTACTTTCAAGCTAATAAACCAAAGGTTTGCTTTCCTCTTGATAACAGGTAACAGTCACAAGCTCTCAGTTCGCTTTATCTCTCTAATCAAATTTTTGAGCTTGAACTTTTAACTTGATTAGGCGATCGCCGACTCTTGAGTACGAGCAAAAATCATTCTGCCCGCAGAAGTTTGTAAAGAGCTGGTAACAATAACTCGTACCTCATCACCAACATGTTCACTACCAGACTCCACAACAACCATCGTACCGTCATCTAAATAACCAATACCTTGAGAAGGTTCTTTACCCTCCTTGCGAATCTTGATTTCAATAGTATCACCAGGCAAATAATTTGGTCGTACCGCTTGAGTTAGGTCATTAATATTGAGAACAGGCACCTTTTGTAAACTAGCAACCTTAGATAAATTGTAGTCATTCGTCAGTAAAGTACCATTAATTTCCAGAGCAAAATGAATCAACTTCGCATCCACAGTAGAAATTTCTTCATAGTCTGCAAAATGGATTTGAATCTGAGAAGTATAAACCTCTTTAAGTCTATTTAAAATATCTAACCCTCGTCTACCTCTGACTCTTTTTTGATCATTAGAAGCATCAGCAATAAGTTGTAATTCTTGTAAAACAAATTGTGGTACCAGAATTTGACCCTCCAGAAAACCTGTCTCCAACAAATTTTCTATTCTACCATCAATAATACAGCTAGTATCCAAAATCTTAGTAGTAGAAGGTTTGAGAGTACCTTCAGCTACTAATACTGCATCCAGACTGTGAGGATTAATTAACCGTAAAAAACCACGACCATGAGTATCAGCAACACTAACTCCAGTAAAACCTAACATCATGCTGCCTAAAACTGCCACAAGAGGTTTAATAAAACTAAACTCATCGGGAATAGGCAGTAAAAACAGTGGCGCCAGCATTAAGTTAGCTACTAATAATCCCATGACTAATCCTATAGCCCGAGTTAATAATAAATCTACAGACATTTGTCTGACTTTTACTTCCAATCGCCGATATGTAGTTTGAAATACCAATCCCACTACAAACCCAATCAAAGAAGTGAAAGCAGATAATACTGAACGTAAACCTTCGATGTTAGTAACTTCTAGTAGTACATTAGGTGGAAGTAGTTCTATACTATAGAAACCTATTCCCGCTCCAGCAAGTACAAATGAAATGATAATGATTACATCAAGCATTTTTTTTAGTTTGTTTTTTTATTTTATATAGAGATGTTTCTCTAATGAGGTACTAACCAATAAAATAATGATTAAGAACCATAATTTTGGGCTGTTCAATGTTGCTTCTATTATATCTATACAGTTGATTTGCTATTCTTTAAGCTTCTCTTTATTATTAGATTTTAAACTCATTAGAATTTGTCAAAAATTAATAATGCTGCCTTTGCTTTAAAGTTCCTCCTGAAGTACAAAATTTATCTTAAAGCCAAAATAATGTAACTATTTTTACCTTAAACTCTATTTAACGTATGTATTCTTACTAAGACTTAAGAAAAATAGTGAAACACTTATACTAAATCAATTAAATAATCTTATAAATAAAGCACTTGAGTTCCTAAGTCTAGTCCTGTATGTTAATGAAATGTAACGCACTATCTATAATATCAATTTTCGGTGTGTTATACAAATTCTCAAAAGTCCTGCTATGCTTAAAAGCTGACAAAAATAACTTTCCTTTATAACCGAAGTTACCATTCTATGTTTATGGTAATTGGTATTATTCTGACGCTTTTCATATTGTAAAGTGAAATACACTCTACTAGTCTTAACAGAAGCCAGAGTCTAGAATTCACGAGTTAGAAGTGTTTCTTCCAGTTTTAACTTGATTTGATAGACAAACTATGCTGTGGGGCATAATGCAATTGCTTTTTTTTACTTTATTATTTAAGTAATATTTCTTTTCGATAAAAAATACTATTTATCTAATTTACCCTACTACTACTCCTCATTAAATTCATAATTGTTTAAAATATTTTTATAAATGATGTAATTTGTAACTCTTAATATAGTGAATTAATAGTGAAAAGGCCAATCGAAAATTATTCCATTCCTAGTTCGGCTTATGTCCATATCCCT
Organism: Trichodesmium sp. MAG_R03; assembly: GCA_023356535.1. Lineage (GTDB taxonomy): Bacteria > Cyanobacteriota > Cyanobacteriia > Cyanobacteriales > Microcoleaceae > Trichodesmium. The sequence continues at coordinate 29,436 of JAKQYF010000023.1, read as the reverse complement.
TTTTGCCGATGGCGATGCTATTATTGTGATTTTCCAATTTCTGTAGTAGGTAATGGTAAAAAAGGTGATAATTTTTCTCCAATTCAAGAATATGTGGAGGTACTTTGTAACGAAATAAATATTACAAAATCTTTTTCTCAGCCCTTAAAAACAATTTTTTTTGGGGGTGGCACTCCTTCCCTATTGTCAGTGGGTCAATTAAGTTTGATTTTAGATACCCTAGAACAAAAATTTGGAATTGTGGCCAATGCTGAAATTTCTATAGAAATGGACCCCGGAACTTTTGACTTGAAACAAGTGGAAGGATATAAATCCCTGGGAGTAAATCGAGTCAGTCTGGGAGTACAAGCATTTCAAGATGATTTATTACAGATTTGTGGGCGATCGCACAATGTATTAGATATTTACAAAGCAATAAACACATTGCATCAAGTAGGAATTATTAACTTCAGTATTGATTTAATTTCAGGACTGCCACACCAAACTTTAGAACAATGGCGAACGTCTTTGGAAACCGGAATAGCTATTTCCCCAACTCATATATCCAGTTATGACCTTGTATTAGAACCAGTTACAGTTTTTGGACGTTATTATCAACCAGGTGATGCTCCTTTGCCTACAGATGAAACAGCAGCTCAAATGTATCGAATGGCACAGCAATTGATATCAATTTCAGGATATGAACATTACGAAATATCGAATTATGCTAAGCCTGGTTATCAGTGTCACCACAATCGAGTTTACTGGGAAAATCATTCTTATTATGGCTTTGGTATGGGTGCAGCCAGCTATTTAGAAGGGCGAAGATTTACCAGACCGCCCACGCGGAAAGAATATTATCAATGGTTGCTATCGTTTCAAGGTGATAGTCTAGAAAATCAGGGTATTGATACATCCCATCAGGATTTTTTATTAGAAACACTTATGTTAAGATTCCGCTTGGCAGAAGGGGTAAATTTGGTAATGTTATCGCAGCAGTTTGGTCAAGAAACTGTAGAAAAATTATTAATCTATTTACAACCCTATCAACAGTTAGGATGGGTAGAGTTTATTAATTCAAAAGGTGTAGCAACCCATTTTTCTAATAACCAAAAACTTCCGATAGAGGGATATTTGAGATTGACTGATCCTGAAGGTTTTTTGTTCTCTAATACTGTGTTATCAACATTATTTAGCAAAATTAGTAATTTTATTAGTAAGTAGGCATACAAAATTATTTGTACATAAACTTGTTAGTAATCATTTGAATAAATTATGATCACAAAAAGTTATGGCTAATTTTATTTGAATAAAAAGTCAACTATGCTTAGATTTATTCCGCAAAGGATTTAGCATCTATAAAGTCAACTATTAAGAAAACTTGAAAAAATAATTAAATATCAAGAGCGATCGCCCATTTTTTTGAGGCAACTTACATGAAATTCAATTTGTCAATAGAGATAAACAAAAATTAAATACAATAGCCCAGAGGTTGACAGTGGAAAACTTAAGTAAAATTAATTTTATTTAAAAAAAGTAATTAAAAATATACTTAAGCAATCTCTGTTAGCTTATAATTATAGTATTGGCACTCAAAGATATCAAAATTAAGTCTGGTTGCTAATTAGCAGGAAAAACTTTAGAGGGAATTTAGACATTGTGACTAGATCGCTAGATAAACTACCAAAAGAAGAGAGCCAAAAAATTCTCTGTTTCTATGGAAATACTACTTGTAAGATGCAGATCGCTAGGATCAGTAATCCTGAAAATAAATATTGGGAACGTATAGTTTTTCCTGGGGAACGTTTCTTATTTGAAGCAGTTTCTGAAACAGAATTAGAAATTTATCAAACTCAAGAAAATGGTGATATGAAATGTGAATATTTTTTATGCAAGGGGTTGAAAGTTGATGAATAATTAAAAGCAGAACTTACGCATTACCGCTATATAGCAGTTGTGGCAAAATTCCATACTGAAAAAGTTTTGGGAAATCAAAGATTTGACCATCCGCAAAAAACTTAAATAGCCACTTAACTGCTTTCAAAGAACTGCAAAGATGATAGAATTGTCTGATGAAATTTTTAGCTTGCAGCTAATTTATTTGGCCTATGCATGTTTGATTAATACAATTATCTAGTTCATCTATAATATTCATTTTTTGTCTTTTGACTAGAGATGTTATTATTACTATTATATCTATTACGACCTATTTAGTATTTCTATATAATCCTTACTAATGGGACTTATGCCAATTTTATATATAAATGCTTGTTACAGATGGTGTAAGCAAGGAAGAAGAAAGAAGGAAGAAGAGGGAAAAATAGAAAAAACAGAAAAACGAATAGATAAAGCTATCTAAAATAAATTCGAGCAGCTATTTTTAAGCATATCTGATTAAGATGACCTTTTTGTAGCAAATATTTATCAAATTGGTATTACAAAATTTTTCCGCCCAAATATAGCCTAAACCCGCTCTATAAGAGGGAGATACGTTCATGTTTTCAATTAACCAACCGAAAAAACGGAAAGGCATTGCTGTACGAAAAGCATCCAAAGCTTCAATAAAAGTCTTTCAACCCACATTTTGCATTTCAAATATACTACACGGTTATTTTTAACGGAGAATGAGGATTACAGCCTCTGTTATTACTCAGGACTTACGCAGTGCCGCTATATATGGCGCATAAATTTATCATTTTCCCAAAATTGCCACTACAATTAGTGCCATTGCGTAAGTCCGATCAGGAGTGTAGTTCCTCCTGTATTTTCTGCTGCCAAGAGACTTCCCTGGTTTGCCAAAAATACTCATGCCACTGATTTTTTGTGTTCTATAGAATTAATTTGTTTAATTTGTTGACTCAAATTCTGATGATAATTCATGTATTTTTTTTACTACATAATGAAGTGCGGGATGTGGGCTATATTTAATTTTATATTTCTAAATATTATTACTTCGAGCAAATGCTTGATATTTACAGGACTTACGCAGTACCGCTATATATGGTGTATAAATTCGTATTTTTCAAGATATTACCACTACAATTAGTGCCGTGGCGTAAGTCCTGATTTAGTAACTTCGGTTATGAATAAAAGCAATTTTGTGATCTTCCAAGGATAACAAGACTTTGGAGAAATGGTATAAGTTCCATTAGACATATAGGAATCCTAAATCATTTGTAAAATCACTGGACTTGTGTAAAATAGCTTAAACTTTTGTTCCTTCTGCTTTCTGCTCTCCTGAATTTGAATATCAATGAGGTATCATGGAAAAGTAAAATTATTTAGGGTTTAGATAGACTAAACATAATACTTGCGACTACATATAATACTTTCTCTTAGATCATTTAGGATTACTATATTAAACCTAAGTAGATAGGTATAAAAAAGCTTAACTTAAAAAAGCTTAACTATTTAACTATATTGAGTATTTGTATACTAGTCCCAACCTACTCTAAATATTTCAATATTTGAGTTGAGGGATTATTTACATTTTGTTAGATGGCGACAAATTTTCCTGTCAACTTAGTTAATAATTGAATTCTCTCTGAGAGAAAGAAGATTGTTCAACTGCAATAAACAACTATCAGATAGGTGCACTATGGTATTATCCTCCGAAAATTTGTGTGAAAGTAACCCGCAAAAGTTATCAGAGTTACCTGAAAAGCAGTTCTTAGAAAAGTTAAACTCTGACAAGCTAATTCAAGGCTCAGTTCTTCGATATATGCTAGCTCAAACAAAGATGATTTCTCAAATTATTTCCTATATATGGTTATATGCAGAATCAGATCCTTTGGCAAGACAAGCTAGACACTGGTTTCAAAACCCTACAAAAGATTTTGATCAGCTAGAAAATCCTACTTTTGCAGATAAATTGCCTTCTTTAGCAAAATTAATGGGTGCAAAACCTCAAGACCAGACTAAATATGGTGAATTTCTGAGTCAAGTTTTTTCTGATGTCAAAGATAAAAGCACAAGTATTTATCAGTTTCCGATTTTTAATAAGGATGATATTCAGTTGGGCATAGTAGTATTTAAAACTGATGCTACTATCACTAATGGATCTATTCAAGATCCTACCCCTAATAGTCCTAATGTTTTGACGGTAGTGATTGCTTTTCCACCTTGCCCACAATTTAATGAAGCAACAATCACAAAAAAAGAATTATTAAGCTGGCTCAATGATCGAGATAGTAATATCTATACACCTTCTAATTCATATATTCCTAGTTGTAGTTCTTAGTTATAAAACTTCCCAAAAATTTGGGTTTAAAGTTTCATTCTCGTCTACAACTTAGTACGCGAACGATTACAGAAGAAGAATTGGCAAATTGGATAGTGAACTATGAACATCAGCAAAATGATAGCTAATAATCCTTATATTCCTATCCAGCCGAAGATGTACGGAACAGTAGAAATTTCCTTACCTTCTGGCACGAGAGGTTATCAACTATACTTTTTAACTTCTTAACATAGATTATCGAAATCATTAATATCATGTCCGCCTGAATACTTATGCTTTGGTGGATGTTGGCAGAGGGCAGAAGATAGAAGACAGAAAGGTTTTTTCCAAGAATGACTTAATTTTATGCACAAACGATGCTACCAGACATGATATGAGATATTTCATCCGCACTATAATCAATAGTGCGGGCTTTTTATCAGCAGGTACACAAAATATCAAGAGAACAGAAAAAATATATGGCAATTACAGAGGAGGTATAGCAATGAGGGTAAATAACGGCTCACATATTTACATATTACTATAGTCTTTAAATGTTCAGGACTTACGCAGTAGCGCTATATAGAACCCATTTGGTATCTGTGAAAAACTAGGCGATATAGCTGCCGCCACCATCCTCCGCCAACTCCATGCTCTTAAGCATTAGTCGAATAAAACAGAGATGAATCTTAGCTTTAGGGTTATGAAGAGTCCTTTCAAAGTTTTTACTTAAGCTTTTACACCTCTCCATCCAGGAATTGGTTCTTTCTATTACCTATCTGGCTTTTACTGGAACAAACCCTTTTTTTCCCAAATTCTCTTTCTCTAACTTTGATGGTTTTGGCGATAGTTTAACTTGAAATCTTGCAAAAATAACTTTCCTTGATCACCGAAGTTACCAATAATATCGAGTATTTACTCCAACAAATAATATTGAGAAATAGAAAACCCAAGTATAGCAAAAAAGTTTATGGTAATTGATATTAGAGATTGGCGATCGCCTAATCGCCGAAAAAAGATCCCAAATAGGTTCTATCTGGACTTTGAGAAAAAATAGGTTAAAAATAAGGGCCAAACCTGATTATAGTAATATTTTGATCTTAAATTAATAGTTTTCTTGATCTATCTAGGGTTTGCTGATTAATCATAAAAGCATTGACATATCAAAGCTTTAGCCTGATTTGGGTGGCAAAAAGTACTAGCTTTTTGCTGGTAAAAGGCTAAAAAAGTTAAGATTTCGGGTACTCCCATGGCATAAAAATGAAGAGACAAATATATCCAACTATCTCTTCTGCCAATCCCCCGTTCCTCTCTAGGGACGTTGCATAACAAAAATGCCTTTCATGTCGCGTAGGGAAAGGTTCCTACTTCTCCTCCTGAGAGATGTGAGGGGTGGGTCCCCTACTCCTGAAAAAGACTTTTTCAGCAAGCCCTACCTAGGCTTTAGCTATTTTTAGTTCTTGCAGGTATTTCCTTTGCTACTACTAGGTTTGGAGTCATTTTCCGGTTAAAAATCTCAAAGTCCAGCTATATGATGTATTTTTGGTCATTATTTTAAATACTTATACTATTACTATAATAATGGCCCTTCTGTAAGTTCTGGTATATCTATATATTGAGTGATGTTCTGATTTTTGATTAGTTCTGTGGGCAATCTTTAGCGGCCCACAATGTATAGTTAATTTTTTCTAGGTACTGAACACGAAAGGCAACTACGAAGGGATTACCCCTAAAAGTTTCATTCTGGGAATTAGCCAAGGCCAGATTGTCAGTCTGTGGAGCGACAGTAAGCCGGAAGGGAGAAAATTCCGGAAAGCGGGTGGGATGAAACAGAAAACCCCTAATATCAATTACCATAAACTTTGCTATACTTGAATTTTCTATTTTTCAATATTATTTGTTGGAGCAAATACTAGATAAAATGATTACTTCGGTTATAAAGGAAAGTTATTGTTGCCAGCTTTTAAATATAGCAGGACTTTTGAGAATTGCCATAACAGGAATGAGAGGGAATCTCGCCCTGTCTGGTAAGAGCAGCGTCGGGAGGATGTCAACCAAGATATCAAGCAATAAGCTATGGTAGTAAAAAAGTCCTCAGTATAGTAATAGATATCTCAAGTAATGAAAAAATTTTTGTTTGTCTGCTTATTCTTAATTGGGCTTGGTTGGGCCTTATCTAATTTCTCTGGTTTGGCTAATAAAGGAGTCTACGACTCAATTATTTTAGACTTCCGTGAAGATCTCGGAATTACTAAAATTGTCGATCAAATCAGGACAATTTCTGATGAGTACCAAGTCACACCTCGTCTGAATAGTGAATTTTCCACATCAGATAATGTATATATTGTCAAGGGCGATCGCCAGCTCTTCAAAAACCTCAAAAATTCTTTAGGCAAATATATTGAATATATAGAACCAAACTATATTTATAGGGCTGATGCCATCATCTTTAATAGTGGTGAAGAGGCTCCTAACGATCCTATGTATGAGAAACAATGGAACCTCCGCAGCATCAATGTCGAATCTGCCTGGAATGAAACCCAAGGCGACGGAATTACTGTAGCAGTAATTGATACAGGTGTTTCCAGAGTTCCCGATCTAGAACAAACAAAATTTGTACCAGGGTATGATTTTGTTAACGACCGGACATTAGCTACTGACGACAACGGTCACGGTACTCACATTGCAGGTACTATTGCCCAAGCTACCAATAATAACTATGGTGTAGCAGGCATCGCCTACAAAGCTAGCATCATGCCCCTAAAAGTATTATCTGCTAGTGGTGGTGGTACAGTTGCTGATATTGCTGAATCCATAAAATTTGCTGCTGATCATGGTGCAGATATTATTAATATGAGTCTCGGCGGTGGCGGTGAAAGCCAAATAATGAAAGAAGCAATTGACTATGCTCATAATAAAGGTGTAGTTATCATTGCTGCTGTAGGTAATGCCAACCAAAATTCAGCAAATTATCCGGCTCGTTATCCTCATGTTATAGGTGTCTCCGCTACTGACGCTGCTGGAGAAAAAGCTCCATATTCCAATTTTGGTGCAGGAGTTGATATTTCCGCTCCTGGTGGTTCCATCTCTGATGAAAATGAAGCTGGCGGTATTCTGCAAGAAACTATTAATCCAGAAAATGGTAAGAGTGTATTTGCTTCCTTCCAAGGCACAAGTATGGCATCTCCTCACGTTGCAGGTGTTGCAGCTTTAGTAAAAGCTAGTGGTATTCAGGACCCAGAAGAAATTACCAACATTCTCAAAAAATCTGCTAGAGCTGTGACAGAAGACCCACTAAACCATTTTGGTGTAGGTCAGTTAGATGCAGCAGCAGCAGTTAAGTTAGCAATTAAAGGTCAAATCACTTTCCGTGACTTCTGCCGATGGTTGTATGATAACGGTTATCTTAATCCTGGTTTTTGGCTTGATGGTGGTGCCGTAGCATTGTTACCTAAGTTAGGAATGGTGTTAGGGTCTTATATATTAGCTTGGTTGCTGCGGAATTATTTTCCTTTTAGTTGGAGTTTCCCCCTACATACTGGATTAGTTGCTGGTAGCAGTGGGTTATTTTTCCTGCGTGGTTTCTATTTTTTTGATTTGCCCCAATGGCCTATGCGTGTGATGGGTAGTTCTTTGCCCGAAGTTGGTGGAGCAATTCAAGGTAGTGGTATTTTGAATCCCATTTTTGCGAGTGTATTGATTCCAGCATTATTAATTCTGTTGTTATTAGGTCATCAGCAATGGAAGTGGGTAGCGATCGGCACTACTATTGGTGTTGCTAGCTGTTTAATTGTGAATGCAGTTATCGACCCTGCCGTTTGGGGGTTAGGTGCTGGTATAACTGCTCAAATTTTCCTGGTTGTGAATGCCCTGTTATGCTTAGGTTTAGCACGTTTGGCAATTAGAACAGAGAACAAGTTAGCATGAGTAGTATTACAGCAAGTGGCATTGTCAAAAAAACAAGAATACAGTCTATTAAATCGAAATTCTACTAGACAATATTGAATTTGTTGTGATACCCTTTAACTGAATTAGATTAAAAATCTAATTTGAAAACATAATCAGGACTTACGCAAAGGCACTATATATAGAGCTTTGGTGTGTTATGAAGTGCGCAATTCAACTCGCGAAGCGTTCGCTCCGCTTGGCGTTAGCAAAACAGACCCTGCCAATAGTGTTCATGGGTAAGTCCTAAGAACTTTATTATAGTCAGCAGAGAAGAAAAGTTAGCATGAGTATTACAGTGAGCGGTATTGTAAAAAAACAAGAATTTGGTACTGTTACTTGGGCATTAGTGACTGATGCTGTAACTTATGAATTAAAGGATGCTCCTAAGAAGCTATGTAAGTCTGACCAGAAAGCGAGGGTTACAGGTGTAGTTCGAGAGGATGTAATGACACTGACAATGATTGGTCCTGTGTTGGAAGTTCAATCTTTTGAATTATGTTCGATAAAACAGTCCTAATATAACAGGACTTACGTAAATTAACCTTGAAAGCGCCATGTGTATGGGCGAATGGCATTTGCCCTCACCCTCGTGTAGTGCCTGTGCGTCAGTCCTGTTGGTATAACTTTTAACTTCCGTGAAACAGTATTATACTTACAGCAGATTTCTGGCAAATCAGGTACAGGGTAAATGGTAAAAATCATGTAGTGCTGGCATTTTGCCCCGTGGCCTTACCTCAGAACAATGGAAAGCGCTGTATCTAATAAAAGTGGGGTAAGGGTTTAAGAACCTTGTCTGGAGATATCTATTGATGAGAACTACTCCCTCTCCCTAACCCCACAAATCATACCTGTGCTTCAGCAACGCCTATGATTTTTTGTTATTTTTGACCAATTTACTTTTTAAGTGATATCTAACAGTAGCATAAACTGCCTTGTAAGAAGCATTAATATTATATTCCTCCTGCAACCATGTTTGAATTTCTCCATAACTCTGAAAACCATTATCAGGATCATTCAGTCGTTTTTCCAACTGATCTCGCACTTCTGCTGAAATTGCTGGTTTGCGCCCCCCACTTTGTTTAACCTGCAATAATCCTAGGAGTCCTTCCCTGCGATATTGTCTCAACCACCGTTGCACTGTAATCCGATTTACTCCTAGAGTAATTGCCAATTCTTTGACAGTTGCTACTTGACCAATTTTAAATAAATACAATGCTTGAATCTTCTGAAAACCACTAACGGTCTTTTGATGATTTAACAATGTTTTGAGTTCTGGAACTGTTTCTGTAATTTCTATTTTACATACCCCGGCCATATTTATTTACCTTTATATCTATACTACTATTCTAAGCTTTATATCTATACTACTGTTCTAAGATTAAAACCTTTTCCATAATATCTGTAGCGTAGAAAAAAGTAAATAACCACTATAATATTTAACAGTAGATTCCAAGTATATGAAGTACTAATATTTCTGTTAGTATTTATAGGACTTACCCATGAACGCTATTGGTAGGGTGTATTTTGCTTCGCGACATCAAAAGCGTACTTCGTAACGGACCAAGGCTCTATATATAGTGCCTTTGCGTAAGTCCTGATTTAATTAATGTATTCAAAGTCAAACAAAAAATCCTCAATGATATCATGTCCGGTAGCATCGCTTGTGCATAAAATGAAGTCCTTCTTGGAAAAAACCCTTCTGTATTCTAACTTCTGACCTTTGCCTTCCTGACACGAAAGCATAAGTATTCAGGCGGACATGATATGATTAGTAATTAAGGGTTGATGTATGAGTATCGGTACTTTAGCCAAAAATATCAAAGTACCGGTATATAGACTCTAAAAGTATAGACTGGTGAATTTAATAATTTCCCTTGAGAATCAGGTTTTACTACTCAATTTGTTGAGCCTCCACTATTACCTTTAAATTTTTAGCTGACAGTTAAATACTATTTGTGGAGTATTCCTTCAGAAGAACCTGATAGTCAATTAATTAAAAATTAATATCTCAACAAATAGGTTGTTTTCCTGGTTTGACAGCATGAATATACTCGCTACCAGAATGAGGCCATCCTCTCCGATAAGCTGCCGACTCTGGTTTTCCCCATCCCAATTGTAGAAGCATCTCCAAAAAACTTGATTTTTCCCATTTCAGCATATTTGCCCATTCTGTACGTTGAGCGATCGCTTCTACCTCCTGTATTTCTATTTGACGAAAGTCCCGACCATGACTCACACTTAAATACAAATCCATTCCTATTGTCACTTGATTCCAGAAGTCTAATACAGAAACCTTTGCTGCCTGCAAAATTTCTAAGTCATTAGACAAAGCAATTAACTGTTCATGGACGACAGGAAAACTAATAATTTTACTATTAACTATCACTTGTCGCCAAACAATGCCAGAGATCAAATATTCTCTTTGGTAGCGATGAACAGCAGCTTTAAAATCTTGATAAGCAGTAAACTTTTGAAAAGCTTCTGGTTTCAGAAATTGGTCAACTACTGGGTTTCCAGTACGAGGAGTTGCAGCCAAATTAAGACGTTGCCCTTGTAAACAAGCTTGGCGCTCCGTAGCTAAGATATCTATTAGTTCGATAGTACTGTAGAATTTTGACATGAGAACACAAATTAGTCTTGCCTCCTATGGTCTATCTACATGAAAACCTCTATAATTATGGAAATAATGCTCCCATAGGCCGAAAAAACTGAAAACTAAATTAAGCAAAAATTAAGCAGACTGAGTTTCGACCATTTGATTTTCATGGCGTAAATAAGCCTCAATAAATTGGTCTAACTTACCATTCATCACATCAGTAATAGCAGTAGTTTCTTTCTGAGTCCGTAAATCTTTGACCATCTGATAAGGATGGAAAACATAGTTACGAATTTGATTGCCCCAAGCAGCTTCTACCATATCACCTCGAATTTCACCAATTTTTTGAGTATGTTGCTCTTGAGCAATTACCAGTAACCTAGCTTTGAGTAATGCCAAAGCCTTCTCCTTGTTTTGTAACTGACTACGCTCTTGGGTACAACGCACAGCAAGACCTGTGGGAATATGAATTACTCGCACCGCTGTTTCTACTTTATTCACATTTTGACCACCCTTACCGCCAGAACGAGAAGTAGTAATTTCAAAATCCTTCTCTGGGATATCCAATGCTACAGAATGGTCTAATATAGGCATCACTTCCACCCCAGCAAAACTAGTTTGTCGTTTGCCATTAGCATTAAAAGGTGAAATTCTGACTAAGCGATGAGCACCTTTTTCTGACTTTAAATAACCGTAGGCATATCGACCAATAATTTCCAAAGTTGCAGACTTAATACCTGCTTCGTCTCCCTCAGAAATTTCAGCCAACTGTACCTTATATTTATGCTCTTCTGCCCAGCGCGTATACATCCGCAGCAACATTTCTGTCCAATCTTGAGCATCTGTACCTCCTGCCCCAGCACTAATAGTCACAACTGCTCCATTTTGATCATATAGACCAGACAATAATTGTTGCAATTCCCATTGGTCTAAATCATGGTTGAGATTAGAAATTATCAAATTTACTTCTGCAAGTAAAGATTCATCTGTTTCTACTTCCAATAATTCAATGATCGCCCTAGTATCTGCCAGATCATTTTGCCATTGTTGATATTGTTGTAGGTGAGACTTCAGATCATTAAATTCTTGCAGAGTATTTTGTGCCATTGTTTGGTCATCCCAAAATTCCGGTTGAGCTGCAATTTGTTCTAAATCTTGGATTTTAGCTTTTAATGCCGGAATGTCAAAGATAGTCCTGGGTTGCGCCCAGGCGAGAGGACAAATTTTCTATTTCTCGTTTAATTTCTAATACTTCCATAGCAATGTATCCTAAATTTAAAGCTAGATCTACTACTACAACTATAATAATTACTGCTAGTATAGCATTCAACTGTAAGCTATATAGCTAAAGTAAAAAATAGAGGTTAGTTAACAATCAAATTACCTCATTGGCATCTTTTGGACCTCATTATACTATAGAATAGAAAGTTATGGATTTTCAGAAAAATATAATAAAGTAGGGGTTGTACTATCAAACCCCTACAGAGCTATATCATCAACTGCTTATTACTATTGAGAACCTAGTCGCGACTACCACTACTAATTGCAATTAGAAGTCGCAGAATAAATATGAATAGGTTGATGTAGGTTAAGTACATTGAGAGAGCTGCGAGAACATATTGGTCATCTCGATAGCTGCGGGGCAAAATGTAGAAATCTACTACTGCAGCACCAGCAAATAAAAATACACCAATACCAGAGATGGCAATTTCTAACCAGCCTGCAGTATAAATACCGAATAAGCTACAAATAACTTGACCTATAATCGCCACGAATAGGCCAATTATTCCCAGGCTGACAGTTTTTGTTAAGGCCATGCCATCTTCTTCAGACAAATTTGAGCCTATTTGACGAGCTGCAATAAAAGTGATACCACAACCAAGAGCTGCAAAACCTATTCTTTCAATACCTACTCCTGGGGTAGTTAAAGCTACGTGCACTAAACCAGTCAGGGTATATCCTGAGAGCAAGCTATAAGTAGCCAATAAAGGTAGAGCTACATTGTTATTACCTTTTTCCGCTATTGTCCGGGCTACAAAAAATAGGACTAATTCTGCAATGATTGCTATCAAGAAGGTAGCCATAAATAGACCGCGGTTAGAGTTTAATACTCCTAGGCCACCAAATGTACCTACTGCTGTGAGAATGAGGCCGCCACCTACAAAAGGTAAAGCATTGGCAACGACATTGGGGCCAACTAAAGATTGGCCTTTGGCCTTATGCATTGCTTGGCGGAAATTACTGGTATTAGCCATGATATTTTCTCTTAGTTAATCAAAAAGGATTTCTATTTATAATATTGTGACACTGGATTTAGTGGTTTAGCCATAAAAGTTCATCTTGATCATATACCTCACCCAAGAGTGCCTGAAATAACTACATTCAGGACTTACGCCAAATATGCAAATATACACCATCTCTAGGGGTTAACGACCGTTACCCCTACTAGATATAGTGGTTTTCCGTAAGTCCTGTACATTATTACCTCTTGGTGTAGTTCCTACAGTTTAAGTTGCTACTCATTGTCAGATTTAAGCTATTTCTCTTACTAGTACTGGATTTATCCTATATTTATCAACAAAATCCAGCCAAAGAATTAAACTAGCCATCACTACTCAGAAATTGTCTGGGAATAATTGGCCATTAAATGGCAGTTCAAAATTTTCTGGTGCCATAAATCCTTAAATCCTTGTAGCAAAAGATAGGCGATCGCAACCGGATAAATCATTAGTGCAAAAACTAAATTTTAGCCTTTTAGCCTTAATTTTATTAGAGTTTAAACATTTTAGCCTTAATTTTATTAGAGTTTAAACATTAATTATGGAGTAGTTTAAGAGAATTTTATACTTACTTAGCTCAAAAATATTTTACACATAGGCTTTCAGTAAATATGTTCATAATCATCCCACAATTTTATTTAAAATCTTCACAAAAGTTTTATCTAAATACTAAGAATTATTATTTATAATACAATGGTAAATATTTATTGATAAACTCTAAAGAGATAACCATCTACCATTCGTCGATTTAGGATTTTCTAAACTTAAGTAAAAAAACAACATTTTTCCAAACCTAAATTTTATGAAAAAACTAAAAAATCACTTGAAGACAAACTACAATGACTTACATAAATATAAACCATAGACTTATACCTATAACTACTGATTCAGCCCGAGACTTTACTACGATAAATAGCAATACAAGTGAAGCCAAAGAAAGTAGTATTAAATATGATTTTGAGGTGTCTCCTTATCGAGGGGAATTAATAAACAAATACTATTACGGTTCTTTCAGTTTTAATAACTCGGAATTAAGTGGAAAGGCTATAGAGTTAATCAAACTTGATAACTTTGACTTTAGTTTTTTAGAAGTTGACTATAGCAAGGGTGATTTATTATTTGCAGAAGCCGTATTTAGAGACAGTCATTTCCTGGGATTAACTGCTAGTTGCGAAGATTTTTCTTTTATCTGTGGATTTTTCGATGTATCTGAGGCATCTTTTGCTTACAATATTAATTTCAGTTTTGGGGTAGCAAATGTTATATTCTCTTTGAGAAAAGTAACTGATGAAAATTTTTCAACAGTGTTTGTGGAATAATATATTTTAGGGAAAAGGAAAAAGGGGTACTTTGGCAAAAAAAAAAAATACATTAAAAACAGTCTAAAAACTTTATATATTAAAGGTTTTATATTTGATCAAGCTTTTTCCTGATTTATCTAGGCTTGATCCATTCTTAACAATAGCTATGATATAATAAGATGCTATTAGGACTTACCCAAAGAAGCCCAGTTTTTAGGATAAATCATTCATAACTTTTTAATTTTCCTTGGAGACTAATTTCTCCTTCCAATATAATAGAGTTGTTTGGAAATAAAAATTTAAAATGCTCAAAAGCTTACTCGATAAACTTTTCATAATTTTAAGACTCAAAAGCACTATAAACCTGGACTTGTTTTGAGTTTTAGTCATTTTTGGGACTTAATTCCCAACAACTCTAATAAGTTAATAACTCATAGTTGATAGCTGATAGCTGACTGCTGAATGCTTACAAATCATGTATATAATAGCTGCTAAAATTTTGGACTTAACATAGTAAATTATGTTACCAACAGATTTACTTTCTCATCGTCAAACTGGAGAAACAATCATTCCTCAAAAGCTAAAAATAGATGGCAAAAATTTAACTATTGCTACGGAAATGATTAATTGTTTTCAAGAAACATTGGGAAAAACTCAAGGAGAACTTGATAAACGTTTACAGTTAATTGAAGGAGATGACCCTAATTATCGCTTTAAACGAGGATTAGCACATATCCTCAGAGGCAGCTTTTCTACTTTTGAAATTATCAGTCCTCTGGAACCGATAGAATTAAGAAATCGTGTTTTTGCTGCCGCTGCAGAAGTTGTTCCCAATATTAAATCAACACAATTAACTTTGGAGAATTTAGCAACTAAATTAAGTCAGGAATTAAACCAAGAAATTGTGTCTGATGAAATTAGAAAAGGTCTCTATGCAGACTTACAAGAAAATCGAATTTTGACTCAATTTGATGCCCCTACATCAGAAGATTTATTACATAGATATAACCTTTCTCAAGTTCAAGGTATTTTTTATAAAGCTAGTCATATTGAGTTAAATGCTCATCGCAACGATCCAGGAGAATATAAACTGTTATTTAGATATGTGAAATTATTTCAATTAATGACTTATATTGAAGGAGATGCTGACAAAGGTTTTACTCTGACAATAGACGGTCCCTATAGTTTATTTAAGGCTAGCACTCGTTATGGTTTAGCATTAGCAAAAATGTTGCCTGCATTATTGCATGTTACTAAATGGAGTTTACACGCAACTTTACAAAATCGCGATCCTTTTAGCGGAGCTTGGAAAACAGGTAGATTTAGTCTTAATTCTGATTGTGATTTAGTTAGTCATTATCCACCAGGAAAACCTTATGATAGTATGTTAGAAGCATCATTTGCCGAGGGTTGGCCCAAGTTAAAAACTGAGTGGAAATTAGAAAGGGAAGTTGATTTAATACCAATTCCTGGTAGTGTGATGATTCCTGATTTTAGATTGGTTCATCCTAATGGGGAATCATATTTATTGGAAATTATTGGATATTGGCGACCGGAATATTTAAGGAAAAAATTTGCTCAGGTACGTAGTGCTGAATGTGGTAATTTAATATTGGCTGTTTCTGAACGATTAAATTTAGAAAAAGCGGGTGTAAAAGTGAAAGATGTACAAGTACCTATTGTGTGGTTTAAGGATAAATTATTGCCTAAGTCGGTGTTGGAAATTTTAAATTCTATATAGCATTTTGGTTGAGCTAAGTTTATGCAAGTATTCACAGTTAAATTAAGATTGATAAAAACTGCTTTCGGTTTTTAAACTGCTATGTTATTCTTGAAACTTGTAGGAATGTTGCATGGAAAAAATATACCATATTTATTTGTAGTTAAGGATTGATTTATTTCATGAACAAATTAGTAAAAAAAAATATTTAAAATGTCAAAATATTAGTTTAAGCTATATCAATTTTGGTAATTTACATAGACTAATGTTTTTCAGTTTAGGAATAATCATTTTACTCAATTATACACAGCAGAAAGTTTATGGCTTAACTCCTATAAAAAATCAATCTGGAGTTTCTACAAATGCGACAGATTTAATTGAATCCCAATCAGGAATAAAACCTAAATCAATAAAGAGAAAAAAAGTACTAAATCAGCTTTATATTAAACCCAATGAAAAAATTCATTTAGTCATAAAATTAAGCGATCGCCGTGTCTATGTTTATCACAAGGACCAATTAAAAATTAGCTACCCAATAGCCATTGGTAAAGAAGGATGGGAAACCCCCACAGGAACCCATAAAGTTATCCAAAAAATACCAAATCCTTCTTGGACACATCCCTTTACAGGAGAAATCATACCTCCTGGCCCAGAAAATCCCTTGGGGGAAA
Organism: Trichodesmium sp. MAG_R03; assembly: GCA_023356535.1. Taxonomy (GTDB): domain Bacteria; phylum Cyanobacteriota; class Cyanobacteriia; order Cyanobacteriales; family Microcoleaceae; genus Trichodesmium. The sequence continues at coordinate 12,723 of JAKQYF010000023.1, read as the reverse complement.
GATGGATTGGATTTTGGACAGATGGCACAAACTACATAGGTTTTCATGGAACCCCCAATGAAGAAACTGTAGGACAAGCAGCCTCTCATGGTTGTGTTAGAATGTTGAACCGAGATGTACTAGCTTTATTTGAAAAAGTAGGGATCGGTACAATTGTGGTAGTAGAACCTTAAAAAAATAAGTATTCAGCCATTAGCTATTAGTTATACAGCAAATTCCAAGTATAAGAAGTACAAATATTAAAAATTAAATCAGGACTTACCCACGGGCACTACACGAGGGTGAGGGCAAATGCCATTCCCCCCTACATATGGGGTTTTCAAGGTGAATTTGCGTAAGTCCTGTAAATGTTCCCATAGTGCTGCCTTCTTGCCCGCGGATGTACCTCCACCTTGGTGGAATTTACTGTAACTTAAACTCACCAGGACTTACATATGAACACCATTGGTAGGGTATGTTTTGCTGACGCCAAGCGGAGCGAACGCTTCGCGACTTGAATTGCGCACTTCATAACGCACTAGGACTCTATATATAGTACCTTTGCGTAAGTCCTGCTCACATTATTTGGGAAGGAGGAATTCCTATCCAAGGAAAATTAAAAGTTATGAATGAAATTGGTTATCAGCTAACTTTTGTAGGTGTTTGATTCTTTCAAAAGCTTTTGGTGTCTTATGATCTAAGAAAAACTGAATGCTTGTTTAATGACATCCAGGAATATATTAAAAGTAAAAAATGATACAATCTACAATAAATAAATGGCTATATCTTATGAGCAAAATTAGCCAAGGAACACATAATTTAAAAGCTATTTTCCTGATCACAGCAATTCTTTTATTTAGTAAAAACTTAGCTATAGCTTCTATCCCTACTGCTCAAACAAGTAATAATAATCAGCAAACACAGGAGGAAGCTAATTTTCCATTGACTGGCTTAATGCCAAAATTGAATAAAGCTATCAAAGACTTCCAAAAATATTTGGGTACAGAAGCAGAAGTAGAAAACTTAGTTCGCGTCATACTCCGGTTAGGGGAACGGCGGGTATATGTATATGAAGGAGAAGAAGAAATTGCTAGTTATCCTGTCGCTGTGGGTAAACCAGGTTGGGAAACTCCTACAGGCAATTTCAAAGTTATTCAACTGGTAGAAAATCCTCAATGGCAGAACCCCTGGACAGGCGAGATAATGCCAGCAGGAGTAAATACTGCTCTGGGGTTGAGATGGATTGGTTTTTGGACAGATGGCAAAGATACCATTGGGTTTCACGGTACTCCCACTATAGAATCCATTGGATATGCTGCTTCCCACGGCTGCGTGCGGATGTATAATGAGGATGTGGTTAAATTATTTAAGAAAGTTCAAGTAGGTACCCAGGTAGTTGTAGAACCATAGTTTATAGCTCCTCTTATATCATGAGGAATTATGCATGAATGCTATTGGTAGGGTGTGTTTTGCTGACGCCAAGCTCCGCTAACGCTTCGCGACTTGAATTGCGCAGTTCGTAACGCACCAAGGCTCTATATATAGAGCCTTTGCGTAATTCCTGTTGAATAACTAAAGGTTTTTTTGAATAAAAACAGTTAGGTGTCGCATCCCATGAAGCTAAAGTGAAGAGCGTCGAAATTGTCATCTGCTATATATAGTGTCTTTGCCTAAGTCCTGATGACAGGATTTAGGCAGAACCAATATATCTAGTAGGGGTTAACGGCCGTTAACCCCTACAGATGGTGTATATTTTCATATTTTGCATAAGTCCTGAATTATAAAAGTATTGACATATAAAGGCTTTAGTCTTATTTTGTCAGCAAAAAGTCCCAACTTTTCGGTGGTAAAAGGCTGAAAAAGTTAGGATTTTGGGCACTCCCATGGCAGAATAATCAAGAGACAAGTATATCCGACTACCTCATCTATACCTTCCCTGTTCCTCTGTAGGGACCTTCCATGGAAGGTCCCTACTTCTCATCCTGGGAGATGTTAGAGGTGGGTTTCCTACTCCTGAAAAAGACTTTTTCAGCAAGCCCTCATTAGGTGGAGTTCTCACTTATTTTAAGCCTGTGGAGAAGATACAGCGCTTTCCTTTGTTATGAGGTACATTTACGCGGGCAAGATGCCCACACTACATAATTTTTACCATTTACCTTGTATGTTATTTGCCCTATTTCTGCCGTAAGTTGCAGACTGCGGTTAGTGGTCTTCAGTGAAGCAGGAAGCTAGCTCCAAAGCTCATGCAATCACTGATGGGTAAATTTGGGAATGATATAAGTTGCTAGAGTATTCAACTCGCGAGATTATTCAAAAGTTGATTTGCTATATCAAAATTAGCAGTGACATTCTGCACATCATCCAGATCGTCAAGAGTATTCATTAATTTGAGCAGCGATCGCGCCTGCTCCGGATCGCTTACTTCAATAGTATTACTAGAAATCCAACGAAACTCTACTTCACTAACATCAAAGCCTTTTTCTTGTAATACCTGACTCAAATTTTCTAAATTTGTAGTTCCTGTGAAAACCTCCACACCTTGAAAATTATCTTCCGAAATAATTTCATAATATTCCGCTTCTCCTTCCAGAGATGCTTCTAATAACTCATCGTCATTATAAGTTCCTGTAATATTCACCACACCTTTTTGCTCAAACATCCAACTCACACAACCAGTCTCGCCTAAATTACCACCATTTTTTGTAAACGCACTTCTGAGGTCTGCTGCTGTACGGTTGCGGTTATCTGTCAAGGCCTCAATTATAATGGCTATACCTCCCGCACCATAACCCTCATAACGAATCTCCTCCAGTTGACTTCCATCATTTAAATTGCCTGAACCTTTAGCGATCGCCCGCTCAATATTATCGTTGGGAATACCCGCTACCTTCCCTTTCTCGATCGCCGTACGTAACTTGAAATTACTAGCAGGGTCAGCTCCACTGCGAGCTGCAACAATAATTTGCCGAGACACCTTAGCGAAAACTTTTCCCTTAACAGCATCAACTCTTGCTTTTTGGCGTTTAATATTGGCCCACTTACTATGTCCTGCCATAAAATCAAATTTTGTAAAAAATATATCCTATCCTTCAGTAATTTTTATTGTCAAAAATTTTATTGTCAAAAATTTGTATTGATGAAAAAATGTGGTTTCTGGGCTCACCTAAACGACTTATTGTTGTATACCTCGTTCAGAGAAAAAATCCTTCTAAATTCTAAATTCTAGCTTACTCCCTTCTTAACTAAACAAACTTGATAGTAGTTTCTTTATTATCTAGATGAGAAGCATCCCCATTTAATTCCATCACCCATTGTTTTTCTCCCATAACAATTTTGACCAAACAACAAAGAGAAGCCTTAACTTCAGTCTCCGCATTTTTACCAACTAATCCAGCAGCAGTACCAATAACTGAAGCACCATGTCCCATCAATAAAATATTTTCTGTAGGGAACTGTGCTACCAAGCGCTGAGAAGTTTCTCCTGTGCGCTTCATACAAGCTTCCCAGGTTTCGGGATATTGGGCAGTAACTCCATTATAAGAAAGATCGACTCTGTTATAAGTTTGGAAAAGATTTTCTATAGATAGAGTTTCTGGCATGGTAAGCATCCATTTTGGATTCAACCATTCACATAAACCCCAATCTAATTTGATCGTTAAATCAAGAACTTTTGCTATTTCATTGGCAGTTTGTACAGTTCGCAGAAAAGGAGAAGCAAAAATCTGGGTGATATTTTCCCCAATTAAACGGTTTGCTAGTTTTTGTGCTTGAAGGATGCCATCATCTGAAAGATGGGGATCGTATGGTCTTTTCGCAGTATTGAACCATTCAGGGTTAACAAAGTCGATACGGTTTCCGTGTCTTGCTATCCAGACTGTTTGTTGGAACATAAATTTATCTTTTACAGATTGTTACCTTAATATATAACAAATAGGAGATATCAGGGATTTAAATTCCTAAACAGTAGCCATAAATTTGCTGTTGGAGTACCATAAATTTATCAAATTACTGACTATTCTTGATCAAATCTTGACAAAAAGAACATAGTATGTATATTTAATTATGTATATAGCAATCCTGAATAAGTTGTTAAACAGGAATTGCTTTTTGCTTAATCTCTTGTTTGAGAATTTTAGATGCTAACTCAAGAACAACCTAAACTTTTGCGAGTCTCTACTCCTGTGATAGGGTTCTTTCCTGAAGCTTTTTCACACATTAATTTTATCTGATAGCGGTCTACCATTGCTTCAGAAAAATCTGCTCCTGTCACTGTTGCATCACGAAAGGTGCTACTCATCAACATAGCATCTGTGAAAATAGCATTAGTTAAGTCAGTTTCATCAAAGCTAACTCGATCTGCAAAAGTCCCAGTGAAATCTGCTGCTTTTAAGTTGGCCCTTAAAAAATCTGCTTTAGTAAGAATTGTGGCTTGCAGATTTGCACCTTCAAAATGTGCATTCCACATTGTTGCACCTGCAAAGGAAGCACCATGTAAATCTTTGTAAGAAAAATCTCGGTTGTTTAAGTCGGTGAGGGTATAATTAACGGTATTTTCGTTTGCTTGAGTTGGATAGATGTTCATTACCCAAAAACTTACAACTGTCAAAATTAATACAAAGATCCAAATTCTTTTGTTGACCATTAGAATAACTACTCCCAAAATTGAATATGAATATAATTGAATTAGAATTTATGCAAAGAAACTAGGTTTCTAGATAAATCGTTCTTTTTAACAATAGACCAAAAAAATCGGGTTTGTGGGTTTACCCACGTAAGTTCTATAAGGGACAAGTATAACAAAAGATTTATATTTTTTCAAAGTTATTGCATTTCAAATGATTAATCTGTTTATCAGTGCCTGAGCCTTTGCCGAGTTCTGAATTTTATTAAAATTATGGAAGAGATATTTAATAATTTACTATCCCATAAAAACGTCAAAATTAACAAAATAATTTCACCCCTAAATTTTACTAGTGAAGAGTTTATTCAAGATGAAGATGAATGGGTAATATTACTTCAAGGTTCCGCTATATTGGAAATAAATCACAAAACATCAAAATTAGTTAAAGATAGTTATATTTTTATCCCGGCAAAAACTCCACATAAGATTATATCAACTGACCCAAATATAGAAACAATTTGGCTAGGGATTCATATTTATTAAATATTTATATTAGGTTGGATTAATTAACCACAATATTGAGTCATATAAATATGATTAAAGGTGGCTAATTCATGAGATTTCATATGTTATTTAGTGACCAAAATTTTAGCTTTTTTTATGGGCTTGACAGATTTCTCTGATTTTTTAAATATTAAACTACCTCCAAAAATTCCTAATGTTAATAAACCTATTATTGAGCTAGGTTCAGGTACTTTTTTCCGGTTTATTTGGCTGGATAATAAACTATCTTCTACTGGTTGAGAGAATGCTGTTGATAGCAACCTAATTTGTGTTTGAGGCTGCTCAAGCTCTGGGACAGTTCCTATTTTGAAATTAACTTTTTCTTGATTAAAACCACCTAATTGAAATGTGTTATCAAATAACTCAAAAGTAGTCTCATAAATACCAATACTTTTCTCAAACAAAGGACCTAGATTTTTCTCGCCAACCAAAGGTAATTCTAAACCAAATTCTCCTGCTATAAAATCTAGAGCAAAATCAATTTCTAAATTAGTAGAATTGGTAAATAAGGCATTAAAATCAATAAATGCTTCTACTTCTAGGGAATTTCCTATATTATCGGGCATGGTTAAGGAAATTTCATCCCCAATATTAAAGTTGATTATTGTGTTATCTTCTAACTTTAATATTGCTGGTAACTCACTGGTTAAAGAAAAATTTTGGAACATTGATAAAGTTATTGCTGCTTCTATATCTAAAAGATTGTAGTAGAAACCAAGATTCCCAAAAGTTCCTAAATCTAATTCTTGCTTTTCTTGCAAAGATGGTAATCCAAATAAGAGGCTAGCTAAACCATCTAAATCTATGGCTGCTTTCATAAATTCATCCTCACCAGATGAAATTAATTGATTTTTGAGAGGATTTTCAGACTTAAATCCAGTTGTATTTACTTGAGGTAAACTAATATCAAAAGCTCCAAATTTTTCATCTAGTTGTAAATTAATATTATTTCCATCTAGATTTACTAGATTAATTTTTTCATCAATATCAAATCCTAAATCTAGTTGATTTACAGGGTTAATATCTACTCCTGTAGCTACATCAAATATTAGATCTAAATCATAGGATGCATTAATACCTTTTGTCGAGAAACTAGAATTATCATCAAAAGAAAAATCTGATTGAATTGTCAATATTTCTCCTGCTTTTACAGGGGAATCTGGAATTTCAAAAAATAAGTCAACTGGAATTAAAGCATCAACAATACCACCGTTTAAATTAAAAGTATTTTGTAAACCTAAATTACCTTCTGTAAAAGCATTAAAACCTACATTTAATTCTTCAATTTTTGGCCAAACACAAACACCCCAAATTTTTTGAGCACAACCAGTATTTTTAAGCAGAGAATAGTTTTTTGCTAATGACTCATTCCACTCTACTGCTAATGAAGCATTGTCACCATCCCAACTAAAATTGTTGTTTTCCTCGCCCCAAATATTCTGATTTGATGTAGTAAAATCTAAATCAAATTTAAGGTTTGTTGCTAATGTCACATTTGGTAGAGCGATCGCTGTGACACCAGTAACTAACAATGAGATGATACTCTGAAATAGTTTCATTTTTTCATACCCATCAACACAAAATTTTTACTTCAGTTTCTATTTTCAAATACTAGGGTATGCCATCCGGATAATTAGGTAATATCCGTCAAAAACTACAGTTATACTACAAAATAATGTTTGAGGATTAAAATCTTATTAGCAAGATATAATTATACATTAGAATTTGCTGTGTTTTGATAATTTATATTTTTATAAAAAATTAATGAATGCTAAATTTGATTTACCTGATTTTGCTCAAGCAGAAAGTTTACTACAAGAACTATTTACAGAAGTCCAAAAACAAGAGGGCGTATTAGCTGGTGGTAAAAAGTTAGGAATTACTGCCAGGATGATTAAAGATTTACAGGAGACTAAAGTTCGTTTTGGCAACCCTCAAAATGAGTTAATTCACTTAACAGAAAAAAGATTTAAAGAAGCTGGAATAGAGTTAAATAATCTCATCAAGCAACAAATGAAGGATGATTATAATTTTTATTATTTAACTCTAAATGTTAATTTGCGTCCTCAACCAGGAGCTAAGTTTTGGCGTTTAACTTGTGACCTTAAGTTTAGTGAAGAAAAAACAATGATTCAAAGTATTTTTCCTGAACATCAATGGCAACCAGTTCTCAAAATTGGTGTGGGTATGGATATAGGAATTAATCATAATTTAACTTGGGATGCTGCTATTGATTCTTCTATGATAACGGAGGTATTAAAGTCTGTTCCTGCTAATTTGAAGGCTAATATTGCAAGTAAAAATAAATTTAAAGCTTTTGCTGTTATTCCTGACTGTAAATATGAGTTGGGTTGTCCAGAAATTGTAGCTGAAGGAATGGGTTCACCAGAGTGTTATTGGCGAATTCAAGACAAGGAAATACAGAAAGTTGGTACGGTTAAGTTTGGGGTTATTTTTAAAGTTCCTAAACAAATAAAATCTATTACTTTAACTGGGACAACCTGGGCTGATATTGATATTAATTGGTTGACAGCTAATATTAGCGATATTGTTTTAGTTAGGCTTCCTGAAAGAATTCAAGATTTGTTAGGTTTGAATCCAGAAGAGGCTGCTAAGAAATTTATTGAAGGTCACCAGGAAGAGTGGGATTTAAAGTTGCCACGGTAAATTTATCTCCTTGTTTAGTTTTATATTTATTAATTTTTTAATTAATTTTTAAATAAGTGTTTGCTGATGTCTAATAGTTATTATATTTATCGTATTCATCTGAAAAATAATCATCATGTGGAAATTGAAAAATATGATGATGCAAAGAAATCTTTAGGAAGACCATCTGGAGACTTTTGTTATCAAGAAAAACAACAAGAAATTCAAGGGCTTTTGGAGGTTGCCAGTAATCATAAATTAAGTGCGGAAGAAACTTGTCAGTTGGGGGAAGCTTTATTTAATAGTTTATTTGACTCTAAATTAGGTCAAGATTTTATTAATTTTTACTTTCAAGTTGTACAGGAAAAAGAGCAAAAATTACGAATAGAGTTAGATATTGATGAAGAAGAAATGCCAGAATTTGCTGCTTTACCTTGGGAATTTTTATGTATTCCTAAAAAGATTAATCAAGGTACGATTTGGTTAGGAACAGACCCTAATTTAGTATTTTCTCGGCGTCGTGCTTTATGGAATTCTGCTAAAACAATACAATTAAAACCAGGTGAAAAATTGAGAATTGCTTTAGCTATTTCTGCGCCTGAGGATGAAGGTCCTGTCGAATATGCAGAAGTACAAGAGTATTTGGAAGAGTTGGCGAAGGAACAATCTGAAGAAATTGAATTATTACCTATTATAAATCCTGCTACAAAAGTTGAAATTGATAAGTTATTAGAGAGAAAACCTCATATTTTTCATTTTATTGGTCATGGTCGTTTTGAGGATAAAGCAGGAAAAAAAGTAGGAGAAATTGCTTTAGGAAGAAAAGTTGGGAAGAGAATTCGAGCTAAATGGGTTAATGAGAATTTTTTTGCCGGATTATTTGTTCGTCATCGCCCTGGTATTGTTTTTTTACAGGCTTGTGAAGGAGGAAAGCAGTCTGCATCTGAAGCTTTTAAGGGAGTTGCTCCTAAAATTGTGGCTCAAAATATTCCTGTGGTAGTGGCAATGCAATATAAGGTACAGAATGCTACAGCTAATGCCTTTTCTGCGGAATTTTATGGAAGATTAGCTAAGGGTGAACCTGTTGATGTGGCTGCTCAAAATGGTCGTTATCGTGTGGCTTTAGAAGCTGATTATTTAGGTAATGATTTTGCTGCACCTGTTATTTTTATGAGGGTAGAAAATGGTTATTTATTTCAAAAAGAAGAGGTTAAAGAAAAGATAGAATCTAATGATTGTTTATTATCTACATTCTCTAAAAGAAACGAAAATAAAAAGTTTGATATTACTGATTCTAATTTGTTGGAAAATCAGGAAAATCAGTCTATTGATGATAATAATTATATCTATTTGGCGATAGATTTAAAATTAGAAAGCACAAAAATTCAGAAAAATGATGCAGATAAATTCCGGGTTAATACATGGTTGGCAATTCCTGAATCTTCTGAACAGTTTCGGCCTATAAAGTTGCCAAAGACTTTTCAAGCTGATCGAACTTATAGTCAGGCAGAGGTTGAAGAAAATATTATGAAACTAATGGAAGAATGCAATGAAGAATTAGAAAATATTTTACCTCCAGAGAAAGATTGGGATATTGCTATAGAATGGGTTCTTCCTGATAATTTATTATCTTTGCCTGTTGATTGTTGGGAGTATGGAATAAGAACATATGAAAGGATAGGGTGTGGTAATTTTATTTCTGTTCATATTCGTTCATCTCAACGTTTACACATAGCTTATAGACATTGCTGTAAATCATGGAAAGATAAATGGAAAAATCTTCAGAGAAATATACAAAAGATTAATTTGAGTAACTATATTTTAGCTTGCCAATGTCAAAATCTTGATAATAATTATTTGAAAAATATTGATTGTCAAAGGAATATCCTGGGGATTAATTTTCCTTTTAAATTAGAAGAGTTAGAAAATATTAGCTATGAGTTGATGATAGAGACGGGAATTCCTATAGCTTTATGGTCTAGATGTAAACAGTATAATGTTAATCACCTTATAGATTTAGATACATTAATAAACCCTGATAATGACAATGTTTTAAATCTACAAGATTTACCTAAATATGTGGCAAAGAAGAGGCGAGAATCTCATTCAAGTCAGCCTCATCATTTAGGACATCATCTTTGCTTTTTATGTGAAAATCCTTATAATTATCCAAAAAAAAGACAATATAAGTTTGGGTATTAATTCAGCACTACTTATTAGCTAACCTTGTGGCAAAAATTAATTTATTTTGTAGTAAGATATTATCAATTTGTTAATTCTGAAACCTAAAACCCAAAACCTAATACCTAATACCTAACACCTAAAACCTAACACCTAAAACCCAAAACCTAAAACCTAAAACCCAAAGCCTAAAACCCAAAACCCAAAACCTAATACCTAATACCTAACACCCAACACCTAACACCTAACACCTAATACCTAAAACCTAAAACCTAACACCTAACACCTAAAACTCATGAGTAATTGGCAAATTTTTAAGGGAGATAATACAGAGCATACTGTGGAGAAATGGCCAGAAGCTCCCCCTTGGCGGAATTTTAATCAACAGGAAGAACAAAAGAATAATTTTCAAGCAAATGAGAAAGTTATTAATGCTGTTAATATGGCTATTTATTTACATCGCCCTCTTTTGGTGACCGGAAAGCCAGGAACCGGTAAGTCTAGTTTGGCTAGGGCGATCGCCTCCGAATTAAAATTAGGACAAGTTTTGCATTGGCCAATCAATACCAGGAGTACCTTACAGGAAGGATTATATTATTATGACGCGATCGCTCGTTTACAGGATGCTCAAATTAATCAACAGGAAAAAGAGCAACTTAATATTGGAGATTATATCCGTTTAGGAGCTTTGGGAACTGCCATGTGTTCTTCTCAAAAACCGAAGGTATTATTAATTGATGAAATTGATAAAAGTGATATTGATTTACCTAATGATTTACTCAATATTTTTGAGGAAGGTTATTTTATTATTAAAGAACTACAAAGATTAAAAAAATATCAGAATTATCAAGAAGTAACTGTTGAAACCTATGATGGTAATTCCCATAAAGTTGTGGATGGACGTATCACTTGTGATAAATTTCCTATTATAATAATGACGAGTAATGGAGAAAGAGAATTTCCTTTACCTTTTAAACGTCGTTGCATTCAACTGGAAATTCAAGAACCTACTAAAGATGAGCTAACTAATATTATTAGAGCCCATTTAGGGGATAATTTAACTCAAGATATTGAAGCCAGAATTTCTGAGTTTGTGAGGAAAAGAGAAAAGGGACCTTTGGCAACTGATCAGTTACTTAATGTAGGGTTTATGTTAATGAATAAACCATCGCCTAATGCTCAGGAAAAAGAGGCAATAATTGAGCGTTTAATGGCATATCTCAATACAACTGGAGAAGAATAATAGTAATAATCAAACTTTGTTGTAGGGCTTTAGCTCTCAGATACAATAGTAATAATCAAACCTCCTATTAGGGCTTTAGCCCTCGGATAAAATGGACTAAGGTCCTACTACAAACAATTTTAACCGACTAAGGTGCTACTACAAACTAAAATTTGTTTCCTGACAGGTTAGTTCTTTCCTCTATATTTCTACTAAATGATGTTAAAAAAAATCATAGCTTTTATAAATACAGAACAATGGGACCTGGATCCGATCCAAATGGCAGAGGTTTTATGGTTTATGCATCAAGTTAGTCAACAAGAACAAGAACAAGAACAAGAACAAGAACAAGAACAAAATGACTCTCAAAATTTAATCTCAAGTAGTAGGGAACAAACTGATAAAAACTATAATAAATCTAATGATTTTCCAGATTCAAAAATAGGTGGTAGTAAACAACCAAATGAAGGTATTAGTAAGTCTTCTTCTTCTCAATATCCTTTAACTATTCCATCATCGAATAAATCTCAAAAAACAGAAGAAAAATCTTTTCCTAAACAAAAATTGCCTATAAAATTACCAGACACGGTAATTTTTCGTAATACTCTAGAATTAAGCCGCTTTATTAGACTCCTCAAACAAAAAGTAAATTCTCGAGTTGCTCAGGAATTAGATGTCAATGAAACTGCCAAAATAAGTGCAGAACTTAGTACCCTTAACTTTCCCCGTTATTTTCCAGTTTTATCTCCTAAACAAGAACGTTGGTTAGATGTTGCTTTGCTCATAGAAGATACTGATTCTATGATTCTCTGGCAATCTTTATTAACAGAAGTTCGAGATTTTCTAGAACATTTAGGAGCATTTCGAGATATCAAACTTTATCGCATTAAATGGGATAATAATTCCGAAATTTTGCAAATTCATCCTTTTTATTCTCCTTCTATTACTCTATCTCCTCAAGAGTTAAATTCATCTAATAGTAGACGGTTAATTTTGATGCTTAGTGATTGTATTTCCCTAGCTTGGATTAACCATAAATTTATCAATATTCTCCAACAATGGGCGACAAAAGAAAAGTTAACTCTCCTCAATCCTTTTCCTGAAAGAATGTGGGAAGGTACAAATCTTTGCTATTCTATTAGACTGCGATTGGGAAATGATCAAAAGGAAAATTCTACTCAAAAATGGCAGGCAGTTGCTGTTGAATTTTGGCAAGGAAAATATCTTAATCAACAAACAGTTAAGTTACCAATTCTCAATTTAGAACGAGAATCAATGGCTGCTTGGGTTAATGTTATGGTGGGAAAAGGAACTAGTTGGTGTGCCGGTGCTGGATTAGGTTCAGAATTGATGGTTTCAGAGCCAGAAGAGGAAGAGGAAGAGGAAGACGAAGAACCTCTGACTCCTAGAGAACAAATTAATAATTTTTATGCAACTTCTTCAAAGGAAGCTTGGCAATTAATTCAATATTTATCTGCTATTCCAGTCAGTCTCTCTACTATTCGTTTAG
>JAKQYF010000229.1 GCA_023356535.1 Trichodesmium sp. MAG_R03 | reverse complement strand
AGCTACCAGCCATGGCTAAGTCCGGTAAGTAAAAATACTAGGCTTTTCTTAAATAGGCGATCGCACAGTTAGAAAAAATAGTTGATTTTTGGTAATTATTTCAGATAAAAATACCCTGAATCAGGATTTATACAACCATTAGCCCAATATGCGCGAGAAGAGGCACAGTTTGCTGCTATTACTGGTCCTGCTATTAGTTCATTATCATTTGATATGATAACCTCGCTTTTTGGTGACCTCGCTAGTGGTGAAGTATATGCAACAACTTCATCACTCACAGATAAAAACGTTCCGGTTTATCAGGTTAATCTTTTCGATTCGACCTTAAATGAAACATCCCTATTTGAATTGGCGAACGGACGACCCGATCCACGTTTTTTCATCTTTCCTGATGGAACCGCAGGTGTTTTGCTAGAAAAGACTGGAAACTTTTATCGATTGACTGAGCTTATTACACCAGACGAAGGTGATAATGAATTGGTGGGAACTCCACTTAATAATAGTATTTCTGGTCTTCAAGGAAATGATATTATCAATGCATTAGAAGGTGATGATAATGTCTTTGGAGGTAAAGGTGATGACTTGATAATTGATGACCGAGGTGGAAATGATAATCTCTATGGAGGTCATGGCAATGACTTCATCTATGGTGGCATCGGTGACGACTATCTATTGGGAGAAGCAGATCAAGATACTATTTTAGGTGGTGATGGTGTAGATTTCATTAATGGTGGCTCCGGAAATGATTTGATTATTGGTGGCAGTGGGGATGATACTATTAATGGTGACGTGGGAAATGATACTGTTCGTGGTGGTGATGGCCGTGATCACTTTATCCTTGCCCCAGGTTTGGGAACAGATGAAATTGCTGATTTTAAAGATGGTCAGGATTTCTTCAGGTTAGTGAATGTCAGCTTTGATGAACTGACAATTACTTCTAGTCCTGAAAACAATGCTACCCAAATTCAAATTACTAGAACTGGTGAAATTATAGCAATCTTACCAAATGTTGAACTTGATACAGTGAGAGTTGAAAACTTCATTTAATCAAAACAGGACTTATACCATTTCTTTGTAACAATGCGCTTAATAATTCTTAGCTAGACCTGAATTTTACTGGTAGCTGTTATCTATTATTAAGCGCAACTTCATGGAGAAATGGTATTACGCAAAGGTACTATATATAGAGCCTTGGTTCGTTACGAAGTGTGCAATTCAAGTCGCGAAGAGTTCGCTCCGCTTGGCGTCAGCAAAACACACCCTACCAATAGTGTTCATGGGTAAGTCCTACAAAAAAAAGGTTTGATTATTGGTATTTCTGCATAGTAAAAGTTTTTTAGGAAAACGGGGATAAGGTGATACAGAAAGCGCTCCCAAAGAAACCCAGTTTTGAGGATAAAACCAAATCCGATCAATGAAAATCAACTTTGTCTGAATCCTTCTAACCCTTCTGCTCCCTTGATTTTGCCTTACCCTTTGAATAAACCTCCTATCTAACCAGAATTTACTCTCTACCAACATTCCATAGAACTTCCCGACCACTCCATGGTTAGGCTTAGGAGTAGGTACCCTAATTCCTAAAAACACTTTTTCAGCAAACCCTAATTAATTTTACCATCAGGCATAATTGTTTCCTGAAGATTAGCATCTATTAGATTGATATTATCAATCAAAGCATCAGTAAGATTAGCCTTCTTAAGGTTAGCTCCTCTTAAATTTGCTCCTCTTAAATCTGCTCTGATTAAAATAGCTTGACTTAAGTTAGCACCTCGGCAATAAGTTTCCTGCAAATTTGCATCTTGAAAATTAACTTTTTTAAGTTTAGCAAATCTCAAATCTGCCCCATACAAGTTAGCTTCTATTAAAGAAGAATTCAATAAATAAATTCCACTTAGATGAGCTTTAATAAGATTAGCTTTATATAAATTAGCTTGATAAAAATAACCCCCAATTAATTCAGCTTCATAAAGATTTGCATAACTCAGATTAGCATAACTGAAGTTAGCCTCAATTAAATTTGCTTTAGCTAAATTGCTTTTACTAAAGTCTGCTGAAGTCCCATCAATATATCTACAATTAGAATTTTGTAAATCAGTTCCAATTAAATTAGCATCTACTAAATTAGCTTCAATTAAATTAGCAAGCCTTAAATTAGCAGAAATCAAATTAATATTTTTTAAATTAGCACCTTGAAGATTAATAGCAGTTAGATTAGCATTGATTAGTTGAGCTGAAGTAAAAATAGCATCTCTACAATTAGCATTAACCAACTGAGCTAAAGACAGATTAGCTCCTGTTAAATTTACTCCTTGAAAATTAACACCTTCTAGATTAAAACCTCTCAAGTTAGCATCAGAAAAGTCTGGTTGTAAATGTAGATTTTTATATCTCCATTCATTCCATATAACTATACCACGATTAAGTAAGGCTAGATATTCTTGATTCGCCATATTTTCATCAAAAACTATTCTTAGTAATATATAGCAATGGCTATTATTAAATCATCGCTATAACTTACAATCCTTTATCATAGAGGAAAATGGGGGAGCAAGGGAAACACCAAATTACCCATCAGAAAAAAAGTATTTTTAACCCACATTCCGCAATTCATAATATAGCATAATAAAGATAGATAAATTATCATCAGAATTTCAGCCAACAATTTCTGGTATAGAACATACAAAAGCGAACCTTAGAGTATTGTTGGTGAAACGGGGAGTTGTGTTAGCAGCAGTAGAAAACACAGGAGCAACTATATCCTCGTCAAGAGCATCAATCAATTTTCTCAATTCAAGTAGTGCGATCATCTTCCAGAGTTTGCTCCGCAACATTGCGCACTATCAAAGTCACTGATAATATTTTTGCCAAGCAGACGAGAAAAACTCTTAAATATAACTCTGTTTTCCTGTCAGATTAACTACTTTAGCAATCCCATCTGATTTGTGAGAGATACGGACTACTTTAAGGCAAGAGTCAGAAGGAACAGGAGTTGGAGCTATTTTTTAAGAAACCATCTGATTTTACATAATGATTGAGGATTGCTATTGTTTACATTGATAGGCTTTATGATCTCACTTGAAGTTACCAGACACCATAAGTAACTACATCAGGACTTACGCAGAACCACTATATCTAGTAGAAGTTAACGGCCGTTAACCCCTATAGATAGTGTATATTTTTATATAAGGTACTATATACAGAGCCTTGGTCCGTTACGAAGTGCGCTTTTCATATCGCGAAGCGTTCGCTCCGCTTTGCGTCAGGAAAACACACCCTACCAATAGCATTCATGGGTAAGTCCTAAATATAGATAGGTTTTCTGTGATTTTTTTGTAATATATATTGAAATACATAATGTAGTTTTTTGTCAAAAGGGCATCTTATCTGAGAAGTGTTAATAAAACTTAATTATTGGTAATATTATTTTTTTTCTGTTCTAACTTGGCCTTAGGACATTTATATAAGTAAAATCCTTGACATCCAATCGTTTTAATGGTTTTGACTTTAGCTGATAACTGATGGCCCTCAAAAGTCCAAAAGTTATTATTATATCATAATAAAGTATTTTTTTTCTAATTATTAGAAAAACTAATGTAAAATTAATAAAAGTTAACAAATTCAAACTAGATGTTAAGCAAAATAACTGGAAATTAAGGTTATAGTAATAATTGAGATTAAAAAAACAAACTTCAAAAATTAATAGGAGGAATTTAAAGAAGTTGTTTGAGCAATTTATTAATTATTACTAGTTTGGTAATAAATCAGGACTTACGCAAAGGTACTATATATAGATCCTTGGTGCGTTACGAAGTGCACTTTTCATGTCGCGAAGCGTTCGCTCCGCTTTGCGTCAGCAAAACACACCCTAGGAATAGCGTTTATGGGTAAGTCCTATATATAGAGCCTTGACCCGTTACCCTAGGGCGGACACATCCTACCAATAGGGTTCATGGGTAAGTCCTATAAATACCACTGGTGTTATATTCCTGAGAAAGGCCAAAACACAGCAAGAAACATTTTAGTTAAAGGTTTAGAAATCTTGGCAGCAATAGTTAACACCTGCCAAGGAGCACTCGGAAACTGGAGTCAAAAGCTTGATTGTTTAGCACAATGGATTTTTATACGCTACATGAGAGTTTGACCACCCGGTTGATGACAGAAACATTGTTAATTGAAGCCATCGGGCGTGAATTTGTAATCATCTATGATGAGAATCCCGCATCCATTACTTGGTAAGCGATGCCAGGGTAAACTTTGCGGTGCGTTCATCTAAATAATTAGGTGTAAAATTAAGCTACTACACTAAAACTGAGTGTAGGCGCATAGCCCTGCTGCGCAAAAATACCAGACAAGACCTCTAAAGTAAACAATTACCAATAAAATAGTAATCATGATTAACACAACATTAAATCCTGTAGCAGTAACTAAAGAAGTCAACAAACCAGACTTCATATTTGATCCAAGTATTCGGCGCGACCACGCCAATAAATATCGTACTTCCCAGTGGTATGATGGTCGTGGGGAAATAAAGGCAGCAGAGGATGGTCGTTCATTCGAGATTTCTGCAACATTTAGCCTCAAGTCAGAAGTAAAATTAGTAAACGGAGTATTAAACCCATCTAACCCTGTGTTAGCTGAAATCTATAAAAGTCGTGGCCGATGTGTAGCAGTTGTCGATCACTTGGTAGATGAACTCTATGGAACATCACTAGAGAATTACTTTAAGCAGAATGATATTCCTCTGAAAACTCTTGTCTGCCGTGCTTGGGAATCAGACAAGAATCCTGATACAGTCCAGAAAATATTGCAATTCTTGGGCAAAGACGGCTGTGATGTATCCCGCAACGAACCCGTTTTGATAATCGGAGGTGGTGTACTCAGTGATGTTGCTGGTTTAGCCTGTAGTTTACAACACCGACGGACACCTTATGTAATGATTGGAACATCAATTGTTGCAGCTATTGATGCTGGACCATCCCCTCGTACCTGCACAAATGGTAAGCTATTTAAAAATGGTATTGGGGCATACCACCCCCCTGTGATCACTATAGTAGACCGTACTTTCTTCCGTACCTTGCCAAAAGGTCATATTCGCAACGGAATGGCAGAAATTATCAAAATGGCAGTTACTGATGATCCAGTATTATTTGAATTAATGGAAGAATACGGTCAGCGTTTACTGGAAACTTATTTTGCTAATATTGATGCAGATGAGGAATTAGTAAAAGTAGCTGATGAGGTAATTTATCGTGCTTTGTATTCCTACATGAAGCATGAGGGAACAAATATGTTCGAAACCTATCAAGACCGACCTCATGCTTACGGTCATACATGGAGTCCTCGTTTTGAGCCAGCGGTCAAACTGATGCATGGCCATGCTGTAAGTATTGGTATGTCTCTTGGAGCTACTTTAGCCTTAGAGATGGGTTGGGTGACAAAAAACGAACGTGATCGAATAGTTGCATTGTGTCGTTCTTTAGGTTTGTCTGTTTATCATGAAATTATCGAAGATACAGAGTTAATGCTTCAAGGTCAGAAAAATATGCGTCGCAAGCGCGGTAGTGGGTTGTGGGCACCTCTACCTACAGGTATTGGTTCTTGTAGTTTCGCTGATGAAGTACCTCCAGATTTATTAACATCTGCCGTTGAGGAACATAAGCATCTTTGTACTTCTTTTCCTGATCAAGGACAAGGAGAAGAAATGTATTTAAGTGACCTAGGTCTGGAATAAAAGAAACGGGGAGTTTGCTAATAACCGCGTATAATATGTAAATCTAAAAACATAAAAATGCGGTTGGCTTCACCCTTAATTCCTCGTTGTGCTACCGACAGTAACCGAGGGAAGCAAGAAGTAAACATTAAAATGTTACTAAGTCAGGACTTACGCAAATTCACCTTGAAAACACCATATGTAGGGGCAAGTGTATTTGTCCTCACTGGCTCTAGTGTCCGTGCGTAAGCCCTGTAAGTGTGACATTTGATCATAATTTACGCAAAGGTACTATATATATAGACGTGGTTCGTTACGAAGTGCGCAATTCAAGTCGCGAAGCGTTCGCTCCGCTTGGCGTCAGCAAAACACACCCTACCAATAGCGTTCATGGGTAAGTCCTATTGATATTAGTTTGATAAACTAGAAAATAATAAATTCTTCTCTTCTCCCTTTTGAAGAAAGTATTTATGGTGAGCAAATACCAGAAAACTTTCGGTTAGCTGAGTATAGACCACTTAATATTAGCAAGCCCTACTAGGGTGTTAGGAGGGTTGCATTTTACCCAAAGTTTTGGTCTAGATACCCTACCACTTTAATCTTATTAAGTACTGAGAGAACAAGAAATATGACAACCGTCGTGAAAACAGAATCCGCCAGACCAGTTACACCATTAGGTATTTTAGTAGAGCAACTTGAAAAAATTGTCAAGATGGCAGAAACTGTAGAAATACCATTGGAACTATCTGATGCTATTAAAACAGCTTATCAATTAGGAGCAGGTATTGACCCCTATTTAGAAGAAAATACTACTCAAGAGTCAACCGCCTTGGCAGCATTAGCAGAAAAGACTCGCCAAGAACCATGGAGTTCAAGATTTTCCAATAGCGAGACTGTACGTCAGCTAGAACAGGAAATGTTATCTGGACATATTGAGGGGCAAACTTTAAAAATGTTTGCTTATATGATTGGAGCGAAAAGTATCCTGGAAATTGGAATGTTTACTGGGTATTCAACGTTGGCAATGGCCGAAGCGTTGCCAGAGGATGGGCGGATGATTGCTTGTGAAGTAGATCAATATGTATCTAACTTTGCTAAATCTTGTTTTGAAAGGTCTCCACACGGAAGCAAAATATCGGTGGAAGTTGCACCAGCTCTAGAAACTATAAACAAGTTAGCAGATGCAGGAGAAACTTTTGATTTAGTCTTTATTGATGCTGATAAAAAAGAGTATATAGAATATTTGAAAATCCTTTTGGATAGAAATTTGTTAGCGGAAAATGGATTTATTTGTGTCGATAATACTTTACTTCAAGGGCAACCTTATCTCCCACCAGAAAAACGTACTCTTAATGGAGAAGCGATCGCTCAATTTAATCGCTTTATTACAGAAGACCCCAGAGTAGAACAAGTTTTATTGCCTTTACGAGATGGGCTAACTATTATTAGGCGAAAGTAGTGATGATTTGAGGAAAATATTTAGGACTTACCCATGAAGGCTGTTGGTAGGGTGTGTTTGGCTTCGCCACTTGAATTGCGAACTTCGTAACGCACCAAGGCACTATATATAGAGCCTTGGCGTCAGTCCTGATATTATGACATTAGGAAATTAGTAGAAGTTGAAAACCTTTTGTCAGCTAATTTTAACTTTTTGGCTTTTGCCTGACCTGTAGCAATATAACTTCCTCAATATTCGGTAATATCATAAATGTTAACGAATATTGATAACTATAATCAAATGCTACTAACAATTTTTAAGAGCAAACTGCATCGACTCACAGTAACCGAAGCACAATTATACTATGAGGGTTCAATTACTATTGACGAAGAACTACTAAAAATCGCCAATATTCTGGCTTATGAAAAAGTACAAGTAGTCAACGTCAACAATGGTTCACGCTTAGAAACCTACACTATTCCTGGGGAATGGGGCAGTCGTATTGTCTGTCTCAATGGTCCTGCTGCTCGGATGAATGCTGTTAGTGACGAGATAATAGTCATTGCTTATGCCCAAATGACCCCAGAAGAAGCACTTTTACATCGTCCCCAAGTTATTCTAGTGGATAAAAATAATAACCCACTTAATTCTTAATTAAACACTACTGTGTTACATAAACATAGTAAAATTTTATTATGATCTCTATAAAACTACTAATATGGCATTAATACTATTTATTCAAGGACGTGCTTATGCACTGTTCCAAAATATTGGAACTATTGCGTTATTATTCATTCTTTTACCATTCAATTTATTAAGGGTAATACCTTCACTGGTCTGGAATTTTATCAGTCTACCATTTACCAAAAAAGTAGTAGCAGATAATCCCAAAAATATCTTAATTACGGGTGCAAAAATGACAAAATGTTTGCAACTTGCCCGTTCATTTCATGCAGCAGGTCATAAAGCTTTTATATTAGAAACAAATAAATATTGGTTATCAGGAAATAGATTTTCTAACGCCGTTAGAGGTTTCTACACAATACCTGCGCCCAATAAAGATTGGGATGGTTATTGTCAGGGATTATTAGAAATTGTTAAAAAAGAAAATATAGATGTATTTATTCCAGTATCTAGTCCAGCAGGAAGTTACTATGAATCTTTAGCAAAACCACTTTTATCTGAACATTGTGAAGTTTTGCACTTTGACGCAGAAATTACTCAAATGTTAGATAATAAGTTCACATTTCTCGAAAAAGCTAAAAGTTTTGGTTTATCTGTACCAAAATCGTTTTTAATTACAGACCCAGAACAAATTCTCAATTTTGACTTTGCCGCTGATGGGAGTAGATATATTCTTAAAAGTATTCCTTACGACTCAGTGCGTCGTTTAGACTTGACAAAATTGCCGATGAATTCAAGAGCAGAAATGAAACAATTTGTTGGAAGTTTGCCTATTAGTGAAGAGAAACCATGGATTATGCAAGAGTTTGTTAAAGGCAAAGAATATTGTACCCATAGCACCGTAAGAAAAGGGAAAATAAAACTGTATTGCTGTTGCGAATCATCAGAATTTCAAGTCAATTATGAACATGTTGATAATCCCCAAATTTACGATTGGGTAGAAAAATTTGTTAGAGAATTAAATATTACTGGTCAAATTTCCTTTGATTTTATTCAGACAGAGGATGGTCGAGTTTTTCCCATAGAATGTAATCCCAGAACT
>JAKQYF010000228.1 GCA_023356535.1 Trichodesmium sp. MAG_R03 | reverse complement strand
CCAGTCAATATCAAGAGAATGTTCTACAATTCCACCATTGAGAACATAGATTCCTTCTTGCTGAACCTTAGTAGCCATATTTTTAGGATAACCCCCATCAATCAATAAACAGGGTTTCTTCAAAACATTCGGGTCAATTTCTACAGCTTCGGGCATACTAGCTACCCAAACTATAATATCAGCCATATGTAAAGCTGCATTTAATTCGAAAATTTTGCCTCGCTTTAACTCCTTTTGCAGAGTTTTTAGCCTCTCTTGTTTACGAGCTATCAACAATAATTCCTCTACTTTTGTCTTAGTACTCAACCAGCGACATACTGCACTGCCAATATCACCAGTTGCCCCACATACTGCTACTGTTGCTTTTGACAAATCAATTCCTAGCTTTTGTGCCCCTTGTTCCACTTGCTGACAGACAATATAAGCTGTGTGAGTATTACCAGTAGTAAAACGTTTAAATTCCAATGTAATATTGCGAATTTGCTTAAACTTCTGCAAATTAAAATTCTCAAAAACAATTGATGAAAACCCACCCAAAGCAGTTATATCAATACCATGCTTCTGAGCATGGGCCATAGCATTCATGATTTTACGAGTAGCTGCTTTAATTCTACTAGAGGCTAGCATTTCTGGTAGAAAACAAGATTCTACATATTTACCTTCAATTTGCTGGCCTGTGATACTTGTTACTTTGATTGTATCAACTATTTGGGGTGGAGCGCTACACCAGAAGTCAAGACCTTTATCTGCATATTCTGGATATCCTAAATCTCTTGCTACAGATTGGGCGTGTTCTAAGTTAGTTAGATGACCAATTAGACCAAACATTAAAGTTGTAAGTTTTGATTATTAGTAAGTTATTTTTGATTCTATGTGGAAATTAGAGTAGAATTTGTATATATATGGCAAAGTGCGCTTGTATGTTTACATGGTACAAATGGCTACTAATGTAATATATGTAAAATTAATATTAGCAGGGGTTTGTAATACATTTTCAATAGGATAGTAATATGTAAATATGTGAGCGCTCATTGCTATAGCAGTTCTTTAATCTATGAGGTAAACTTTGAGATTCTCCCCTTAAAAAGGGGAAAGCCTTCAAAGCCCTGCTTTTTAAGGGGGATAGTAAATGTACCATTCAACTATGCCAATTGCCATATCATAAAATTGGCAATTGGCAAATATCATTTGAACCATGAAAAAGTTTTTTTCTTAAATGCTTAGCCATGTAGTTATTCCCCATCCTAATTTCCACATTAATTGAAATTAACTATGCAGCAACCAGACCATAAGCTGACATTCGCATAATTTCTCTAGTAGTAAAGCCAATATTGTTCAGAGCTTCACCATAAGCAATCATAAAATCCTCAATTAATGCTTCTTTTTCCATCTCCAAGGCCTTAGCATCTTTTTCTACCTGGTTGAGCATTTTCCATACTATGGGCAAGTTTTGGCGATTTGCTTTTTGTATTTCCTCTTTGGAGTCCTCAAAATACTCTTTTAGCCATACTTCACCAAAGTTGAGGTGGCTATATTCATCTTTGACCACACTTTCAGTAATTTTCCGAGCAAATGGGTCAGCCACAGGTATATAAATATTGTATGCTGCGATCGCGAAACATTCAATAATTAGAGATTGAATTAACAGACAAGCCACCACATTATCTGTTGCTGCTGCTGTTTGGAAATTTTCATGTAGTGGCTCAAAGAACTTTTTGCCAAACTCCATATCAGGTATCACATGAAGATTCCGACCACAAGCTTCAAAGCCTTTTTTGTGACGATTTTCCATTTTTGATAGCTTAATTAGCTCATCCTTGTCATTTGGAAGCATTTCGGCAAGTTTAATATAGTTTTTATAAGCCTCTTGCTCTCCTTCAATTACGATTGCATTGATTCGACTATAGGCATCTTTGTAGGTTTCAGTTTCAAAGTTTGTTTTATCGGTTTTATTTCGAGACTTCAGTTGCTCTAGTTTAGTTTCACTTTGAGAATCCATATTAGAAATTGTTTCAAACTTTGGCATACGTTAGTTATCTCCTCATCACAAAATAGCTTTAAAAGGGCAAAGAAAAATATTTGATTAATCTTAACTTAGCTTATAGTTTACTGTACCTACTTTCTAGAATAATTGGTTAGTATGCTTGTAATTTAGGGAACACCAAGAAATAAACTATCCCAGAAAATGGTATCAGCACCCTGCCCATCTTTATATCGTTAGTGGCCATCATACTTATAAGTATTTAGAGATAATTTTTAAATTGGAAGTCCCTTCTCTCTAACTTGGGCCTGATTTTTCTGACTACCTTCATTTCTATCAATTTGAGTTTTGGTTTTAGTAAAAATACTGAGACAAAAGGATTATATATCAATTGTAGGGACATTGCATGGAATCTTCCTACTTCTCCTCATGGGAGATGTTAGGGGTGGGTTCCCTACTCCTGAAAAAGACTTTTTCAGCAATCCCTATTTAATTGTTTACTCCTATTAATCACTATGGTTTTTCTAGACTTCTGAATCCCGATTGTATAGGAAATTTTGTCTGATGCAATGTAGGTTACCGAAAAATTTGCTTTAAAGCCTCGCCCATAAGCGGGGGACTTTTTAGTTGATTTTTTTTCACTGGCTTAGTCCTTCTTGCTTTTTAGTTCACAAGAAATATATTAGTCGCGGATGGGCTTACCGAAACAAAAAACGGACATTGAGGCCAGCAGCCAGACTACTCCCAAAGTAGCAGCAGCCTGTGAAATGTCAACTCCCCGAGGGGCTACGGCTCGGTTGTTACCCAGTGCCTTTAGGCCGGGGAGGATGTCAAATATATCCTCATTTTGTTTTGATAGCTTGCAATGGCCAATAATTACTATCCTTCACTCTAGTTATTATCAGTAAATTTTGGCGTAGATACCAAAGATTTACCTCTGTGATCTCTAAAATCAGTTCAATTTTCTTCTCTCAACTCCTGATATTGCTCTGAAGGTATAGTCTGATAGTCCACAGATTGAGTAGAGTTAAGCCAACTTTGCCAAATACTAATTTGACTCTGAGCTGAATTATAAGCTAGAGTATTTGCCGGAATTTTCCTAGCAATTGAGATTGCTCGTGGTACATCTTGCTTGACTACCTCCATAGCAATCAAAAATATTTGTTGACTCCATTGATTAATCAATTGGGAAGCTTCCGATTGCCTATAACTAGAGGTTGGTACTTGCTTTGCTAAACTAATTGCTCTAACATAAGCGTCTGCTGTTGCTGCTGCTGCTACTTGACGAGCATTCTTTAAATTTATTTTGGTCTTTTGTTGAGCTTGCCACTCTTGAATTTTAACTCTGGCTTGATTATAGAGAATTCTACCTAATTTTATTTCTCTTGCTTTGGCAATTGCCTGTTCTATATTACCTGACAATCCTAGAAGTTCTGCTTGATCAAGAATTGGCTGGTCTTGAAAACGTTCAACTTTTTCTGTCCACCTATTAATTTTCCTTTGAGCTTCCTGATATAGAGTTCTACCTCTACCAATTTGACTTGCTTCAGAAATGGCTGCTTGTAGAGAACTTATATCACCAAAGCTTGCTAATTTTTCTGCTTTATCCAAAAAAGGCTGATCCTCTTGTTGCTGTAGTTCTCTATTCCAAGTTTTTATCAAAGTACTTGCTTCTTGTCCACGAGGGTTATAAGGAGGAATAGTCTGCAGTTTAGCGATCGCTGCTTTCAAATCACTAATTCCTCTAGATTGAGCTAGTTTTTTTCCTTCTTCAATAATAGTTACATCTGCTATTTCTTGTTCCCAAAAACTAATTAACTCTTGAGCTTTACCGTAGAAAGGTCGTTCAACTTTAAGTTTTTTAACTTGAGCAATAGCATCTTCTAGTCCTGCTATTGTACCTAAATTAGCTGGGGAATGAGCACGAGCTAATAATTCTATATCTTCTACCTTTTCGAGTAAGGCACCATTTTTTGGAACTTTATTGACTACATCAAGTGCCTTTTGCCAATTTCCTGTGTTTAATTTTACTGAAGCTATATCTATTATTTGTTTTCCAAAATTAACTATTAACTTTTGAGCTTTTTGATAGAGATAGCTCTTTTGTTCAATTTCTTGAGCTTGTTTAATCGCGTTAGTCAGATTATCTAGTCCACCTTGTTCCCCAATATCTTGTGCTTCATTTAATTTAGCACCTTCTTTGCGAGTTCTTTTTATATCGTTAATTAGTTTCTGGTATTTTTGTGTTCCCCAGTGAACATTTGGCACTGATAATAAACGAGAAGCTTCAATAGAAGCTTGATACCATTCTTCTTGACGCAAATATTCTTGAGTCTGCTTATAATTTGCTTCAGCTTGATTCCAAGTTTTTTGCCAGTTTTGAATCTGTTTTTCTACGAGTGGGTAAGCTGGCAATGTATGGGGGACTGCTTGGGCAATAGCAATAGCTTCTTCTAATCTTCCATCTTGAAAAGCTAAATCACCCAAGGACAATATATTTTTCGACCAGATTTCAATATAACCATCTACTTGTGGACGCATTGGATGGTCATTGGATAAAACATCTACCAAATCAATTGCTTGAAGCAGACTATCCAGATTTGGAGAATTAGCTAACAACTGGGCACAATAAAGGCGTTTACTAGCAGATGCAGTATGCCAGTAAGTTGACTCACAATCTGTTTGAGAGGGCAACTTAAACAAAGCTGACATAGCTGTTATGCTAGCTCCAGTAGGGACTATCACCAAGAGTACTATCCACAAAGACCCGTAAATAGACCCTAAATTGTTTGCCAGTTTGGGTTTTTTTGACTCAGTTTTTTTGATTTGGGAAACTGAATTTTTCTGCTGATTGGAGTATTTTCCAGGATATTTATAGGTCTTTATCTGGCTGCTATCTGATTTAAGTTCTTGCAGTCTTTTTTGGCGTTTTTTCCGACCCTCAAATAATTGCCATCGAGTTTCATCTCTTGGCTTTATCTGTGGGAGTCTTCGGTCTTGGCCTATAGTTTTTTGCTTTTCATTCATGTATGCTTTATCCTGAGCAGCAAGCAATAAATATATTAACGTTTCATTACTTTCTGGTTGATTTAGCCTATAAATAAGCTTTGATCTAAATCACCTAGGTAATTTAGATTACATTATATGCCCATTCTAAGCGTACACTTGTAAATATGGAACTTTAATACTTTAACATTTAATCAGGACTTGTGCAAGGGCACTAATTGTAGTGGTAATTTCTTGAGACAGACGAATTTATGCACTATATATAGCGGTACTGTGTAAGTCCTGATTTAATAATAGTTTGTGCTGTGTATCTAGAAGACAGAAATTAATATAATCTTCATGGAGACTCAAAAATTTATTTATCAAAACTTTAATTAGGGCTTGCTGAAAAAGTCTTTTTCAGGAGTAGGAGACCCACCCTTAACATCTCCCAGGAGGAGAAGCAGGGACGTTTCCCTACGGGATATGAAACGCATTTTTGTTATGCAACGTCCCTACAGAGGAACGGGAAATTGATAGAGGAGCTCGTTGAGAGAAAAAACCTTCTAAACTCTGAATTCTAAATTCAGACTTACTAATACGCATTTTAAATGAGTATTAGCTTAGCTTTTGATCGTTAGCTGAACTTTTTTTGTGTGCCAATTTTTCAGGATTTTGCGATCCTGGTGATCGCTTATAACTGACATTCGGCATATCTTCATATATCTTTATGTATATTTACATTTTCAGAGAGACTTATAGGAAAAACCTTGATTCTGGAACTCAATATCAATAACTAATTTTTTATGAGAAAATTAATTACAATTCTTGATCACAGTGAAAAGGGATGCCCATAGCTATAAAGCATTCAGGGAGAATATTTGGGATGATAGTTTAATAAAACTTATCAATTTAATGTTAAGAAGTGCGGAATGTGGGTTATAGCTCCATTACTCAAACAACTCACAGATTTTGGTAATTTCAGCAAAGTGTAAATATGAAAGAGGTCTAATATTAAGCACAACTTCTAGAGTATTGGTATTAGCGATCGTGAAGGGGAACGAAGTGCTATCCCTCTATAACTTTCTTTGACTATTATATATAGTTAATTGATATGAAGGGCAGCTTCCTAGAGAATTGGTATTAGATGATCATAGAATGGGCATCTTGTCTACTATAACTGTACCTAACTCTTGATAAAATCTGCTGTAAATTTATATTTATCAAAATAATTAGTTATTAGATTTTTATGTTAGGTACTTTTCAAAAAAGTCATCTACGGATTGAGATTGAAGCTGCCGAAGCCACCATAAGAGATAGTCTATTATGTCCATTTCAGTTACAAAAATGGTTATGGCCTCAGGGTTTCTCTTCTGGGCTACCAGAACAATTATCTGAAGGTGTAAAGTTTGACACTTCGGTTGGCCTAATAGAAATTAAGTATTATGTTGATGTAGTAGGGCCGAATTGTTTGAGATTACTTCTTAGTCAAGGCATTGATGGATTTCATGAGTGGTATTGGGGAGACGGTTGGGTACAATCTCGTCTAGAAGGAATATCTATGTTTCCTATAAATTTGGGTCAAACTTTGAGTTTGCTTCGTTTGCGAGAATTTTTATCTGGTAAAGAATTAAGTGGTTAGGTTTTAGGTGATCAAAGATTAAAAATATAGCAATTCTATATCTTTTTGAATCAGACTTACTCAGAAACCGGCTCGATCAACGAAATTTAGCAGAAATTTAGCATGAGGGTGAAAAACAATAATCAGGGCAATAAACCCGGTTTCTTATTTGGATGTGTGAATCCTGTTAAAGTAATAAGAAATTTTTGACTCATTGTTAATCATTAATTTCATGCTATATTTATCCCATTTGATTTGTGTCCAAAATCTAACCACTTTTTGAGAATAAGCTTGGGTGCAATGGTCAATAGTTTTGGAATTTATTTCTAGTTTTTGAATTATCACAACCCATGGGCGGCATTGCTGACTGAGTTTTCAGCATTTCCGCGCCGGAATGCTTCCCAAACAGCTATCAGTGTAATTCAAAACTATTACCTGTAATAACAATAGGAATTACGCCAAGGTATTATATATACGGCCTTGGTCCATTACGAACTGAGCAATTCAAGTCGCTAAGCAAAACACATCCTACCAATAGGGTTCATGGATAATATCATGTCCGGTTGAATAGGTATAAATAAATTAGGGAGAAGTAGGGGCGAACGGCTGTTCGCCCCTATAGGAGTCAGGAGGGAAGAGGAGAAAGTTTTTTGATTACTAATTATCCGGACATGATATAAGTCCTAACTCAATTGAAAAAAGGCCACTACTACCAACAGACTCAAGTATTATAGTGATATTAGTCTCCTAATTTTTCTTTAAAATTTGGATAGGTACTATGGTCATTGATATTGACTATGCGACTTTCATCATTTGTTGCTGTTACATTTTCATAAATCCCTTGATCTCGTTTGACTAATTTACTAAATCCGTGGCTTTTGAGATCGCTAATTCCCGTTTCTATTATTAGTCGAGGGGCGCTAATCATACGTTTAACAGGAGTTTCTTCTGGAGTGTTACCTGGAGCACATTTAGCTAAGTTGCATAGCTGACCCCAAGTTGTGACATTTTCATTTATACTGTGCCAAACTTCTAGTTTTTGGTTATTACTTGGACAAAAATAATCATATATAGGCATAATTATAGCTTCTACAGTAAGAGTTGAGTTTTTAATTATATAATGATACTATCTATCAGAACTTACCCACCCAGGCAAACCTAAAAACTAGGTTTTTTTCGTAAGTTATAGCTATGTAAAATAGTCAATCTTTAGACAAGTTTTAAAGTTTGAATAATCTCAAGCAATTACTTTGTTTTAACAATTTTCTAATTAACTTTCAGTATCTATTTTTTGAACATTGTTATACTTTAATTTAAGGATATTTTTATGGAAAAAATTGATTATTTTATTGTCACAATTTACCTGTTGTTTATAGTAATTTTTGGATTTTTTATACAAAGAAAAGCATCGACAGGAATCGAGTCTTATTTTCTGGGAAATCGTAATCTTCCTTGGTGGATTTTGGGTGCTTCTGGTATGGCTTCTAATACTGATTTAGCTGGTACTATGGTATTAACTTCTTTAGTCTATACTTTGGGAACTAAGGGATTTTTTATTGAAATTAGAGGTGGAATTGTATTAATTATGGCATTCCTAATGACGTTTATGGGAAAGTGGAATCGTCGTGCTCAAGTAATGACTATTGCTGAATGGATGGAGTTACGTTTTGGTAAGAATAGGGAAGGAAATATTGCCAGAATTATTAGTGCGGTTGCTAATATTATTTTTGCTATTGGTACGATGAGTTATTTTGCTGTTGGAGGAGGAAAATTTTTAGGAGGATTTCTGGGTATTGATGATAGAGTTGCTGGAATATTGCTAATTTTCTTGGCTCTTATTTATACTGCTGTAAGTGGGTTTTATGGGGTTGTTTTGACAGACGTTTTCCAGGGAATTTTGATTTTTGTGGCAATTGTATATGTCTGTTTTATTACTTTTCAAACAGTAAGCTTGCCAGATACCTTTGCTATTTCAATTCCTGGGACAGAACAATTACAAGAATGGAGTTTGAGAGAATGGAGTAGTATTATTCCACCAATTAAAATTGACTTGCCAGGAGATTATAGTATTTTTAATTTGTTTGGTGGGGTGATGTTATTTTATATTTTTAAAGTATTTCTAGAAGGTGGTGCTGGAGGGGGTGGTTATATGATTCAACGTTACTTTGCTGCTAAGAATGATCGGGAAGCTGGTTTACTTTCTTTATTCTGGATTTTTTTACTATCTTTTCGCTGGCCTTTGGTTACATCTTTGGCAATATTAGGAATAGATTATGGTTTGAAAAAT
>JAKQYF010000227.1 GCA_023356535.1 Trichodesmium sp. MAG_R03 | reverse complement strand
ATGAGTGATTTATTCTACAGACTGGTCAAACCAATGGCTACAAGTAAAACCAAGGGAGCATTTTTAAATGGATTGAGAATTGTAGCCATTGATGGTACTTGTTTTGATATTCCAGATAGCTTAGAAAATGCGAGAGTTTTTGGCCGTCCCAGTAGTCGGCCAGGAACCAAATCAGCTTTTCCCAAGCTCAGGTTGGTCATATTAGCAGAAGCAGGAACACACTTAATCTTTGATGCATAGATTGTGTCCATATCGTATGGGAGAACGAGTCAGGGCATTAAAGTTATTACGCTCAGTAACTAAAGGAATGTTATTGATGTGGGACCGGGGACTACATTCCTATGCAAAAGCCTGTATCTAAATTTCGTTCTAAAAAACCAAAACACCGAGGTAGTCCTCGGCAGATGGAACCTCCTTCTTTTCGTATTACTCATCATGCTTTCAGCCTTAACTGAACCGTATTGGGATATAACCTAACAAAACCTGTCAATTTGCCGTGCTTTATCTGATAATATCGCTTCTTTTTGGCCCAAAATTCTTGCCCTACCATTTAGCAAACTAATAGGAGTATTAAATAACTCTACTAATTCTGCTTTACCTGATATTACTTTCAATGTTGTTAACGGCAACTCTTTTAACAACCATCTACTTAAACGATACAAATATTCTTGAGTTTTTAACTCTCTCATTAAATCAACGCCATAAAGTTCATGCAAATATTTATTCGACTTTCCATACCTATGCCATTGAATTTGTAAATCCTTCCATGTAGAACGATGTCGATGTCTTACTATCGCCTTTTCTGCAAATTTAAACTGATAAGATGTTTCTTGTAAAATCCGCCAACAAATATCAGCATCTCCACCTGTTGTTAAGTAAGAACGAAATAATCCTACTTCTATAAATGCTTGCTTTCTAATAGCTAAGTTAGCAGTTTGACCATAAGGGCAAAACGGATGAGCTAAAGTATGTTTTTGGGAAAGAATTTCTTGCTTATCTGCGTATTTTTCTAATAAACTTTTACCCGGTAAAGCAAGTATTTCTCCTATTACAATGCCAACATTAGGATCAGAAAATGGCTGAATTAAGTTTTCTAACCATTGGGGTTGAGGACGACAGTCAGCATCAGTAAAAGCAAGTATTTCCCTATTAGCTGAACGAATACCAGTATTACGAGCAGCATAGGAACTTTGAATCTGACTTTCTTTGAGTGGGTGAATCATAATTTCCTTTGACTCTGCTGCTGCTTGAATAATGGAACTACTAAGATCACTACTATTATTATCTACCAGCAAATATTCCACTTGGTTAGCAGCATAAGTTTGCAATTGCAGACATTTTATCAAACCTGGCAAGTCTTTCTCACCATTATAAATTGGTATAACTACAGAAACTTCCATTTTCAGTATTGCAATTACTAATTTAATAAGCAAAAGCTAACTAGAATTGAACCAACTAAATAAAAAGTTCCTACCACTTGAGTTTCTAACCAACCCGATAGTTCCAAATGATGATGAAAAGGAGCCATTTTAAATAATCTTTTACCTACTCCATCAGGTCTTTTTGTTGCTTTGTAATAACTCACTTGAGCAATAACAGAAAGAGTTTCAATTAAGAAAATTCCACTAATAATTAAAAGTACCCATAGAGTATTACTCACCAAAGCAACTGCTGCCAAACCACCCCCCAAAGCTAAGGAACCCGTATCACCCATAAACACTCTAGCCGGATTGCGATTATGAGCTACAAAACCCAGACAACTACCACTCATGCAACCACAGAAAATCATTAATTCTAAAGAGGTAGGAGCCAAATAAGCTCCTAATCCAAAAAAAGCGATCGCTCCCAAACCTCCCATTAAACCATCTACACCATCAGTCAAATTTGTAGCGTTACTTTCAGCAACTAAAACAAAACCTGCCAGAGGCCAAAATAGCAGTCCCAAAGATAATTGTAGACCAAAAGGTAAAACAATATTACTAATCGTGCTAGTCTGACTCCATGCTAGCCACCCACAGAATAGAATAGCAACACCAATTTGCAAAGCCAATTTCATTTTCGGGGATATTCCTTTATTAGAATTGCGTTGCAAAATTTGCCAATCATCTAGTAAACCAATCAAGCTATAACCTAGGGTAAGTAAAGATACCCCTATTACATTTGGGTGGAATCTAGATAATACCAGGGCAATAGCTACTCCCACTGGTACAAAAAATATGCCTCCCATAGTTGGAGTCCCAGCTTTTTGTAGGTGAGCTTTAGGGCCATCTTCTCTGATTATTTGTCCAGCTCTCAGTTTCCTTAGTATAGGTATAACCCAATATCCTAAACTTACAGTTACTAATCCACAAAGAATTAGTGGGAAACTAAGAGATACGATACTAAAAACCCTATTAGCTATATTATCTATAATTAAGGCAAATGAACTTAATCCTAAACCCAGACCCAATAATAAATTTTCTCCCGATAAGATCAGATACTTGTTAAAAGTTAGCTTATTTTGCATAAAAAAACCCTCAAAACACACTGTTTAAATTTCGAAATTGATGAATAACTCTTAAGTTTAACTCATAGATGAGTAGGTTATCAGTAATTAAAAATTTTTAGTCACCTGATTCCTCTACATTTTCATCCAATATGTTTTCATCATGAAAATTGTCATCTACAGCTATCAATTCTGAGATTTCTTCTTCCTCTTCTGTATATTTTTCAAATTCAGAAGGGTCTCTAGGCAACATTTTACCTAATGTTTCTAACCAATCAACAAGAGATGAGTCTCGTTGGGTGGAAATTACATCTGCAGGTTCATGGCGAGGTATAAGACGCAAAGAGGGATTATACAATATTACTTGTTCTGACTGGGGTTGATTATTTTTACTGCTAATAGTTGCCACTTTTTTTTCTATTGTTTTTCCTGTCATTTCTTCTACTGTGCTTGTTGAGCTTACAGGTTGTGGAACTACTATTTCCTTTTCTTTGGTAGTTGATGGTGCTACAGCTTGTGCTACTATTTCCTTTTCTTTGGTAGTTGATGGTGCTACAGCTTGTGCCACTGTTTCCTGTACTGAGTTAGTTAGTGACTCTACAGTTTCTGGTACAAGATTTGTTTGTTGTTTTTCTTCCATATATCCTCAATCAAAGAATTTTAGTAAATATACCTTAATATATATTTGAAATTTACTTTTTCTCCATTATCCGATCTATTGGATTTTAGGGCATTTTGGAATAAATTTTCCAGAGAATAAATAGTCAAGCAATATTAATTGTATATTTACTGCTTAGATTAGAGACTTTTTGTTAAAGGAATATTAAATCAAGCAGGTAGTGGACCGACATAGCTAAAATGGTGCGATTTATGGCCAAGTTTGATCATTTTTTCTAATGCCACATTCTTAAATTTCCACTGTAACCCAATTATATTTTTCAATATTTACTCCAACCTCAGTTTGACTTAGGAATGCTTCATGAAACATCCCTACCATTTGTAACAAACATTCATCACTCTTAATATCAGACCAATTCCCAAAAATAATGTGATACTTCTTCAAGACTTCAGTTATTAAGTAATCAGTTGAGCTTCAATAATATTTTTAACTATTCCTTGCCAAAGAGCAAAGATATCTTATTCGATAGAAGCTTACTGTCTACTACCTACTTTCAAAAATATGTAGCAATACTTCTGAGATTTGGTATAAGCTTCATTCAGATTAAAATTAATCCAGGTAGCTAAAGATTCAGGTATCTCAAACCCACTCAGAGAGTGAATTATAAAAATGAATGACTCAGGAATTTAATAGTCTCATTCTCAATAATGACGAAAATAAACGTTTATAGCTATTTCAGTCTTGGGAATATAATTTGGGAAGTAATTACCGGAAATGCTGATCCGTCAATAATTATAGGCTTTTTTATAGTACCTGAATCCTTAACCAGGTAGTGAACTGATGTGAATTTTTTGCTACTATTAAGAATATCTTTCAAACTATGTCATACCCGGATAATCACAAAATACTTTTGAAATTTTATTTATTTTATAGATATATGATTTTAAAATTTTTACTTACATATTTCAGTTATTTTTTGATGGTTTTCCTCATTTATTTACGAATCGGTCGTCTTTTTTGTGCTACCTTTAAATATTCTTTTCTAGCTGTTTGGCAATGAGTAGTTAGTTTTTTATTAAACTTTCTTTTTATGGTTTCATAGAGAATATCTATGATTTTTTCAGTTTTAATTATCCCATGACTTAATAGATTTAAGTGAGTCGGATGGCTTATATCGGCAGGGGCACAGGCCAAATCTATGGTTAATTTATCTTGATTTTTAGCCTCCTTTATTTCTTCTAAATTTTGTATTTTTTTATTCATCTTCCTGTTTTTTTAACACATCTGAGTTAACTTCATTTATTAAATCTGCACATATTCTTTCTCTAAAATGAACTAACATTGAGGCATCAAATGAAGCTTGATTGTTATAGGACTCAAGGCCGATAAAGTATTGTCAATAGGGGTTTTACTTAATTCGCTCTACTGTTTCCCTGTTGCTTATACCCAATTTTTCTGTAATAATTAACGCCCCTAATACCATTCTAAATATCAGGTGGGCGCTCCTCTTTCTACAGAAAATTAAGAGCGCATATTTATCTTCATATTCAAAACAAGAAATTAAACTAGCCATTAATACCCAGGGATTATCTGGAGACAATTGACCATTGAACTACAGTTCAAAATTTTCTAGTGTTGTTTCAGGTTGGCCAACTTTTCGGTAAATGGTGCGTACAGTATAAGTATCTGGT
This sequence comes from Trichodesmium sp. MAG_R03, assembly GCA_023356535.1. Taxonomy (GTDB): domain Bacteria; phylum Cyanobacteriota; class Cyanobacteriia; order Cyanobacteriales; family Microcoleaceae; genus Trichodesmium. The sequence continues at coordinate 4,123 of JAKQYF010000227.1, read as the reverse complement.
TTTTGGTGTATTGTAGCTGAAAATTGGGTACAATTTCTGATTCAAAATGCTTTAAATCATTACTGTGTCAATTTTTTAAATTTATTCAGCAAGCCCTAATTATGTTTTAAATTAGAAATCTTCTATTAGAGAAGTCAAGTGCTTTAACAACGGATCTGATTCTGTTATTGGTTGTTTAACAGATAAATCTTCTTCTACTTGCTTTGGTCTATTAGTAGTTAATTCCAACTCCTCATTAGGGTTAACAATAGGTATCTCAACTTGATTAATCCCAGCTTTAGTTTTTGACAATTCTATCTTGAATCCCTCCAAAGCTGAAATAAGTTTAGTATCAAAATACAATTGCATTTGAGTCAATTGTTCATTCATTTGACTCAAGTGTTTTTTCATGTCATTTAATTGATTTATCTGATTGTATTCATTTTTTTTACTAGCAGTAAATTGTTTTGCCAACTCATAAATTCTTTGTTCTAGACGTTGAAAATTTGATGCAGATTGAGCTAATTCTGTAGACGAAGATAAATACAAAAACTGCCATATAGCTTGCTTACAGAGATTACTAAAAGTTTGGTACTTTTGAACATTTAACTCTTTTTCAATAGCTGCCAATAATTGCTTATCTGCTGCCTCTTCGGTAAAAAAGACTTCTTTTTTATAATTTTTTTTCCACAGCATTTAGGTCATATTTTGATTAACTTAAAGAAAGCACAATATAGCAATCCGCCCATAGGTTGTGATAATTCAAAAATTTAGAAATAAACTCCGAAACTCTTACCCATTGAAGATTACCCCAAACCCCCCATCCTAAAAAGCGGTAAGATTTTGGACACAAATAAAATAGGATTGCTAGATCAAGTATTTTAGTAAATATTGTTTGAAAAACTTCTTAGCTGCTATAGACAATAATTCAGTTTATAATCCAATATTCTTTACTATTATATAGGGAACAAAGAAAATTAATTTTTTACTTTGTCCCCTATAATTTTTGACTTCCAGATACAGAAATAACTACACAGGAAATTGAAACATTTGCCGTTAACCTTTTAGATACAAAGGGTGATTAATGTATATCTATCCAGCTTAATAGCTTGGTTTTTCTAGGGGTTTGATTACCTTTTAGAGGTATCTAATAATAAGTTCAAAGCTCCTCTAGAAGGGCTAAGCTTTAAACCAAAATTTTTAGCAAAAACTTACTTAGATATCGCTAGTTGAGCTTCTCCATAGATATATTGCCCTAGAGCATTTGCTTCTCTTGGCGGTTGAGCCAAATGAGGATTGAGACCTGCTTCTTGGAGTAACTTTTCCAAATCTTCCCGGAAAAAATCTGCTCCACCACCAGTAAGAATAACATCGCTTACTCTTTCTGGTATCCACTTAATTAAACGGTCACAAAGTTTAGCAGCAAAAACTTTACGCAACTCAGGTATAACACCATCAAGATTAATAGGTTTTGTAGCTCCTCTGGGACGATAAGAACGCTGTCCGTCAGGCTTGTGGACTGCTTTTAGCAAATGCAAAGACTGAGAATCTGCCCCTTCAATCTTACTAGCTAAATCTTCATAAAATTGACTCATGGCAAAAGGTTCACTCTTAGAAGCTGCTCTGGCAAACCGGAAGCGATCTACCATCAAGAAATCAGTGGTTTGATGGCCAATATCAACAATGCCAAGGGATAGTTTAGGTAATTGTGGTTGAAATTCTTTGCCATGATTAGCCTCAGTCCATAGTAAACTACCATATCCTTCTGGCATGACCCAAACCTTGTTAATTCTAATTTCTACTTCTTCACCGCCTCGATAAAACATTTGATGAGGAGATTCCAGTTGGCTAATAATCTGTTCTTTTTCCTTTTCAAATTGTTCTTGAGAATAAAAAGGTAAACCTATGACAACCGAAAATTCTCCTTGGAGCTGAAAATATCCAGCACAGGCCAATACCTTAACTAAAGCATCTTCAACTTTAGACTTAGCAAAAGATCGTTCATCACCAAATAGATTAGCTCCAAAGTCAGCAGCTAGTTGGCCTACCGCATATCCATAACCTTGATATTCTAACCACATATCTAATAGTGGATCTGTAGGTTTAGACTCAAAATTCCCTGATCTGACTTGTTCTACACTTAATTGTTTGACATTAGCTGGAATAAAAACCACAGAATTTGGGGTGCGACTAACACAAGCTTTGGTAGCTGTTCGTCCTAGATCTGCACTAAGAATAGCTTTTTTATTAACATTAGCTGGTTTCTGGGTTAGCATTGCTGCTGCTGCCGGCTGTTTAATTACCATTACTTTATATTACCTCACTAAATTATTCAATCAAAATATTACCGTTATTAAAAGTCTTAAATTCTAAATAGGAAATTTCAGACCAACGGCATTAAAGGGCTAAAATTTCAGAAAATTAACATCGAAGGTAGGATTGACTACTGCTATACAAAACCTGCACAATTCTTACAAAGTTAGGTAAAATTGGCCTACCCCTATAGCTCCTCTCCTGGGAGGAGATGGAGGTGGGTCATGTTTGTTTCTTGCTTCAACCTGGATGGGAGGCCACCCTATTCCAATTCACAAGATTAATTTTGGTCCTCAAACTAAGGTTATAGGGATTAATTGTAGGGGTTTGCTGACCAAAAAGTAAGGTCTAAAGCTTACCCTTTAAGGGGATGAAAAAAATTAACTTCAGTATTTTCAGTCTCTGACTTTAGCATGAGCTACTGATCACTAAATAACTGAAATGATCAAACCATTACTAAGCAAAATGGGTAATTTATGTTTGGACCTTTCTTCCCTTGCTGACCACAGAAATATTTTTTGGGAACTCCTTAAAAATACTTCTACACATTTAGCTTAGGTCTCAACCCAATTTTCTCTATTAGACTTAATAATATTGCTGTTATAGCACTAAGAAGCATTGAGGGTAAGGAAATTGATAACTCCCGAAACTCAATTAGAAATTACTTTTAACTTTTGACCTGCTTGTAGTGTTATACCTTACTAACCAAAGAGTGTAAGTCATAATTTAATTTATAGATATGGAATAAATAAGCTATTGACTGGGCTTTGAGATTTTTGACACCGAAAATAGCTCTAAACCCATTAGTAGCAAGGGAAATACCTGAAAGCACTAAAAAATCTAAAACCTAGGTATATCAATAAAACGGTTGATTCAAGGTGAAAATATTACTGTATAAAGTTTTGACCTTATTTTCAACCTATTTTTCCAAAAGTCCAGTTAAGATAACTCCTAAGTCTTGCCTAAAAGACTCCTAAGTTGTCCAAATTATAGTTACCTACATGTCTAAAATTGGCTAGGGTTTACATCCAAGAGCAAATAATCCTTTCTCCTTTCTGCTAACTCTTTCTTCAAGCTGTTTCCTAACTGTACCTAAAATCTTAAATTAATTTTACTAATGATAGTTTGAATCAAAACTATTGATTATTGGAGTCCCAAAAGTTGCCCTAATGTCTATTGTTAAGTTAAATTTAGTTAAGATTATGAGTGTAGAAAATTACACAGCTTACTTTAAAAATGCAATTTTACTAAAAAAGGCCTTTTTTTGATGAAAATTTCTTGGAGAACAATTATACTGTGGACTATACCAGCTTTGGTCATTGCTTTTTTTCTGTGGCAAGGAACATTGGGCCAGGCACAAATAAAGATCGGTAGTAACACTGCAAGTGCCCGCATGAGCTATGGTCGATTTTTAGATTATTTACAAGCAGATCGAGTTACTAGTGTAGACCTTTATGATAATGGTCGCGTAGCTATTGTTGAAGCAGTCGATCCAGAATTAAATAATCGAGTCCAAATATTACGGGTAGATTTACCTGTTAATTCCCCATACCTAATTTCCCGTTTGCGAGAATCAAATATTAACTTTGATATCCACCCTCCACGGAATGAAGGAGCAGTATGGGGTTTATTAGGAAATTTGATTTTCCCAATTTTATTGATTGTGGGTCTGTTCTTCTTATTCCGTCGCTCTAGTAATGTTCCTGGTGGTCCTGGACAAGCAATGAACTTTGGTAAGTCAAAAGCTCGTTTCTCAATGGAGGCCAAAACAGGTGTTTTGTTTGATGATGTGGCTGGGGTTGATGAGGCCAAAGAAGAGTTACAAGAGGTT
>JAKQYF010000226.1 GCA_023356535.1 Trichodesmium sp. MAG_R03 | reverse complement strand
TATTCGAAACAGGGCACCCTTATTTCACAGGAGTTTGGCGGCAAGCCGGGAAAAATGCACAAGGACAACAAGATATTCTCAGAGCTTTAGCCAACCATTCAGGAAACTGCAGTCGCGCCATAGTTCAGGAAGTTACAGGTTTAGAGCAAAAAAATATTAATGACGCTCTTGAGACCCTTTTTCGCCACGATGTCATAGTCGAAAGGGAGGACAACCTAAAATTTGCCGTAGAATTATTTCACCGTTGGGTAGTGAAATATCAACTTGAAGAATAAGATCATATCCAGAGCGGAGTTTGCCTTCGTAAGTCCTGATGTATTTACAGCAGTTTTCATGTTGGTAGACCACAGTAGGGACGTTGCATAACAAAAATGCGAACGTCCCTACAAGGTTTTGGTTATAATGATGTAGTTCATCAATTTGAAAACCGCTATAAACTATCCTAATTCAGTGTGTTATAGTGAACACATGTTAAATTATCACTGAAATTATAACTCTGTGAGCAATTTATTGGGCTCTTTCAAATTATTGAAACCAAGATTTTTCTGACACAAAATATAAGCTCCAATACCAACTGCGACATTAGCAAAACAAGCAGCAGCAAAAATACCATTGATCCCAAACAACCAACTTCCCAAATATGCCAAAGGTACATACAAAAATAACATCTTTGTGAGACTCATCAACAAAGAAGGTAAAGGTTTTCCCAAAGCATTAAAAATTGCACTAGAAATTAATATAATTCCAAAAGCACCATAACTAATAGGTACTATTAGCAGATATTGAGCAGCAACTTTGATAACTTCTGGATCCTTATCAAATACCGAAACAACCCAACTTCCGCCTAGACCGAGAGCGATCGCCATCAGAGCTCCCCAAAAAAGACAAAACTGAAACCCTAAGCACCAAGCAAAATACACACGGTTATACTGTTTCGCTCCCCAATTTTGCCCCACAAAAGGGATAAAACTACTGGATAATGCCAAAAACACCAGAACAGACAAAATCTCTACCTTAGAAGCAATACCAAAACCTGCTACTGCTGCAGTACCATAACTTGCCATCAAAGTAGTAATAAAACTTATAGAAATTGGTATGATTGTATTTTGACCTATATTAGGTATAGCTATAGAAAGAAGATTTTGCCAATTTTGGAGGAGAAGCTTAAAGCTAGGCAACTTGAAACAAATCATGTTTTCGTAATAGTGCAGAAAAAACAAAGAAGCTGCTAACGTAACTGCCCTACTAATAACCGTTGCCAACGCTGCTCCTTGCAACCCCATAGCCGGAATTGGACCATATCCAAAAATAAACATTGGGTCTAGCACAACATTAACAATACCTGCTACAGTCATCACCACACTGGGAATTAATGTATTACCAGTAGCGCGAATAATTTGATTACCCACTATTGGCACTACTACAAAAATTACCCCCAAATACGAAATTTTCATATATTGTCCAATTAGAGGCAAAATTTCTGCCTTTGCCCCTAGAGCAGTAAATAGGGGCTCAATAGTTGTTAAACCTAGAACTACTAAAATTACCCCTATTAGTAGAGATAAAATTAAACTATCAGTAGCAAGTCGCTTAACTTTGTAGCGATCGCGATCGAGGAGAGAAGTTCTATCGCCTTTTCCAATAGCTCTAGAAATACAACAACCAGCACCTATTGCAAAACCCACTGATACATTATCTAACAATATTATTACTGGGAAGGTGAAACTCATTGCTGCTAGCTCTGTTGTTCCGAGTTGAGCGACAAAGTAGGTATCAACAACACTGAAACCTAGCAGCGCAAAAATTCCCAAAACTGTAGGTAGTGTTAGCTTTAGTAAAAGTGGGCCAATTTTACCTTCTGTTAATTTTTGTCTCATTATATTTTTATTAATAAGTGTTCTTTACAAAACTTTACCATTTATTTTCAGTTTGGGCAACTTCATCTAAATTTTCCATAAAACAATTTTAGTTAAAAAAGACTTACGCAAAGGTATATATAGAGCCTTAGTTCGTTATGCTAGCGCAATTCAAGTCGCGAAGCGTTCGCTCCGCTCTGCGTCAGCAAAACCCACCCTAGCAATGGTGTTTATGGGTAAGTCCTGTAAATAAAATAACAACTCAAGTAATTCTACTTATCTATAAAACCTAGGTTTAAACCTTTATATATATTAGGGGTTTAACAGCCATTAAACCCTAGAAATAGTATATAGTTTATATAGGTAAATAATTTCTGAAAATATTTCCTATTAAAGGAATATTTTATTTAAGAGTTTGAACAATTCAAATCTCTATACTGAGTTTATGCTTTTGCCTTACTACAAACAAAATAGTTTTTATTAAAAAATCCTATGACAAACAAAAGAGTTATAATCAATCAAAATATCTATAGTTAGTTAAGGCTAAAGCCCAACTACAAAGCAAAAATTTTTTACTGCTCATTATCCAAACACCATATTATTAGATATTTTCAAACATATTTCTATTGCTTCCTGACTACTAACTCCTGACTTCCTAATTATTTATAACTAGAAAAAAACCAATGTCTCGACCAACCTTATATATTGCTATTACTAATCATGGATTTGGTCATGCTGTCCGTATATCATCAGTAGCTAACCTTATACAACAAATGTGTCCAGATATTTTATTAATTATGGTAACAACTGCTCCCCGTTGGTTACTAGAATCTTACATTTCTGGTGATTTTATTTATCGCCCTCGTAGTTTTGATGTGGGAGTAATTCAGTCAGATAGTATCACTATGGATAAAGAAACTACCCTAAAAAAATTGGAGGAAATCAAAAAGAAAGAACGGTCAATTATTGCTGGAGAAGTAAATTTTATTAAGCAAAATAGAGTAGATTTATTATTAGCAGATATTCCCCCAATTGCTGCTAAAATTGCTCAATTTGCTGATATTCCTTGTTGGATGTTAGGTAATTTTGGTTGGGATTTTATTTATCGTTCTTGGGGTGGTGAATTTCTGGAAATTGCTGATTGGATTAGTGAATCTTTTGCTCAGTGTAAACGTTTATTTCGCCTTCCACTCCACGAACCTATGAGTGCTTTTCCTAACATTGTTGATGTGGGGTTAACCGGGGGAATTCCACGTTATCAACCAGAAGAAATTAAAGCAAAATTTGACATTCATGCAGAGAAAGAAAAAACTATTTTACTAACTTTTGGCGGTTTAGGTTTAGATCAGATTCCTTATCAAAATATTTCTGGTTTTCCCGACTGGCAATTTATGACATTTGATATTAACAGTCCTGAACTTCCCAATTTGATAAATGTCAGAAAAGAATCTGGAAAAAAAGATATAAATTTGCCAAATATTCGCCCTGTAGATTTGATGCCAATTTGTGGTAAGATAGTTTCTAAACCAGGATATAGTACCTTTGCTGAAGCTTTGCGTCTAGAAACTCCTATTGTATCATTAGTCAGGGAAGGTTTTGCCGAGTCCAAATTATTATTAGAAGGAATTCAAGATTATAGTTATCATCAAATTTTGCCTACAACAGAATTTTTTAATAGTGATTGGGAATTTCTTAGAAAACCCCTACAAGCACCTCGTAAATCTGAAAAATTAGATAAAAATGGTAGTGAAGCGATCGCTCAAGCTATTGTAGAATATTTCTAATAATTACTTTCAAATTTTCAGTCATACCAAACTAAAAATTTTTGTTAAATATTCCTGAAGGTAGAGAGGAAAGTTGTATACAAAGTCTTGAGGTAGTATGATTAACTAGGAATAAGTATTTTCACCCTTAATGCCTAAAATTATTACAGCAGATTTCGGGCAAATAATGTACAGTTTAAATAGTAAAAATTATTTAGTGCCTGCATCTTGCCCGCATAAATGTACCTCATAATAACGGAAAGAGCTGTAAAAACCTTCCTCTTAGTTACTTATTACTGAGTAACTAAAATATTGAGCAAGATTTTGCATAATTTTTAGAAATTAGTATTATTGTACAATCTATTCCAATAAAATAATTATGGATATAAAAAGTATCATTTTAACTGTAGCTGAAATCGTATTTATAATATGTTTTTTTTGGGCAATTAGATTTTTTTTCAGCAAAGCATATAAACAATTAATCAAAGCACCATATGTCAAAAAAAATCAAAAAGATGTTGAAGGTATCTACCAAAATATTCAGATATTATCAACTATAATTTGCCTAATACTATGTTTATTATTATTAGGAATTAATGGATGGCTTATTTATCAAGGAACAAACTTAATTGAATATCACACGTCTTTGATTCAAAATATTTCTTGGGATTATTTTATAGATATAGGAATTAGAGTCATAAAAATATTAGGTATCCTAATTTTAATTAAATGGAGTATCCCATACATAAATAAATCTATAACTTGGTTAAAAGAATGGACAAAAAAGTTTGAAAAAATCACTTCCAATGACGCCAGTATCGAAGTATTATTTGAATTTTTCAAGAGCAACTTTAATAAAATTGTCTGGCTGTTATTTATTACTATATCAGCTCAAATTATGCTATTACCAGCAGTAATTATCAAATATTTGTATATAAGTTTACAGATTTATATGATTATTATTGTGGGATTACTATTGATTAAAGCTAATACTACAATCATTGATACTTTTGATGCTCTTAGCAAGAAATATTCTGATAAAAGAAATATTTTACGGATCTATGATCGCCTAAGTAAATTAATTCCTCTTGCGAAACGATGTTTTGAATATAAAATCTATGTTGCTACAGCTACTTTAGCATTTCAACAAGTTGATGTTATTGCTTATTTAGTTCCTTATGGAACCAAATTTATAAAAGTAATTGGAATTATATTAATAAGTCGTATTGTTCAAGAAATTGGTCAACTTATATTAGAACAAGTACTCCTGGATAAAGGTGATACAGATGATGTATCTCAACAGAGAAGAAAGACATTTTTTCCTTTATTTAAAAGTTGTATTAAATACCTGATTTACTTTGGTACAGGTATAGTAATTCTTTATGCCATTGGTATTGACCCGACTCCTATTTTAGCGGGTGTAGGTATTATAGGTTTCGCAGTTGGAATAGGAGCTCAAAGTCTGGTTGAAGATATAGTTGCAGGTTTCTTTATTTTGTTTGAAAATTATTACTTAGTAGGAGATTTTGTAGAGATAAATGGTATACATGGTATTGTCACTGGAATAGAATTAAGAACAACTCGTATTAAGCATGAAGATAAAAATTATATTATTCATAATCGTGATGTTAAAGATATAGTTAGTTACCCCAGTTTTGGTAATGCAGTGATCATGCTCAAAATTCCTTATCAAGTTAAGATGAGTCAAGTTCATGAAATTATAGAAAAAGTAGGAAATAAACTTATAGAAAAGTATTCAACAGATATAATTGAACCAACAATGGTAGAAGGGATAGAAGAATTTTCTGACCATCAAATATTAATCGAAATAGTTACACAAGTGAAGTCAGGAAAACATTTAATGATTCAAAAAGTTTTAGGTTTAATGATTAAACAAGCTTTTGAGGAAGAAAATATTGAACTTACAGCGGTTAACCATGTAACACTGAGCAATGATAAGCCTATTCCAATATTTATAAAACCTATAAAATGAAAAGATATTTTGGTTTCTTGACTAGCAGTTTGTTACAATAGAAAATGTAGGTTGGGTAGAACGAAGTGAAACCCAACAAAGGCTTATTATGGTTAAGTTTCACCCCTCAGCTCAACCTACCCTTATTGCACCATTTTAGCTATGTCGGTCTACTACCAATAGCGTTCATGGGTAAGTGCTAATGAATCTAGATTTTCAGGTCAAGGTAGCCGGCTTTTGTAGTAAGATTTAATTCTGGCTCAATTAATCAGGACTTACGCAAAGGTACTATATATAGAGCCTTGGTGCGTTACGCTAGCGCGCAATTCAAGTCGCGAAGCGTTCGCTCCGCTTTGCGTCAGCAAAACACACCCTACTGGACTGACACACCTAAAAATGTAGGTTGGGTAGAACGAAGTGAAACCCAACAAAGGTTTATTATGGTTAGGTTTCGTCCCTCAACCCAACCTACTCTTATTGCACCATTTTAGCTATGTCGGTCTATTACGAATAGGGTTTATGGGTAAGTCCTATTAATAAAGCTTTAACTAAATAACAATAGCTGATGGCTGAGGGCTGAATGCTTAGGATGCTGCCAACCAAAAATAACATGACTCATTATCAACAATTACTGCAAATTAATACTTCTGCTAAATCTTTATCTAAAATTACTTCTAAAGTAAAAGAAGCTGTAGCCAAGTCAGGGATAAAAACAGGTTTATGCAATCTATTTTTACGCCATACTTCCGCCAGCTTAATAATTCAAGAAAATGCCGACCCAGATGTATTAGTTGACTTAGAAAATTTTATTTCAAAACTAGTGCCAGAAGATTATAATTATATTCATAGTGCAGAAGGACCTGATGATATGCCGGCTCATATTCGTAGTGTTTTAACTCATACTTCTGAACAAATTCCTATTAATAATGGTAGATTAGTATTGGGTACTTGGCAAGGAATTTATGTTTGGGAGCATCGACAACGTAGTCATTGTCGAGAATTAGTAATTCATATTAGTGGGGAGTAATTTTTGATTAATAGGACTTACCCATGAACGCTATTGGTAGAGTGTGTTTTGCTGACGCCAAGCGGAGCGAATGCTTCGCGACTTGAATTGCGCCCTTCGTAACGCACCAAGGCACTATATATAGAGCCTTGGCGTAAGTCCTGTAAGAAACCTAACTTCTAAACCGAATTTAGTTTTATATACCATTTGCAGGGTTGAATGGCTGTTTTGCGCCGCAAGATGAAACACTCATACGAGATGGGTGGTTCTGCGTAAGTCCTGTTATCATAAATAATATCATTAGGACTTACCCATGAACGCTATTGGTAGGGTGTGTTTTTCTGACGCCAAGCTGCGCTAACGAAGTATGCGCAAGCAAAACGGCCGTTCGCCCCTACTTCTCCCTAATTTATTTATACCTATTCAACCGGACATGATATAATAGCATATTTCGGGCAAATGATGTACAGGGTAAATAGTAAAAATCATGTAGTGCGGGCATCTTTTCCGCGTAAAAATACCTCATAATAAAGGAAAGCGCTGTATGTTTCAATACAATTTGTTTTCTCAACCAGAAGAAAAAATATTTGATGCTGTTTATTGCGTGATCATAAGAGAAAGTACAATATTATTTCGCACTGCAATGGCGATCGCTCTGTTAGGAAGTATAAGTTGTACCACCAAAGTTCAACTTGAGTCACCTACTACTGCTGAACCTGAAAGCAAATCTAATTTAAATTCATCGGGATCTAATGAGCAAAATATAGCCTTCATTTCAGAGTTCCAAAAAATAACTGTTGTGGAAAAGCTGGAACATCCTTGGAGTATGGCTTGGTTACCTGATGGAGCCATGCTAATTACTGAAAGACCAGGGCGACTGCGAATTGTTCGTGATGGAATTTTAGATCCAACTCCTATTGCAGGTGTTCCTCAAGTTTTTGCTGTTAGTCAAGGTGGTTTATTGGATGTCTCAGTTCATCCGCGTTTTGCAGAAAATCGTTGGATTTATTTAACCTATTCCCACGGCGATCGCTCGGCAAACCGGACTCGCATCGCTAGGGCTAGACTTGAGAAGAATACTCTGGAGGATCTCAAAGTAATCTTTGAGGTTTCCCAGGCTAAACCAGGAGCACAACACTTTGGTTCACGTATTGTTTGGTTACCTGATGGCACTCTAGTAATGAGCATTGGTGACGGTGGCAACCCACCTATTGAGTTCAATGGTGAATTTATTCGGCAACAAGCTCAAAACCGCAACAGCCATTTGGGGAAGGTAATTAGATTGAATGAGGATGGATCTATTCCTTCAAATAATCCTTTTGCAACTTCTACAGATGTCAAACCTGCGGTCTGGAGTTATGGGCATCGCAATATCCAAGGTATGACATTAGACCCCACAAGGAATAGAGTCTGGGCTACTGAACATGGTTCTAGGGGTGGTGACGAACTAAATTTGATTGAGGAGGGAGAAAACTATGGTTGGCCTGTCGTTACTCACAGTCGTGAATATTCTGGAGGAATGATCTCCCCGGAAAAATCTCGCCCTGGTCTGATAGACCCCAAAGTGATATGGACTCCTTCTATTGCTCCGTCTGGTTTAGCTTTTTATAACGGCGATCGCTTTCCCCAGTGGCGGGGCAATTTGTTTGCGGGTGGGTTAGTTTCTCAAGATATTCGTCGTCTTGAGCTAGATGAAGCGGGTAATGTTATTGGTCAGCATTCTATTCCTGTGGGTCAGAGAGTACGGGATGTGCGACAGGGGCCTGATGGATTATTGTATGTTCTTTCCGATGAGCCCAATGGACAATTAATTCGACTGGAACCCGTTGGAGGTTAATTTTAGGTGGGGGAGAACGACAGGGAAACCGAATGACAAGGGGAATTAATCTATCAGGACTTACCTATGAACCCTTGTAATTTAAAATTTGCTCTTGTCCCCATAATGAGACAAAAGCCTAAGGATGAACGAGAAGTATGGCAACATATCATTATTAGGACTTACCCATGAACGCTATTGGCAGGGTGTGTTTCGCTGCGCGATATTAAAAGGGCTAGGGTAACGCACCAAGACTCTATATATAGTACCTTTGTGTAAGTCCTGATTACAGGAGTTTTCATGTCGGTCGACCACAGTAGGGAGGTTGCATGCAACCTCCCTACAAGGTTTTGATTATGGCAATGTAGTTCATCGTATTTGATCGCGTTGGCACACCTTTACGGACAATCAACAATTATCCAAATTATCCAGTCTCAGCACTGGGAGGTGACGATGTAGTTTCGATTATATTTAAAGAACCAAACGATACTCTAACACGAGCGACTCACACTG
>JAKQYF010000225.1 GCA_023356535.1 Trichodesmium sp. MAG_R03 | reverse complement strand
TATCTTAGATTTTAGAAAGTCTGTAAGGGCGTTGCATAATTTGGATATGAACCATAAACTTTGCTATACTTGGATTTTCTATTTCTAAATATTATTTGTTGGAGCAAATCCTCGATTAACCCAATCCTTTATTGGGCAACGGCTGTAGCTTAAGCAAATTTACTCTCTCACACTTTGTGAATAGAGTTATTAAATAATAAAGGTTGTAAGCTTTTATGCATTTAAACGACTTATTATTGTATGGGTCGTTCAGAGAAAAAACCCTTCTAAATTATAAATCTTACATTCTAAATTTTCACTTACTAATACGCATTTTATATGAGTATTAGCTTAATCCATCTTCTTCCTTAAAAAAAGATTTGTAGTATTTTTTTGTTTAGAATATGGGTTTTATATACTGTTAATTAATACCAAAAAAATTGAGTAGGAATAAATTTTTTGTATATATAGTCATTCCGAATAAGAATGGGATACTTTTTCAGCTAAAAACCCTTTCACAGCAAGAAAATCTTGTCTCAATCTAAATCAGAATGACTATAATTGAAACATACTGAATTTTAATATCTTCTAGCTTTGCTTTTTTCATTTTATATCTTAATTTTATGCTCAATCCTTAAATACAGGGCAAGCTAATCTAAAATTTTCTTGACAAATAAATATTTTTATAATTTGCTTGCAATACAAGCTTTTCAAGGAATTAGAAATATAGCAATGAGCGCTCACATATTGACATATTACTATCGTATTTAAATCTAGTACAAATCCCAATATTTTCATATATATAACATTAGTAGCAACTTATATTATGTAAACATACCAGCGCAGGTTGCTATATCAACATAATTTTTATATTATCGGTTTTCTTGCTTAACAATTGGAATGTATTTTTGTTACTAAATTAATTTAAAAATTTGTCAGGGTAATAGGATTAGAAAAGATACTATTTGTCAATGATGGTTAAGATGAGCTGACCCTGTCCTTAAATAAATTCAGGATACATAAGCAGTCTAACTAAAGACAATTTTTAGCAAAGAAAAATCATCATTCAATACATCACTATAATTTAATTCTCGCACATAGTCTAATATTTTGTTTAGTTCGCAATAACCATATCTATGATATTCTAAAATTAGATTAATAAAATTATCTATTCCCCAGATTTCTCCGTCAGATAAAGAAATTTCGTAAACACCATCACTAAATATATAGAGGGAGCTAGGCTTTTCTACTATGCAAGAGCCATCTATATAAGTAGTTTCTGGAAACATACCAATAGGCATTCCAGAAGTTTTCAATTTATTGGCCTGAGCAAGCTGACCATCACCTGAGATTAAAATAGCAGGGGGATGGCCAGCGCTTGCATAAACTAGTTGACTTTGAGAGTGATTATACACGCCATACCAAATAGTAAAGTATTTGTCATTTTGATAGGTTATTTGGTAAGTATTGTTTAAAGCTCTAAGTACATCACTAGGTTTATGGTAATCTAAGTTAGGTATGGCTTTTGACCTCAACAAATTCAACACTGAAACTGAAGGAAGTGCCGCTCGTAAACCATGACCTGCAACATCTAATAAATATACAGCTAAGTGATTTTTATCCAACCAATAATAATCAAAACAGTCTCCACCTAACTTGCGAGAAGGAATAAACTGGGATTCAACTTTTATTGGTTCTGTTAAAGATTCTGGTAGCAGAGAAGATACATAGTCGGCAGCTTCAGCTAATTCTGCTTCTAGTAGTTGCTTTTGAGTTTGTAAGTCTTGAGAAAGCTGATGTAGTCGAAGTCCAGCTCTAACCCTAGCCTTCATTTCATTTATTTCTATGGGTTTAGCGATAAAGTCATCAGCACCAGCATCAAGACCTTTAACTCGATCTTGAACCGTTCCTAAAGAAGTTAACAAAATAAAGAAAGTAGTAGACAAATCAGAACTAGCTTTAACTCTACGGCATACTTCTATTCCTGTGAGTCGCGGCATGATCCAATCACAGATAATCAAAGCAGGTTGCAGGAGTTTTGCTTGTTCAAAACCTTCTTCACCGTTACTTGCTACTGTCACCTGATAACCTTGTTTGTGCAGAACTCTTCTCAGCAATTCCTGAATGGCAGTATCATCATCAATAACCAAAATTTTATATATCATGGACTTAGTTCAACAATTCACTATTTCGGCTAAAGACGACATAAAAATGGGTAGACCATCAGGAGTGTGTAATTGTAATTATTTACATAAATTTTATACAGATACTTGATAATATAACTTAAAATATACATCAAATATTATGCAATTATTTGAAGATAGAAGTGTGACTAACGTGAAAGGTTCTGATAAATTACCAACGTTTCGCAAAGCTTATTTGCAAGTTTGTTCAGACCTGAGAGAAAATGACAAAGTTTTGTCATGGTTTGATCAATTGCATCAAGTACTAATTCCAAAAACAGTTTGGTTACAGTGTGAATTGACTTTAGCTGAAGGTTTTACTAATGCAGCTCGCCATGCCCATAAATATTTACCTATAGAAACACCTATAGAGATTGAAATTACAATGTATACCAACTACCTGGAAATTAGAATTTGGGATTATGGTCAGCCTTTTGATTTGATAGAATGGTTAAAAGCACAACCAGATCCAGATATGTTTGCTCCTGGTGGACGGGGTATAAGATTAATGTATGCAATAGCAGATCATATTAGTTATACTCGTACATCTGATAATCGTAACTGTTTGTTAATTCTTAAAAAATATTGGCCATATCCTCAATAACAAAATCACTTTTATGATTGTGATACCTAAATCTGGAATTTATCAGGATGAAGCTATGATATTGGTGCTAGTGGATTCAGCCAAAGTAGGATTTCACGTTTAAATTGATTAAAGTCCCTATAAATCTCTTGTTTTAGCCATTGACCAAGGGCGTCTACAGGAGTATATACTTGTCCTACAGACCAACTTAAATTTTGGCCTAATGGTGTTAAATGGTTTCCATTTAATCTCTGAAGTGTTACCATACTGGGAAAACGTAGTTTTAATAGATTGCTTAAACCAAGAGTTTGATCTATATTATCATCATTAAATTTAATCAATAAATTGCGCCGAATTCGATAACGCTTTTGAATTAGGCTATTTGTGGTTTTTGGGGATGGAGTAAACTCTACTTTCACTACAGAAGATATTTGTTCGACTAGGGGAATAGCATCACTAGCTGCAAAATTATTGAAAGATATGAGAATATTACCAGCTCTTGCTATGGAAAATAAACTACCTATAAGTAAATGTAACTTACATCCCATACTATGCCCAATTCCATAAATAGGTAAAGATTTTTTACTGAGGATTCTACTGGTATATAAGTGATTCAGACAATTCTCAAAACTGCTGAGAACATTTTCAGCCATTGCTACATGATCTAAAGTATTGACAAAAGGAGTAGCTATTACTGCATAGCCTTGATTTGCTAGAATCTCCAATAACCACCGATAAGTGACATGGGGTGCGGTTGCAACAAACGCTCCACCCAAAAAATGTATGATTGCTTTGGGGCGAGAGGGTATTAATACCCAATTACCAGAATTTTCTTGCCATTCCATAATTTCAAACTATAAAAGTTTTTTCTTGACAATTACAATATTTTAGTGGTAAAAATAATGATTGTACTTTGATCATATAGCAATCAGGAATAAGATTTGAGAAAATAAAAAAAAGTAAATCTAGACAAACATGGAAGAGTTAAAAACCTTTATCAAGTCTAATCCTGACCCCAGAGAGTTAAAACGAGCCATGGCTGTTAGGATGACATTAAGAGGGCACCCAGATTGGGAAATTATGAAGATTTTACAGGGAAAGTTCTGGTTTTATCAGTAAATGGAAAAAAAATTTATTATCAATGGTATTGAGGGTTTGTAACTGAATAAAACTTGGATATAAAGACTCGGAAGCCTATCTAATCTGCAAAAGAAAAAGAACTGGTTCTCGATTGGCTAAAACAGAAGAATAGTTGGAGTCTCAAAAAAAACGAATATTACATAGCTGAGGAATTTATAGCAATCCGCCCCGCCGCAATTTAAAAACTAGAAATAAATTCCGAAACTCTTGCCTATTGACTATTATACCATTACCTATTCTCAAAAAGTGGCAGGATTTTTGACATCAATAAAATAGGATTGCTATATCTATCCTGTTCAGGCTTGGCGATCGCTTGCAGCTATAAAGACTAAACTTGATCCTCACAAATCATTCCTAATTGCTATATAAGGAGAAAATTTCAGAATATGGGAGGAAATCAATTTCGATTTAAGCAGTTTACTATTCTACAAGATAGATGTGGGATGAAAGTTGGTACTGATGGTACTTTATTAGGAGCATGGGTAGATATTTCTGGAGCAGAAAAAATTTTAGATATTGGTACAGGCACTGGTTTAATTGCTTTAATGTTGGCCCAGCGATCGCCTCAGCGGTGGGGAAAACTATCCCCCGTTAATATTGATGCTGTAGAAATTGACATCAACTCATCTATTCAAGCTAGGGAAAATGTGGAGCGATCGCCTTGGTCAAATAGAGTTAAAGTTGAAAATTATTCAATCCAAAAATATACAGATATTTGTCAAAAACGTTATGATTTAATAGTCTCAAATCCACCTTTCTTTGAAAATGCTTCTAAAGCTGCCAAAAAGGCCAGAACAGTTGCCAGACATACAGACTTTCTCTCACAAGTTGATTTATTGCAGGCAGTAGTTAAACTTTTATCCGAAACAGGCAAATTAGCTGTAATTTATCCCGTGGAACAAGCTCAAAATTTTCAGAAAAGGGCCGAATATTTTGGATTATTTTGTCAGAGAAAACTTGATGTTAAACCTATGCCAGAAATTCCCACGAAACGAATTTTGATGGAACTAAGCAAAAAAAAATTACCATTACAAGAAAATAGTCTGACTATTGAAGCCAAACAATATATATATACACCAGAATTCATTACCTTAATTAAAGATTTTTACCTAAAATATTGACTTTCTTTGTCAAGGCTTTTGGCTGAACTGAAAATTTCAGGTATCAAGGCTCTCAATTCATGGAGAAAAAATCAAAAAAATTCTTTTTAGCCAATGCTTCAGTTACAGAAAAGATAATTATTAATTGTTGCAACACCTCGACAATTTTTTGAAGATTTAGACCTACCTATTTATACCAATTAGGAAAAATCATGCTATTAGGACTTACCCATGAACGCTACTGGTAGGGTGTGTTTTGCTAACGCCAAGGGGAGCGAACGCTTCGCGACTTGAATTGCGCACTTCGTAACGCACCAAGGCACTATATATTGTTCAAGCCTTTTCTAACTTTTTAACCGTGGTTTCTTAGCAGTAGGTTTTGTCGTAGTAGCGATCGCTAACACCCCCACTACTTTAATACCTCCTTTGCGCAAAACCTCTATGGCAGAATTCACCGTTGCACCAGTTGTATAAACATCATCCACCAGTAAAACTGAAGCACGAGGACAAGAGTTACGGAAATCTTTCCTCAACAGAAAAGCGTCCTTGACTGTCTCCAACCTTTCCCCAGGAGACAAACTATATAATGGCTGAGTCTGTTTCACTCTTACCAAAGCATTTCGCCATATCTGCAAACCTGTCGCTTTACAAAAACTATTGGCCAATAACTCTGCCTGATTAAAGCCTCGTTCCCTCTGCTTTTTTTTGTGCATGGGAATGGGTATAACTACCACTTTGTCAAGGGTTACCACAGGAGAAGCTAACCACCCATCTGCTAACCAATATGCCAGAGGTCTTGCTATTTGTGGGTGATCTTTATATTTCATGGCAGCGATCGCTTGTTTGAGACTATCTTTATATTGACCCCAAATAAATACAGGTACTTTTCCAGAAAATATTTCTCCTCCACCAGGAAACTGACAATGCCAAACTTGTTGTTCGCAATATTGACAAAACTCTCTATCTGCTGAACGCTGACAAAGAGGGCACTTAGGTTTAAGAAATATATTCAGAAATGGTTTAAGGATTTTTCTCCAGATAAATTTAATCATTGTCAAGAACCTTGAAAAGATCTAAAATTTTAATATGATTAAGACTTAAGTCGAAACTGGGTTATTAAGATGAAATTTGCTATTTTTAACAACAATAATCAGGGTAATAAGCCCGGTTTCTTGATTGGTTTTGATAAGTCTTGATGGTATGATAAAGATTGGAAGATAGATGAAATACATTCGTAACAATTATTCAGTCTTAGTAGTTAGCCCTCTTACCTCTCCTTCTCCACGTGGATCTGCCGCTGCTTCTAACATCCCACTCTCATCCACTACCACTACATTTGCATTACCCCAACCACGTCGCATTACCACATTATGTCCGCGCTGTTTCAACTCGTTTACAGTTTCCTCACTAAACCCCCCTGTTTCCAACATCAACTTATCTGGCAACCATTGATGATGAAAACGTGGGGCAGATACAGCTTCTGCTGCATTCATCTTATGTTCTAATACATTCAATATAATTTGCAAAACTGTCGTAATAATTGTACTTCCTCCAGGAGAACCAGTCGCCATAATTAACCGACCATTCTCTGTAACAATAGTAGGAGTCATACTAGACAAAGGAGTTTTTCTGGGAGCTATAGCATTCGCTTCACCCCCTACCAAACCATATAAATTAGGTATTCCAGGAGCAGTAGCAAAATCATCCATCTCATTATTTAACAATATTCCTGTACCAGCAGCTACTACTCCGGCGCCAAAGACACCATTAATTGTATATGTCATACTAATAACATTTCGCTCTTTGTCTACTACGGTGAGATGGGTAGTATCAGGAGATTCCCAAATATGATTCTTCAGAACTTCTGGTGATATTGGTTGTACTTCGGTGGAACGTCTGACTTTTGTGAGATTAATTTCCTTACGTCGTTGTTGAGCATAACTCAAACTAGTCAACTTCTTCACTGGCACTTCTACAAAATCTGGATCTCCTAAATATAAGGAGCGATCGGCATAAGCAACCCGCATTGCTTCAGTGAGTAAATGAATAGTATCAGGATTTTCCCTACCCCACTGTTGCAAGTTAGTTTCTCCTACAATATTTAGGATTTGCAGTAGATGTACTCCTCCAGAAGATGGTGGCGGCATAGTACAAATTTTTGCTTGTTGAAACTTGCCGCAAATAGGTTGACGCCATATTGGTGTATAGTTCTGCAAATCTTCTAAAGTAATTAGACCTCCTGCTTTGGTCATATCAGTAGCGATCGCTTGAGCAATTTTGCCTGTATAAAAGCTTTGAGGATTTTCAGCAATGGTTTCTAGAGTTTGAGCTTGATCAGTTTGAATCAGTAAATCTCCTGGTTGATATGCTTGGCTATTCTTAGTAAATATATCTCTAGCTGCTGGATTTTTGTTGATTACTTCTAAGCGTGCTTCCAGTTTACTAACGAAGTGATCGCTTACTTTAAACCCATCACGAGCATAACGAATAGCTGGTTTGAGCAATTCTGACCAAGATAACTTGCCATAGGATTTGTGAACATTATATAATCCTGCTACAGTTCCCGGCACTCCCACTGCTAAATGTCCATCTAAACTTGCTCTTTTCTCTACTTCTCCTTTTTCGTTAAGGTACATATTTTGGGTTGCTGCTTGAGGGGCTCTTTCCCGAAAGTCTAGGGCTCGAATTTTATACTGTTGAATCTCAGGATTTTCTGGAGGAGTTCCCAATAGTAAAAAACCTCCACCTCCAATACCTGCTGAAAATGGCTCTACTACTGAAATGGCAAAGGCTGTAGCTACTGCTGCATCTACTGCATTGCCTCCTTTTTCTAGCATTAACTTTCCTGCTTCACTAGCTAGGGGATGAGCTGAAACTACTATACTGTCTTTGCTCCGTTGTAATTCTGTTAGAGGTAGAGATTTTGAAGAATTGGGAGTCCAACTAAAGAGCAATAAGGAAACAGCTACACAACTAAATATTACTATTTGGCTTTTAGTCTGAGGGAATTGAATTTGAGGCATAATGCAACTACTGAGATTAACTATGGTTATTCTTTCTTATACCATTTCTCAACATAATTTTGTCTAAGAATTTACTTGGTATCCAACGTTGTAAGATATCTTTAAATTTATTGTTAAATGTATTGTTTTTCTTATTGAAAAATATTTGATAGTTTTTCTGAACTGTTTGAGTATTAGGATGTTCTTCTCCTAATGATTGTTTCAATATTTCAATTGCTTGTAGCAACAATGGTTCTGCAGCGTCATATTTTCCTTGTGAATTATATAAATTTGCCTGGTTGTTGAGGCCTCTGGCAATAGATGGATGATTTTCAGGGAGGGCGATTTTGCGGATTTCAATTGCTTGTAGGTACAATGGCTCTGCAGCTTCGTATTTTCCTTGTGACTCATATAATGATACCAGGTTGTTGAGGTGAGTGGCTAATTGTGGATGATTTTCAGGGAGGGCGATTTTGTCGATTTCAATTGCCTGTAGGTACAGAGGATATCTGTAAAAAAAAGATTAAAATCAAATAATAAGGGGGTAAAACCAAGAAAATAGAAATGGTAAACAAGATGTCAAACATTAGAGTATATGACTCGTAAAGCCTATTCTACAGATCTAAGCCATCGCCAGTGGGAAATAATAGCTCCCATGCTACCTGTGGCCAAATCTGAAACATCCAGAGAAAGGAAACAAACAGTGGAGTTACGAGAAGTTGTCAACAGTATTCTTTACGGTCGCCGTAGTGGTTGTGCCTGGGAACTGTTACCCCATGACTTCCCACCAGCGAAGACTATGTATGGGTATTTCCGAAAATGGCAAAAACAAGGAGTCTGGCAACGAATTCACGATAACCTACGGGCTAATGTCCGCCAGCAAGAGGGACGAAACCCCGAACCCACAGGGGCGATAATTGATAGCCAATCAGTGAAAACAACGGAGATCGGA
>JAKQYF010000224.1 GCA_023356535.1 Trichodesmium sp. MAG_R03 | reverse complement strand
GTCGACCACAGTAGGGACGTTTTCCGCTAAGAGCGGACATGAAACGCTTACGCGACATGTTTGCGCAGCATTCCGTCAGGAAAACGCATTTTTGTTATGCAACGTCCCTACAAGGTTTTGGTTATAGCGATGTAGTTCATCAATTTGAAAAGCGCTGTAACTGTTAACTTATTCCAGACTGAAGTTGAAACTCCAAAGGTTGATCAGAACTAATTTCTAAACCAGAACAATATTGCATCCTTGGTATTTCTGCTACAGAACCAACGGACTCATCCAACCACAACAACCATCTACTCCCAGGAGGAAGAGAAGTCAGACTAAGAGAATTTTGAGTCAACCAAACCAAAGACCTTGCCGGTGGGTTTCCGACCACAACCTCTTCCCCAAACTTCACCCCAGCCAAAGTTTGCAACACAGCCAAATTACCATGAACAAACCCAGTAGCAGCCGTCCAAAGTTGAACATTAAACTGAGAGCGGCTAGCATAAAAATATAAAGAAGCAGCAGCAGTCACCGCAGCCTCAAAATTATCAGGTTCCCACTCAGCAGCACTATCAAGACAAATTAGAACTTCCTCCCCTGCCCTAGACACCTCCAGCTCCCGAACCCGCAACTCCCCATAACGGGCACTACTCCGCCAATGGATCAAACGACTAGGGTCTCCAAACCGATACGGTCTTAATGCCCGAGTTAGACCTTCCGAAGCCATTTGATAACGACTATGTTGGTGAATTTGACGACTATATTCCTTACCAAGCTCATCTATTATCGGGCAACTATTCAGGGGTAAAACTGTGGGATAGACAATAGCAGTAGCTTTAGCATTTCGACGACGCCGACACCAGAATAGACCCAGAGGCGCTGCAGTTCTGAGTAGAACACAATGCCATCTATATATACCCCTTTTTTTAGTAGGAAGGTAGTAAACCCAATGGTAAGTTTCTTGAGCAGGAATGACTTCTATTGCTTGTTGCACCGGTTTCCCTAATACAACAGGAATTTCATCTTGGACTTGCAGCAAAACCAGTGGTTCCTTAGTAGTATTTTCTATTGTTAGAGCGATCGCTAAACTATCACCCACAGTTATGGGTTGAATTGGACGACGACCCACTTTTATGTGACGTAGCGATCGCCCAGGCAAAAGAGCACTTATTCCTAACAATGCGAAACTAATACCACTAATTACATATAACCATCCCACCATAGTATTAGTAGCAGCACCAAAGAAAAATATTGAGAACACTCCGAGCAACCCACCTGCGTAGGCTGGTTTCACCAAATTAATTTCTAGCCAGTCAGACATTTTGTTGTAAATTTTCATTTAGTAAATTAAAATATTTATTTGAACTCACCCAGAAACTTAATTACAGCATATTTCGGGCAAATGATGTACAGGATAAATAGTAAAAATCATGTATTGCGGACATCTTCCCCGGTTGGATGTACGTAATACCAACAGAAAGAGATGCAGATCATAAATTTGAATAAGAGGGAAAAACAATAATCATAGGACTTACTTATGAACGCTATTGGTAGGGTGTGTTTTGCTGACGCAAAGCGGAGTGAACGCTTCGGGACATGAACAGCGAACTTCGTAGCGCACCAAAGCTCTATATATAGTAGCTTGTGTCAGTCCTGAATCAAAGTAAGAAACCCAGTTTCTAGTAATGGTAAATAAGTCCTGTTGATTAAATCCATATTTTTAGCTAGAGGAATTAAAATATTTTCTCGGAAGTTTTCATTAGCTAATCTTTCAGAAAAAATTAATAAAATATCTACTTTTCCTGCTATTAAATCATTTTCTACTTTTCCCCATTCTTTATTGTTGCTGGAGTTAATTGTTTTAGCCCTAATTCCGATTCTTTCGGCAGCAGCAATTTGATTTATTATTAATGCTAAAAGTGGGGGAATTAATAGAGTAATACCCTTACTTTTATCCCGAAGTCAACGAGTAGCTAAAAAATAGACAAAATTTTACCCCAACCAGTGAGTTGCTCAACTAAAAGACGGCTTTGAATTCAGTAATAGCTGCAATAGTCTCCCATTGACCATCACAAAATTCAGCAGTGGAATTATTTAAAGCCTGCCTTAGTAAGAATAATGCCTTTTGTCAAATCATACTTATTAATTTCTACATTACACACCCAAGTTTTAATAGTTGAGTAAATTTTTGAAAAAGCCTGCTAAAATACTTCAGTAACTACTAAATACTTTACCCCGTGATTGCAATCTATCCAGGCAGTTTCGACCCTATTACCCTCGGTCATATAGATATTATAGAACGAGGCTGTAAACTTTTTGAAAAAGTGATGGTGGTCGTACTGCGAAACCCCAGCAAAACTTCTTTATTTAGCATTGAGCAGCGTCTGAATCAAATTCGCCATTCCACAGAACACTTGCTTAATGTAGAAGTAGCCAGTTTTGATGGTTTAGCGGTAAACTATGCAAAAATGCAACAGGCTAAAGTCCTAATTCGAGGTTTACGGGTTCTTTCAGATTTTGAAAAAGAATTACAAATGGCCCACACGAATAAAACCTTATCACCAGAAATAGAGACAGTTTTTTTAGCAACCTCTAATGAATATAGTTTTTTAAGTAGTAGTGTAGTTAAAGAAATCGCTATTTTTGGTGGCTCAGTAGATCATCTCGTTCCTCAGCACATCGCTATTGATATTTATAAATGTTACGACAAAACTCAACCAAAACCAATATTGAACCAGAGGTAAATGGGCAAAATTTCGAGAGTGAACCTTCCAGTGGTTCCCCTGGAGTAGATATCCAGCGAGAACTAAATCAACTGGAGGAGATTATCCTTGATAGTCCTAGAATACCCTTTTGGGGACGCACTTTAATAGATGAAGAACAGTTATTAGACCAACTAGATATTGTACGCCTGAATTTACCAGTTGCTTTTCAGGAAGCTGAAATGATTGTTCGCCATAAAGATGATATATTTCAAGAAGCTGAACTTTATGCTGAAGAAATTATTGAAAATGCAGAACAACGAGCTTCTCAAATTTTAAATGAAATGGGCCTTGTACAGCAGGCCAAATTAGAAGCAGATCAACTTAGAAATCAAGTTCAGCTAGACTGTGAAGCAATTCAACAAGCTACTATTACTGAAATTGAACAAATTCGCTATCAAGCTCAACAAGAACTTGAAGAAATGAGAGCTAGAGCGATCGCCGAGTGTGATGAAATTCAGAATGGTGCTGATAACTATGCCGACAATGTACTTGATAGTATTGAACAGCAGTTAACGGATATGCTCCAAGTTATTCGTAATGGTCGTCAACAATTAGGAGAAAATGGAACTTTAGGAAATCCGTTAAATCATACTAATGATTAATAGTAGAGGAATAACTTAACTTCGTTAACAATTTATGAATCTAACGGTCTCGAATGTACCATTTATTCTAAGTCATCAAGTGGCACAATTTCTTAACAAGAGCGAGAAACTGCTCAAATATGTTTGAGTGAATCTACGATGGGGCAGGTTCAAGTAGAAACAAACCCAATCAATAAATGCTATTAAAACACAAACTCAAGACAAGGAGTATTGACTTAATCAAAGAATAATGGTACTATTGTATAGTAGTAAATACGCTTAAGTAATTATTATATTAAGTACATAAGCGTTACATTTTATCACTATGTAACAAAATGTAAGTTCACCTCAAGTGTTTGCTACAAATAGCTAGGGGAATTTTGAGGAGTTAGAATTCAGAATTCAGAAGTCAGAATGAATAGATTCAATACCATTTTTAATTCGTAAATCACCTTGTTTTTCCAAAGGACATCTCCTGTAAAATCTTTTTATCCCCCTTACTATTGGTAACATTCTGACTTCAAAATGGTATAATAGATTTGCGATCGCCAACAATTTTTCAGAAGGATAATTACTGAAATTCCTAGTCAGAGAAGTTTTCTAACCTTCTTAATATTTGCTTGAAAAACAGTCTCTTATATCTTTGGTCTGTGAATAATTTTCTCCACTACTCTACGCTTGAGAAGAGAGTCAATTCCAATCAAACGAACATAATCATTTTGATGTTCAACTAAACAATTTTCTACAGCATTTATCACTTCTTGTTCTCCCTCATTCTCTATTTTTCCAGAACTTTTCCATGAACCAGTTTTATATCTACGTTTATCTGCATATTCCATCCCAATGTTTAAACCATCTTGGAGAATTTTTTGTATCTGTTCCCTTACTTCTAAACTAAGGTTACTATTTTGAATAGTATAATTAATTTGGTTTTCTGTTAACTGATTAGGTATAGTTAATTTTGGAGATGAATAATTAGAATTTGGCACAAAATTTTCCGGTTGATTTGTTTGAGAAACACCAAACAATCGAGATTTATTATATTCTTCTACTAAGCGCAATTCTCGGATACGCTGTTGTTCTCCAACCATGATTTTTCCATATTCTCTCAGATGAGATAGACTAAAATTAGGTTGAGCAAAGTCTGGAACTTTTTCTGTAGAATTTACTATCCGCCTAGAAATTTTTTCCATACCTACTTCATGAATAAAATCACGAATCTGTTGATCATATATCCGACTACGTAAAGCACTGAAAAAATCTATAGCTTGGTTAGAAAATTCATCTACTAAACTCTCAATATCTCCAGAGGAAAGTTCATCTGTTTTAAATATGCCACCTACTATGCCAATTCTGTCTGCTCTGTTTGGTTCCCAATAAAATTTCTCCATTCGGCCATCTCTAATTAAAGGTGCATAAAGGGTAGAAAAATCATTTCCAGTCACAATAATTGGTATTCGATGTAGAGGAGTTTCATCATAACTACCTGGCAATTGTACATTGGTAGGATTATCAGCAATATTCATCAAAGTAGCATTTACTAATTGAGTATTTACCGTATATTGAGTACCCCCATCAAACCTACCGGCACCTGCATCTAAATCATTAATAAATAAAGCACACATTCGACCTTGAACTTTAATTTTTTCTGATGCTTCTCGATAACGTAAGCGTAATAAACGTGCTGGGTCTCCCGCATCTTTACTTTCTAATTCTCCCCCAGATATTGTTACCGGCTCTATTCCCATTTTTTCAAAAACTAATTGACATTGAAAAGTTTTTCCTTCTCCTTTGCGTCCGTGTATTCCTAATATTAAAGGTACTCTCACTCTAGGCAGATCTAAGAAATTTTTAGTAATGTGGACTGCTAGTTTATCTATAAATCTAGGTGATATATAATATGGCATTGCTTTTAATGTTTGTTTAGCGGAAAGATTAGTTTGATACAAATTTTATACCAAATTCGAGCCATGAAAAACTACTTTGTCTAAATCTTTCTAACCTTTCTACTTTCTGCCAAAGAGCATAAGTGCCTTACCCTTTGAATAAACCTCCACTGATATAAGCGAGAAAATCATAGATTTATTTAGATCAGGACTTACGCCAAGGTACTATATATAGAGCCTTGGTGCGTTACGAAGTGCCCAATTCAAGTCGCGAAGCGTTCGCTCCGCTTGGCGTTAGCAAAACACACCCTACTGGACTGACACACCTAAAAATGTAGGTTGGGTAGAACGAAGTGAAACCCAACAAAGGTCTATTATGGTTAGGTTTCGTCCCTGAAACCAACCTACCCTTATTGCAGCATTTTAGCTATCCCATAGAACAATGGCCCGCATGTCCTAGGGCTCAAGCCTTGGAAGCTAGAAGGGATAGAAATATCAAGGCTCCCGAGCTCCAGTATTTGCAAACAATAAAAGAGGTTAAAAACTATGGTAGTGATCTAGCTTACCTCTAAGGGGTTAAACCTGAAATTTATGACTCCCGGTTCAATAAAATAGGAGAAATTAAGTCTGGAACAGAAGCGACAAGGGTAGCAGTAGTCTTATTTACTCAGAAATTCTTTGGTTTTGAGTGGGCAGACCTGGATAAATCATCAATTTTGGCAGCTAAAAGGGGGTTGACAAAATTCGACCATGCTCGCTTACCTGATGGTGTATTTTTAGTTCGAGTTTGTTATTTTTTGTTGTTATTGAAAAAGCGGGTTTGACGTTTTCTCCCCCCTGAAGTAGGAAGCTTTTCTGAAGAATGTCGGTACGGATATTTCCGCTGAACCTTAGCTATTAGCTGGGTTGAGGTTATATGACAAATTGTCTTTTGACATTTTTACTATTTTTCATATAAAGTTGGGGCTTGCTGATTAATTATAAAACCATTCACATATAGCAATGAGCGCTCACATATTTACATAATACTAAATATATTACAGCGCTTTTCAAATTGATGAACCACATCGCCATAACCAAAACCTTGTAGGGACGTTCGCATTTTTGTTATGCAACGTCCCTACTGTAGTCGACCGACATAAAAAATGCTGTAAAATATAGTATGTATTTTTGCTAGTATTATTAATGCTTTTACATGTATTACATTTATAATGTTTTGTGGCATGTAAATATACCAGTACACTTTGCTATATAAAGGCAATATCCTTATTTGTATTAGTAATGCTGGTTTATAGCGCTTTTTAAATTAATGAACTACATTGCCATAACCAAAACTTTTTAGGAACCTTGCATACAACGTCCCTACTGTAGTCTATTAATATGAAAACTGCTGTAAGTTTAAAAAGTTAGGATAAAGACTTTTTCAGCAAGCCTTAATTAGACAGTGCAAAGTTCTGGAAATAACTAAGGCAAAGAATTGAGCTTGTATAAATGTGTAATGAATTTTGCACAACTATTTAACAATAGAACTAATCATAAAACATGGAAAAAAATATGAATAAAATACTCAAGCTAGCATCGACAATACTAATTTTAACTACTGGATTAGGAGTTGCTACTATAGTAAATTCTTCGACTAATTATTTAGTTTCTGAACATTCTCACAATCAGGTAGGTCATAGTCATAAAAGAATAGAAATTCCACCAGAAAAACCAGTTCCTGAAGTAGATTTATTGGTTTACAAAGATACCATGAAAGGATGGAACTTAGAGTTCAAAATAACTAACTTTAAATTTGCCCCGGAAACAGTTAATCAAAGCAGTAAAATTAATGAAGGTCATGCTCATTTGTATATCAATGACAAAAAAATTACTAGAATTTATGGCAATTGGTATTATCTTGAAAGTTTAGACCCAGGCAGCAATAAAATCACTGTTAGTCTAAATACTAATAAGCATGAAGATTTAGTTAGTAATAGCAAGATGATTATGGATACAGAAATAATCGAAGTTACAGCCCAATAATAAGGATAAAAAATTATCTTAATTATTGATTAAGATGGGTAAATATTGACGAATTAATTATCATAATTTACTGCTTTCTTGCAATCAAAATATATAAATTTTGTCCATGAGAAATTCCCATGATCAGAATTGATATTAGATTTGTCAAAGCTGTGGAAGAGATTAGCCCCTCTTCGAGTCCTACCTTTTTCTTGGTAATACCAATTTCCTCAAGTACGGCAACATATCATATCTTAAGATTATAGATTAATAAGATAAGTAGTGTAGTCTAAGTTTTGGAGGGGTGACAAATAAAGTGAAACTCTTTTGGGGGAAGCTTAGGAGAAACCTACCTTTTGTCACCCCCCTAGGTCTAAGTTTATGAAATTGGTATTAGTTAAAGAATCTATTCAAGTCATATTCTCCATTTTTAGAGATTCTACTACTTAAATAAATTGCATTTGTATTTGAGAATTCTTTTTTCCATTGTGGTTTTTTGGAATAGTTTGGTGTGCGGTCTGTTTATGAAGATTGTTTGGGTCTAACAAAAAAGCTTTAACCTTTTCTAAAGGAGAATCTATTTGTTATTCAATATTATTTGGATGTAAATTTCCAGCCTTGTTATTATCAAGGTAACTATTCATTGTATTTGCTAATTGAACAATGTTTTTTTCCTTGTACACTCCTTTTCCTGTAGAAGGTGATCTTTCAATTAGCTCAATGAAATACCCTGTACTTTCTTTAGAAATAAATACTTGTTGAAGTCCACTTAATGGGTCGTGGATAATATTTTTAGAAGTAAGTGGAATATTGGCATTTTGAAGTATTGTAAAAGAAGCTTCTAAGTTATCTACTTCATAAGCTACATGATGTATTCCTGCTCCATATTTACTAAGATATTTTCGAAAAATACTATTATCGGTAAGACCTTCTGTGATTACAAGCGTTCTAGACTTGTCTCCTGGTAAATGAAGGAGATGGTTTAGCATATCATACTTCCCTTCAGGAGCAGAACCAGCATTAACCAAGTGTTTTCTTACCCACTCAAAGCCAAGAACTTCAATATGAAATCTTGTACATTCCTCTGCATTGGGGACAATAAGTGTGTAGTGATCAAAACGACCTAAATTTAGTGGTAAGTTTTTCATTTTTTTATTTTGTATGTATGCCAAAAGATGATTTTAAAATTCCATAAGGGTCCCATTGTTTTTTATATTTTAATATTTGAGACCAAAGATTATTTCCATAATGGGTTTGCCAGAATTATAGAGTTTCTGGTAGTGTATCAGGTAAATAAAGAAAGCTGAGTAGATTTTATAGAGTTATATTTTTTATAATCATTTAAAAGGAATTCTAGTTGGGTCCATAGATTGTTTTCAATGCAATTATATTATGAGCTATTTACTATAGAATGTCAATTTGGTAAATGTAAAGAAGCTGGCTTTTTAAATTGGCTTTTCTTTGTTAGAATGATTTATTATAAAATATTCACCTTTTCGTATTGCTCCTGGGGAAGGTAAGCATTACCCAAATTATTCAGAACATTAGCTTCCACTTGGGGATCTTTCAGTTCTCTCAGTTATTGCTATAGTTAGCTTTCGTCCCTCAACCCAACCTAGGTTGAAGAAATTAAACACTCCCTGTCTTTAATCTCTCAAACCTGCACAAATAAAACTACTCCAATGCACTGGATCGGAAAATGGATATTCTCTTTTGCAGGCTTCTTTTAAGCGAAGTTCAAATTTCCGTTGTTCTTCCCCTATGCGATCGT
>JAKQYF010000223.1 GCA_023356535.1 Trichodesmium sp. MAG_R03 | reverse complement strand
GGCGGTCAGTTCGACCGTGACAGCCTGTGGACTGGATAACGCCGACGTTGCCAGAAGGAAGCAGGAATAGAACAGATAATCAGAGATTTCTATAGATTATCGTAGGTTTCTAAGAACGGTTATATATCGCATCGCAGACTGTAATGCGAATCTTTTTCCCACGTTGGCGCTTTCGGGGAGGTCAGTGGTTGTAAAATTATGATGTCAAAGGTGTCTATAGCTTGAGATCAAAATAAATAGATTGCTTGTCAAAATGGTCTAGTTTAGTTTCTGACAAACAAGGGGAAATCAATAGCCTATAGACACAGGTTATCAAAGTTAAAAGTATGCAGAAAATTTTAGTCTAAAAAACCCATCAAGGCTTCATTATCAACCTGATTAGAAGCAACAGGACGATTCATCATTTGTTTACTAACTTGTAGGCTCTTAGTACCAATTGGACGAATTCCAGAAGCTGTGATTGTACTATGAACTTTTAATCCACTAACTACTATTGGACGAATTCCAGAAGCAGACATTGTGTTGTCAATTTGAAGACCAGTTGAAACTATTGGACGATTGGAAATTGTTTTATTATATTTAAGATTAGTTGTACCAATGGGACGATTTCCAGGTAATGCTAGTTTTCCTGAATCTTGAGTCCTTTGTGTTTGTTTTGTTTCTACTGGTTTAGTCTCTACTTGTAAAGTGGTGCGTTGTTGAGACCCTTGCTCTAATTTTGTTGGCTGACTACTTTGAGTATTAGGTTTGATGCTAGTATCAGTAGTTTGATTAGTTTCTGTCATAATTCCATTTATACTCATAATTTAACATCTACATCATTAAAATTGGTTTATCCCATAAATAATCAGAACCACTACTTTTTGCTTTTTGGCCTTCTGATCAAGGTAATTCTTAATTTTTAATAAACCTGTAGCTATTCTAACCATATTTAAAGCAAAAAAAAAGTTTTGTTAAAAAAAAACAATAATACAGGAGATTTCGGGCAAATGATGTACAAGGTAAATGGTAAAAATCATGTAGTGCAGCCATCTGGCCCGGATAAATCTACCTCATAACAAAGGAAAGTGCTGTATGTGCAATATGGTAGTCCTGTCTTGGCCAGCTTTATTAATCAGGACTTAGGCCAAGGAACTAACTGTAGTGCAAAGATCTGAAATAATTACGGAAAAGAGACTATATATAGCGGCATTGGGTAAGTCCTGTTAATATTTAAGTTTTTGTGGGCTATAGCTTCAGCTTTTGATAACTTGTGGGTTTTGATTTGTGCCTTCAGGAAAGAAGCTGCTTATTGACCTGAAAGTTTCCCAAGTTCTGCCCTAAACTGAACTAATAACTGATAAGTAAAATGACGATACGAATAAAAACTCCTACTGTTATAGCTCTTGACTTTGATGGCGTTTTATGCAA
Organism: Trichodesmium sp. MAG_R03; assembly: GCA_023356535.1. GTDB lineage: Bacteria > Cyanobacteriota > Cyanobacteriia > Cyanobacteriales > Microcoleaceae > Trichodesmium. The sequence goes on along the minus strand of JAKQYF010000223.1, from coordinate 7,596 downwards.
TGGGTTGATTGAATATTTTCAAACAGCTTGGCGTACTTACTCTCAAATTTGGCAACTATCGGATGAAATACCTAGTAATGATTTGGTAGAAAAATTTTATCGGTTGCGTCCTGTTATTGAAATTGGTTGGGAAATGCCTGTTTTGATTCGAGCTTTAATATTAGGTATTGGGGAAGAAGCTATTTTTCGGGAATGGCAGGCGATCGCTGAAAAAATTGTTATGGCAGAAAATTTAGCTGGAGCACAAATAAGTGCTTGTTTGGATCGTACAAGGGATGAATGGATAGCAAAAGATTTGGAAGGGTGGTTGTCTTTACATCAATTTTATCCAGGGGTTGTCGAAAGGTTAAGGGAGTTGATGTTATCGGAGGTTAAACCTGTTATTGTAACAACTAAAGAGGGAAGGTTTGTTCGTTCCCTGTTGCAAAAAGAAGGTGTTAATTTACCGGAAGTGAATATTATTGGTAAAGAATCTAAACGTCGGAAATATGAAACTCTGAGAATTTTACTGGCAGAACTAGGTGCAGGAACAACTATTTGGTTTGTTGAAGATAGATTGAAAACTTTACTTTCTGTACAAAAACAATTAGATTTAAAAGAGGTAGAATTATTTTTGGCAGACTGGGGTTATAATACTCAGAAAGAAAGAGATTCTGTGGCTCAATATCCACCTATTCATTTATTGTCTTCTACTCAGTTTTGTCAAGATTTTTCTAAATGGAAAATTTGAAGGATGAAGGAATAAGAAGGAAGAAAAAAGGAAGGGGGCTGGAAAATGGTGTTCTATGAATGGGGAATAGTTTTAATAGTTTTGTAGCATGGATATTTTACCCGTTCCTTATCTTTTTGTTCGGACATGATAGTTATCTTAGCAAGTGATTAAGATTTACAATGTTTTTGATGATTAGTAAACCACAAATTGGGGAGGTTGCATGGAACTTTCCAGAGCGGGTTATCATTTTTTTATTAGGAAAGTAAAATTATGCTAGACCTAACAAAACTAGCACAACAAATGCAAGGAATGAGTCAACATCTGAGAAAAGAAGCGATGGCTGCTCAAAATAGATTAGATATAGCTCAACAATTATTGGAAGAGGCAAAAAATGAACAAGAAAAGTTATTAGAGCTAGAGGAAAGTTGGTGCGATCGCATACTTTTTAATCCTGCTATTCCTATAGAATCTTTAGATATTTATCCTCTGATTAATCCTCCTCCAAAAATTCATACAGTATTTGCTACAGATGGTTCTCAAATAGCACCGAGTCACCATGAAATTGCCTATTGTTATTTGTTAAATATTGGGCGAGTAATGTTGCATTATGGGGAAGGTCGTTATCCGCTTTTGGATAGTATTCCAGAAATTTTTTATTCAGCAGATGACCTTTATATTTGTCGACAATGGGGTATTAAAACAGAAGAATGGATGGGTTATCGACGAACTATTTCTGAGGCTTTAATTTTGTCGGAATTGGGTTGTAAATGGGTGCAAAATAATTCTGAGAATTTGGCTTCTCCCATATTAGCAATGGTTGATGGTTCTCTGATTTATTGGTTTTTGGAATCTTTACCTTCTGAAGTACGGGATAGAATTTTAAATCCGATTTTAGATGCTTGGAATAAGTTAAAGTCGGCTGGTATTCCTTTAATAGGCTATTTGAGTGCTTCTCGCAGTAATGAAAGTTTATCTTTTTTACGTTTGAAGGCTTGTATTTATGATGAACCTAATTGTATAAGTAATTGTCCTAATGTTGGGTTAGGGGGATTTGGTTTTACGGAAAAAGCTCCTTGTCAGTCATTTGAACCGTTGCGAGATGTAATATTTTGGGGTTCAATATTGATGCCTGGGCAAAGAAGTCCTTTATGGCAATCTTCGGCTAGAATTTTGGATTTATATGGAAAGAATACTATTTATTTTTGTTATGTGAATGTGGGTACGGAAGTTGCTAGAATTGATATTCCGGAATGGGTGGCTGAGGATGAAGAAATGTTGGAGTTAGTATTAGGAATGATGTTGGCTCAAGTGCAAAAGGGTTATGGTTATCCGGTGGTATTGGCGGAAGCTCATAATCAAGCGGTGGTTAGGGGTGGCGATCGTGCTAGTTTTTTTGCTTTGTTGGAACAGGAAATGATTAAGGCTGGTTTGAAAAATGTGGGAACTTCTTATAAGGAAACTCGGAAGCGGGGTAGTATTGCTTGATTTTTCATATTAAGTCTGATTAATTAGGGTTTGCTGAAAAAGTGTTTTTACAGAGGGAGTAGGGAACTCACTCCTAACCCCGACCGTGGAGGGTAAATATCGAGTATTTGCTCCAACAAATAAGATTTAGAAAGAGAACATCCAAGTATAGCAAAGTTTATGGTAATTGGTATAACTTTTGGCTAGCTAGAGCTTACTGAAAAAGTATTTTAAAGAGAACAGGAGTAGGTAGGGAGGTAACCCTTAGGGACATGAATGCATTTTTGTTATGCAACGTCTCTACAGAGGAACAGGGAAGGTGTAGATGAGACAGTCAGATATACTTATCCCTTGATTTTTCTGCCATGGGAGTGCCCGAAATCCTGACTTTTTCAGCCTTTTACCACCGAACTTCTGTTACTTTTTGCTGACCAAATAAGACTAAAGCCTTTATATGTCAATACTTTTATAATTAATCAGTAAGCCCTAGCTATTTTAATGCACGATTTTAGATGAAACAGTCCACTACTTACAAATATCAACAGGACTTACGCAAAAGTACTATATATAGAGCCTTGGTGCGTTACGAAGTGAGCAATTCAAGTCGCGAAGCGAAACACACCCTGCCAATAGTGTTCATGTGTAAGTCCTGATTTTAAAGAAAAAGAATTTTAGCGGAAGATTTTACCGCCTCCCCACTGTTTACCTAGAACTTTAGGTTGTACAAGAATGTAACCAGCGATCGTGTATAAATCATCCTCTGTGAGATTTCTCATTTCTGGAAAAATATCTGCACTCTTGGTACTTGGGTGTAGTTCAGATATCTCCTCAAACCCATCATAAGTAGTAGGGTTTTTCATGTAGTCTACAAGACCTGTTATGTTATTTCGTGCTGGATAAGCGAATGATAAAGTTTCTGGGTCTAGAGAAACATCAGGATTTGTTTTGGTAATTCCTCCAACATGACACTGAGAACAGACATTATTGAATACCTTTTTGCCTCTTGTGTATTCCTTAATAGTAAGTACAACTTCTTTACCATCCTCATTCAGAGGTAAAGTACGAATGCTCTCATTTAATTTTGCGGCAGTGGCACTGTTAATGAACGCTTGAAACGTTAGGAATAGTATAGCAACCACAGCTATGAAAATTTTTTTCAAGTTTCTTCTCCTTAAAACTGGCAAGTTAATTATTAAACACACATATGTTCATTACTGGAGATATTTCCCCAGGAATCTGAAATAACAAAACTTCAGATTTATTGAACTCTGATCTGATTTTTATTGATCAGTGGTCAGATGTCAATTAGTCAAGTATTTAGCAAGTTTTATTAGAAATCAAACTTTTGTTGTTGAGCTAATAAATGAGACATAATTGCTTTGGCATCCTCTAAGGCCAAACGAGTTTGAGAATGCTTATAAGAAATCTTCATTTGGTCACAAAGACGAAATACCTCATTTACATGGAGATTAAAGTCTTCTGCTATTTCTTGGATTGATATATCTGCAAAACCCATAACATTTTGTTACTCTATAATTATGATTTAGATAAAACTAACAAAAAAAATTCCTTTAGGAATAAGAATAAAATTAAGATCGGAAAATATTAATTACACTACTGACTGTTGCCAAGCCGTAAATCAGCTATGTCTCATGTTATTTAATTGACGATCCTTGTAACAGTCGTCAGGGCAGTTAGGACATTATCGCTCCTCTCAAATTTAGTCACAGTAAGAATGTACGGGATAATGGCCATTCCCCCCTTCTGAATTTAGCCATCGAGCACCTAGAATTTAATTCTGAGGTGTAGGTTGAATATTATTATCAGTTTTGGATAAATGATGTTGCTCTACCTGAAAGGTTGAATGAGAGTATGATCCTGTTTCTAGTGATTCATCAGGAATAAGCCTAACAGAATGAGGTTTATGAAGGCGAATTAACTGAGCGAGAGTTTTCTTTAACTGGGTACGAGGTACGATGGCATCTACAAAACCATGTTTCAATAGATACTCAGAGGTCTGAAAGTTGTCGGGTAACTTTTCACGAACTGTTTGTTCAATCACTCGTCGTCCAGCAAAACCTATTGTGGCCTTTGGTTCAGCGATAATAATATCTCCAAGCATGGCAAAACTTGCAGTTACACCACCTGTAGTCGGATGAGTTAAAACTGGAATATATAGCTGTTTAGCTTGTCCATGTTGTTCTAGGGCTCCGGATATCTTGGCCATTTGCATCAGGCTCAACATACCTTCTTGCATTCTGGCTCCACCAGAAGCACAAATAATTACTACAGGTAAACGTTCTTGAGTAGCCTTTTCAATTAATCTGGTCAGTTTTTCTCCGACAACTGACCCCATGCTTCCTCCCATAAATCCGAAATCCATAACTCCCAAGGCCACAGGTTCAGTTTCAATATTGCCGATACCTGTTTGTACAGCATCTAGAAGTCCAGTTTTTATTTGATATTCTTGGAGTCTATCACTGTATGCTTTACGATCATGGAATTTCAAAGGGTCTGTTCCTCTGAGTTGTTCGTCAATTGGTATCCAGGTGTTAATATCTATTAACTGCTGAATCCGCTCTTTGCTAGATACTCGTATATGGTGTCCACACTCTAGGCAAACCATTTGGTTTGCTTGGAGGTCTTTTGTGTAAGTTAGAGTACCACAAGCTTCACATTTGAGCCAAAGTCCATCAGCAATTTCTCGTTCAGCTCTCTGTTGAGTATCCTGAGCTTGCTTTCGTCGATTTGCAAACCAATCAAATAGAGACATTAAAATATTTTTGAATTAATTATTTAGTGATTCAATTTTAATTTTTGGTAAAGCTTAGTATAGTATACCTATTGAGGTTACTTGTCTAGTAACAGAGCTTTAGTACTACAAGTTAAGGTTAAAGCAATACTTGAAATTCTGGATTAATACACTGACGAAATACTTTCCTATACTATTGGAATTCTATATCCTAATTTCTCTTCATTAACTATAGAATTTAAAGAAACTTTTTCTGTAATGTTTGGAATTTTGACTTGATGAGTGTTGATTTAACCTATTTTCTATATATTTATTATTGTATACCTAAGTCATTATGTAAAATTACTTGCCTTCTTAAAATACCTCTAGCTTTTGTTCGTTCTGCCTTCTGCCTTAAAACAGCCCATTTGTATCCCAAATCAGATAGGATTGCTATAATATCTTTCAGTTGTGAAACTATGGCCAAAATCTATCCAATATTTCTTAATCCAATATTTCTTAAAATCAGGATGAGAAATCAGGGAAAAAAAAGATTAAAGTAAGTAGATATAATAGGATTACCCCAGATAACGGTTAAACTAGCTCCCATTGCTAAAAAGGGTCCGAATGGCATAGGTTGTCGTCGATCTAGCAAATTTAGGGCGATCGCTGCTCCACCAACAAATGCTCCCATAGCACAGGCCAGAAAACAAGCTAATAATAAATATTTCCAGCCTAACCAAGCTCCTATCATTGCTGCTAGTTTGGCATCTCCTCCACCCATAACTGTTTGCCCAAAAGCTATGGAACCAAATATAGATATTAAGTCAAAAAGCCATAGACCAACTACTGCTCCAATAATACCTATTATTAAATAATTAACTAGATTATTTACTTGAAAATTTGTCTCTAATGTGGTAAATATTTGAAAAAATAAACCTAAAATTAATCCTGATTGGGTTAGAGGATTAGGCAGAGTCATAGTGTCCAAGTCAATCATAGACAAAGCCAGTAGCCAACTAAAAAAAAGCCAATAGCCTAGGGTCGAGATAGTAATTCCAAATTTCCAGAAAACAACTAAAAATAGTAGAGCTGTGATTAATTCTACTACTGGATAGCGGATAGAAATAGGACTACGACAATGACTACAACGTCCGCGCAACCATAGCCAACCCAATATAGGGATATTTTCTGTGGCTTTTAATTGACTATCACATTTGGGACAGCGAGATGGAGGCCAAAGAATAGATAATCCTGTGGGTATCCGATAAATGACAACATTGAGAAAGCTGCCAATGGATGCGCCCAGGGCAAATACAATTAGAGCTAGAGGCCATATTCTGAGTAAGTCCATATAATTATCAAAAGTTCAAAGTGATATTCCTAGCTTTTGAGATTGCTTCCTTCCACTCCGTTCTCATTGCCTCAGCCATAGTTAATATTACAGTGACATATTTAATATTAACAACCAAGCACAGAAAACCAGAATAATATTGTCAATCAATACCCATCGAGTCCCATTCATTGACCGTCGACTCATCTCACGCCAAATCAAAGATTATGGGGTGAGGCTTCTCGACGATATTAGCTAATTCATCAATAAATTTTTGATTCAATTAACTCTAAAGGGACAAAAAATTCTCCTGGTAATAAAATTGGCTTTTGGGAGAATATTAGACCAGCTCGATAACTAATGAGACTAATAGCCACGCCCTGGGGAAGTCTAACTTGGCTAGGATGGGTCTCCAGATAAGTGCGATAGAGTAATTTTGCTAATTTTTGTAGGTATGGAGTTAGTAATAGGGCAATATTTGAACCTGCATACTTTACTCGTCTTTTTTGTGTAGTGTTTACCACAAGAAATCCTGATAGATATTTAATAGATATATTTCCTACTATGAACTACCCCAGTAGGAGCAAGGGTAAATCCTATTATTGAGGGTATTAGAAGTTAATTCCCAAAATTTGTGACAACCTTGGGTATGCTTTAACTGCTCAGTCGGAGCTTCTAGAAATATTTGATTAGCTTTGTCTAACTTGTACTTGATAGACTTGTTAATTATGCCTATTGACTTTTGATTTAACCTAGACTTCTGACACTTACAAGTAGTGCAGACTTCTAGAGAGATTGCATTAACGTTTCATGTGACTTAGGGTTTGCTGACTAAATTTAAAAAGCTTACACAATAAGGCTTTAATCCACATTCTGCAGGTTATAGTAGAAATTGTGAATATTTTTCAAGTAAAACAGGGCAAGGATTTCAATATTTTGGCCATGATAGATTTAGGTAAAAAAATCTTCTAAGATGATTGCATCCATTCAGCTTCCTAGAGGATGTGTTGCGATCGCGCTTTTGAGTGTGACTCATCATGATTTGACGAATTAAAGATACCATGAAAAATGGTACAATTAATTCTAAGATTATCATGAGAAAATTTTGTTTGCAAGCTCCCTTTGAACCTACTGGCGACCAACCTCAAGCGATCGCTCAGTTAACTACCAATATTCAAGCTGGACATAATTTTCAAACATTACTGGGAGCTACTGGTACGGGTAAAACATTTTCTATAGCTTCTGTCATAGAAAATGTTGGTAGACCGACGTTAGTTTTGGCTCATAACAAAACATTGGCTGCTCAATTATGTAATGAATTAAGAGATTTTTTTCCTGATAATTCTGTAGAATATT
>JAKQYF010000222.1 GCA_023356535.1 Trichodesmium sp. MAG_R03 | reverse complement strand
CATTGTTATATCTGTTGGGGGGCTAAAGCTAAAGTGAAAAAGTTAGAAGAGGAATATCCCCAGTATTTATTAGGAGTAACCGATCAAAGTAAATCTAAAGGATTAAGTACGACGAGCTCTAGAACAGGAAATGATGGCGAAATTCTTGACTTAACTACAGTTATTAAAGCCTCTCAAGCAATTTCTGGTGAAATCAAATTAGAAAAGCTACTAAAAAACCTAATGAAAATAGTAATTGAAAACGCCGGGGCCCAAAAAGGGTTTCTAATTTTCAAGAGTGAAAGTAATTGGGTCATTGAAGCACAAGGGAATATAAATGAAGAAGAAGTTACTATTTTACAATCAATTCCGATCAAATCAAAGGAACATGATAATTCAAGCTCAATATTACCTGATAGCATCATTAATTATGTGGCTCGTACTCAAGAATATGTAGTACTAAATGAAGCATTTTCTGAAGGTCAATTTATTAATGATCCTTACATTATTGCTCACCAAACTAAATCTATTCTCTCTACTCCTTTACTTAATCAAGGTAAATTAAAAGGTATTGTTTATTTAGAAAATAACTTAACTACAGGGGCATTTACCTCACAACGAATAGAACTATTAAATATCCTATCTGCTCAAGCTGCTATCTCCATTGATAACTCAAGAGTATACCAAACCTTAGAACAAAGAGTAGAAGAACGCACCAAAGAACTATCACAAACATTAAGTGTTCTCAAAGCAACTCAAGCAGAATTAATTTTTGAAAATGACCTACTAAAAGGTAATGAACAACCCTCTAGTTTTGATTATCAAGTAGGAGGAAGTTTGCCCATGGACGCACCAACTTATGTGGTACGACAAGCGGACAGAACCCTTTACAAAGGGTTAAAACAAGGTCAGTTTTGTTATATTCTTAATTCTCGACAAATGGGTAAATCTAGTCTAATGATCAGAATGATGAACCATTTAAAGCATGAAGGATATCAATGTGTAGCCATAGATTTAACTCGTATTGGAACTTCTGATCTTACTGTTGAACAATGGTATAAAGGATTAATAGTTGATTTATTACGAAGTTTTGGGTTACGCAGAAAAGTTGATTTTAAAGCTTGGTGGAATGAGCAATTAGATATTTCTCCTATTCAAAGATTTAGTCAGTTTCTGGAAGATGTATTGTTAGTTAAAGTCAATTCAGATCATCAAGAGTCGCCTAAAAAAATATTCATTTTTATTGATGAAGTTGATAGTATTTTACGGTTAAACTTCCCAGTTGATGACTTTTTCGCTTTGATTCGTTCCTGTTATAATCAAAGAATGATTAATCCAGAATCTAGGTATCATTATCTTACCTTTGTTTTGCTAGGGGTTGCCACTCCCTCAGAATTGATGAAAGACCTCAGAAAAACTCCTTTTAATATTGGTCAAGCTGTTGAATTAGAAAGCTTTAAAATCCATGAAGCACAGCCTTTATTACATGGATTAAATGAGAAAGTGAGTAATCCTCAAACCTTCCTTCAAGAAATATTAAACTGGACAGGAGGGCAGCCTTTTTTAACCCAAAAATTATGTCGAATAATTCGTCATATCGAAACCGATATTCCAACTAATGATGAAAGTAAATGGGTCGAAAATTTAGTTCAAGAAAAAATTATTAATAATTGGGAAAGCCAAGATCAACCAGAGCATTTCAGAACTATTAGAGATCGAGTTTTAAACAGTACAAATAGTCAACAACTTCTCACTCTTTATCAAGAAATATTAGAGCAAAGACAAATAATTTTTATTGATACTCCAGAAGAACAAGAATTACTTTTATCAGGACTGGTGATTAAGGAAAATAGTTTTCTGAAAGTTCATAACCGTATCTATGAATCGATTTTTGATTCCCGTTGGGTTGATTTCCAAAAATCTTGAATGTCATTCTCATGATGAATAAACTACTCAGGAGTTTCAGAGGATATAGTTGAGAAAATTTCAGGCAAAAAGGTGAAGAATATTTTCCGTTTCAAGCAATACGATAAGGCTATTGATTATTCAATCAAAGGTAAAAAAATCTTGATGCTTCTGCTAAATATTTGCCTGCATTTCAACATGATTTCTATTCATCTCTTACTTTCCTAGCTAATTAGGGCTTGCTGAAAAAGTCTTTTTCAGGACTAGGGGACCCACCCCTAACATCTCCCAGGAGGAGAAGTAGGGACGTTGCATAACAAAAATGCGTTTTCCTGACGGAATGCTGCGCAAACATGTCCCGTAGCGTTAGCGGAGCTTTGCGTTAGCAAAACGTCCCTACAGAGGAACGGGGAATTGGTAGAAATTGTACTTAAGAAATACCCATCATTGTTATACCAATTTCATAAACTTAAGCTACACTGCTGATCTTAATTATAGCAACGTGCGCTGGTATGTTTACATAGTACAAATTGCTACTGATGTTATATATATGAAAGTATTGGTAATAGTAGCATAGGTTTGTACTACAGTTAAAACAATAGTAACATGTAAATATATAATTGCTCATTGCTATAATCTATAATCTTGCGATATGATGTGTTGCCGTACTTGAGGAAATTGGTATTATATCTGTGAAACTACCCTGTGCAGCTGATCAAAAAAACACCTTAAACTTAAGCTAAAATAATTGAAAAATTAGGTTAGTTTTGGCTTTTCTATGCTCAAAGGATACAAAATTATTGATGCTGATTCTCATGTCATTGAACCACACCAGATGTGGGCAAAATACCTCGAACCTCAATTTCGAGACTTTGCCCCCTCCCCAGATTTGAAAATTAAAGGGGAACCTATTACAAATAAAATCTCTCAGCAAGTACAAACAGAGGGAAATAGGCAGATGATGGAGGCCCACCCCCATGCTTATTTGAATAACTACGATGTTGAATCTCACGTCCAAGCAATGGTACTTATGGGTGTGGATATTGCCTTTGTTTATCCTACCTACGGACTGTGGTTATTTGCCATCGATACTTTGCCTCCAGAAGTTATGGGTGCTTTTACCCGTGCCTATAATACTTGGCTTTATGAGGAATTTTGTAGTTATGATCCCAGTCGGTTAAAAGGAGTGGCTGCTATGAATCTCCATGATCCCCAGGAGATGGTTAAAGAGCTACATCGGATTGTAAATTTTGGCTGGAAGGTGGTTTTTTTACGCCCTAACCCAGTCAAAGGCAGAATTTTGAGCGCTCCGGAATACGAGCCTTTTTGGACTGCTTGCGAAGAATTAGATCTAGCTGTTGGTCTTCACGAGGCAACCCACGGTCGCTTACCCACTACGGGAGCAAATAGATTTAACAGTCGTTTTGCTCTCCATGCTTGTTCTCACCCTATGGAACAGATGATGGCTATGTTGGCTTTCATTGAAGGGGGGGTATTAGAGCGTCATCCGAAATTACGGGTGGGGTTTTTAGAGTCTGGTTGTGGTTGGCTTCCCTATTGGTTATGGCGATTAGATGAAGAATACAAAAATTTATATTGGGAAGTTAAAGATATGGTAAAGTTAATGCCGTCTGAGTATTTTTACCGTCAATGTTATATTGCGGTGGAACCATCTGAGCCTTATCTTTCTCAGATAATTGAGTTTATCGGCTCTGATAATTTAATTTTTGGCTCAGATTATCCACACATGGATCATCAGCCAGATGTGGTAAAAAATGTTGTAGAGCTTGAGGAGCATTTATCTCAAGAGATTGTTAAAAAAATTGTTTGGGATAATCCTAAATGTTTTTATAAAATTTGAAGTCAAATTTGCAGGTTGATCTCCACATCTTCAAATGTAGTAAAACAAACTCCTATTCCTTGGACATTTTCTGAATTCAATTTTTTGACTTTCACAGAAAAATTTATTTTAAATCATTTTCAACGGAGAGGGTGGGATTCGAACCCACGGAAGGTCTCCCTTCAACAAATTTCGAGTTTGCCGCATTCGACCACTCTGCCACCTCTCCCTCATAAGTCAAAAGTTAAAAGTCATTTTGGAATTTTGTTGGCTATTTCAGGACTGACGCCAATTTACCTTAAAACACCATAGGTAGTTGGGAATAGCATTTGCCCTCACTGGATGTAGTTTCCGTGGGGTAAGTCCAGTATTTATTCAGATGACCACAATATAATTTTAGCTAACTTCTTTAATTATATCATAGGAAAGAACTATCAGACTGCTCTAATTCTAGAGTACTTTGAAAACCCTTCACAGGAGTCCATTGAATCGCACCATCACGACCTGTTCAAAATAGAGGAATATTATTTTCCTGAAAAAATTTAATCATATCTGGATGGACGGAATTTGCAGAAGCGATCGCTACTTTTGGCTGAACAATATTTAATAACTCTGGATTTAACTTATTGCCTGGCCACCAAAACACTTCTGTTGGCTGAAAACTTTTTGCTACTAATAACTGAGGACTTACCCATGAACCCTATTGGTCGGGTGTGTTTTTCTCAGGCAAAGCTGCCCTAATGCTTCGCGACATGAAAAGTGGACTTCGTAACCCACCAAGGTTCTATATATAGTGCCCTTGCCTAAGTCCTATAACTGACTCTGTTGAGATAGTTTAGTATCTCCCAATAATAAACAACTTTGGCCATGAATTAAAAAATTTACAATTGGAGTTTCAGTATTGTTAAATTTTATTAATTTTATAGAAAAACATAAAAAAATAACGAAAAATATCTGAGGCTGGGATTAGTTAAATTCCCAATTATAGGTTACAAATGCGAGCTAAAATACGAGATACAAAAATCTATTTTGATATTGAAGGTGCCGCCCTAGTTCCAGATGGGGATCAGATGCAAGAAAAACACATTGCTTTTATGGTTCACGGTGGCCCTGGTGGAGACCATACTTCTTATAAACCTACCTTTTCTCCTCTAAGTCGAAAATTACAATTAGTATATTTTGATCACCGAGGACAAGGGCGATCAGCAAGGGGACCAAAAGAAAGTTATACCCTAGAAAATAATGTGGAAGATATGGAGGCATTACGTCAATATTTAGGTATTGACAAAATTGTTGTTATTGGTACTTCTTATGGTGGAATGGTTGCTCTTAGTTATGCAATATGTTATCCGGAAAATGTTCAATCTTTGATTGTCATTGCTACTGCTGGAAGTTATCGTTTTTTAGAATTAGCCAAGGTTAATCTAGCTCAAAAAGGAACACAAGAACAACAAGCGATCGCTCAACTTTTATGGGATGGTAAATTTGAGAATGAGGGACAATTAAAAAAATATTTTCAGGTGATGATGTCTATGTATTCAATTACCTATAAACCAGAAACACCAGGTAAAAGTTGGAACCGAAGTATTTTATCTCCTGATGCTATTAATGTTGCCTTTGGTGGTTTTTTACGTTCTTATAATGTACTAGATCAACTACATAAAATTACTGCTCCTACTTTAGTAATAGCAGGAAAACATGATTGGATTTGTCCTCCAGAATTATCAGCAGAAATAGCTGCCGCTATTCCTAATACAGATTTAAGAATTTTTGAAAATAGCGGTCATTTAATTCGGGTTGATGAACCAGAAGCGCTTCTAGATACAATTATGAGTTTTTTAGTTGAGAAGGGTTCAAATAGCAATTTCCCAGAGACTAGCAATAGATAGAGCATTTGATAATTTTGTCAAATTATATTCCTGGAGCCATACAACCTACATTCTGTACGTCAAAATGTAATACTCTCAGGACTTACGCAAGGGCACTATATATAGAGCCTTGGTCCGTTAAGCTAGCGCTAACACACCCTACCAATAGCGTTCATGCGTAAGTCCTAACTCTAACTAACTCACCGTTCCCTTAAATTTTTAGGGAATGATTTTCAAATTGGAGTTTAGACTAAATAGTTGAAGATATAGTCAAATTAAGGATTCCCAAAATTTAGACTGTCGGCAGATGTGAAAAACAAATTTTGATATCAATTAACGGGACTTACACAAAATAGTGGCAAGAAATAAGCTCAAATTCTGAGTGGGATGATATCGCTCTTGAATTGGCCTAACTCGCTCTACTAGGAGTTGAAAATTTGCTTGATTTTGGGAACGTTATCAATTATTGCCACTCCCAATTCTACCATTTTCTCCAATCATCAAAATATAACCGGTTTAATTGTATCATAGGAAAGAACTATCAGAGTGATCTAATTCTAGAGTACTTTGAAAACCTTTCACAGGAGTCCATTGAATCGCACCATCACGACCTGTCCAAAATAGAGGAATATTATTTTTCTGGAAAAATTCAATCATATCTGGATGGACGGAATCTGCAGAAGCGATCGCTACTTTTGGCTGAATAATATTTAATAGCTCTGGATTTAATTTATTTCCTGGCCACCAAAACACTTCTGTTGGCTGAAAACTTTTTGCTACTAATAACTTACTCTGTTCAGATAGTTTAGCATCTCCCAATAATAACCAACTTTGACCATGAATCATAAAATTTACAATGGGAGTTTCAGTATTAATTAGTTTGATCTGGGTAGAACCTAACTCAATATTTTGATTATTTACCAAAGTGTAGTAGTTAGCTTGATTCTTTTGCAAAGTATTCAACACGGGTTGATTATTCATTTGATAATTCTTTTGATCATCAGTGTCTACATCATAAAAAGTTTTAATTCTTAAACTCTCAAAAATATATGGCCAACCTCGACTCAGACCTTTTTGGCAATGAAGAGCAATAGACAAATCAATTTTATTTATACCTTGCTGGCGTAAGAATGGTAATACGGTTAATCTGGCTGTATTTTCATCTCCAACATTGACGAGAATTACTGTACCTCGCTCTTGAATTACAAAGACTGGTTTGGAGGATGAATCAAGAATTGTAGCTTGAAATACAGAAGTTCGAGTAGACCACAGAGGAATAATAATAATAGCGATCGCTAAAAGCAAACTCCACTGCCAAAACTGCAGAGACAACTTTTTCTTCTTGCCCTTGTCTACTTCTGGGGATCTACTTCCCCAAAACCATATACCACAAATCAACCCATATAACACAACTAACTGATAAACCGATATTGCCCCTACTGCAACTTGATTTCCTGGTAACTTGCTAAAAAACTGCACAATTTCAATCAAAATCCTAACTGGAAAATATAAAATTCCCGCAGTCAAACTACCTACATAAGGGGAAATTAAAGCTAGCATTGCACTAATAAATCCACCCAAGGTAATTATAGCAACCAAAGGGGCGGTAATAATATTCACCAAAATAGTATAGGGCGAAACCACATAAAACACAGATAGCAATAGAGGTAAGGTCCAAACAGAAGCAGCAATAGGAATAGCAATTAAAGAGGCAATACCATAAGGCAACATATCTAAACGTTTCATTAAAGGCGGCACTGTTACCAATAATCCAAGAGTTGCCAAAAAACTCAACTGAAATCCTAGATCCCAAATCCACAGAGGATTGATTAATAATAGCAAAGTAGCAGCTAAAACTAGAGAAGCTAATGGTTGAACCAGACGTTGTGAAACAATTGCCAGCAAAGCTGCTAAACCCATCAAAGCTGCTCGCCATACTGAAGGTGAACCACCTGTCAAACCCACATAAAGAATTAAGGTCAATAGACCAAAACCAAATCTTGTTCCTGAAGACAAATTTTTAGTTAAAGTCAGCACTAAACCCAAAATTAACGAAACATGAAAACCTGATGCTGCCAATACATGAGCTAAGCCTACTTGCACAAACTGGTCTCGTAGCTGATAAGACAAATCTACAGCTCTACG
Source organism: Trichodesmium sp. MAG_R03 (assembly GCA_023356535.1). Classification (GTDB taxonomy): domain Bacteria; phylum Cyanobacteriota; class Cyanobacteriia; order Cyanobacteriales; family Microcoleaceae; genus Trichodesmium. Next base: position 1,346 of record JAKQYF010000222.1, on the reverse strand, counting down.
TCCTAGAACCATGGCACTTACTAGAGGACCTTCTGGCACTCCCAAGGAATTTACCTGAGCACGAATAATTCGCTGCCGAATCTTGTATAACTCCCAACTATTAATACTTTTTTGCTTAGTATCAGTAAGTTTATAACCTGTAACTCCAGCAAAAGAACCTTGTCTAGCTAGATAAGCACGAAAATCAAAGCCTCCAGGATTTTTTGCTGGTGATGGTTTATATAAAGAACCAGTTATTTCTACTAACTTACCGGGATAAATACCTGTTGCTTGCAGAAGGGGTATTGTGACGTAAAGTTTTCCTGTAACATCTTGATGTATATTTGCTGAACCGTCAGTGCCAACTATTTCACTGACTTGAGATACTTTTAGCCAAAGTTGAGCTTTTTCTGAGCGAGTTTTGCGAGGAAGAGAAAGAACTTTTCCTCGAACAATAATTACTTGTTGTTGAGATGCTCCATCAAGTGGAATAATTTTACTAATATCCGTTGCTGTCGGTTGGGGTACTCGCAGTTGAAAATAAATACTGGCAAGGAGAGCGATCGCTCCAGCAGTTATCCACAACCAATTTGAATTTAGAAGAGCTCTTCTAGTTCTTTTGGTAAGTGAATTTAGAAATTGACCACTTCTGAGTGATTCTTCAGGATTGATTTTCTGCTGAGAAGTTTTAATTTTTCTAGTTGATCTGCGTAAATTTTGTCGGTATCTTTGTTGTACAATAATTGCTAAGACCAATCCTATAGTTAGTACAGCATATATACCCCAAGGTACAATAGTAGATATTAGCCCCATTATATAAGCTAGACAGATGATGATCGCTACAGCTTGATTCATTTTTTGTAGTTAGGCTTTAGCCCCATTTAGATAGTTCAACCTAGTCGGAGCGAACGGTAGTTTTGCTTGCGCATACTTCGTTAACGCTGCGCGACATGAAACGGCTCTACAGTAGTAAGGAGGGAAGGGGAGGAAGTTTTTTGATCACTAATTATCCGGACATGATCAAGACTTACGTAAATTCACTTTGAAAACGCCATATTTAGGTGCGAATGCCATTTGCCCTCCTTGGGTGTAGTGCCCGTGCGTCAGTCCTGATGATATTATCTATAGGACTTATGTATGAAGGCTATTGGTAGGGTGTGTTTTGCTGACGCCAAGCGGAGCGAACGCTTCGCGACTTGAATTGCGCACTTTGTAACGCACCAAGGCTCTATATATAGTGCCCTTGCGTAAGTCCTGATCTATCCAAACAAAAAAGCGGGTTTATTGACCTGATTTTTTGTTTGCTCTCACGAATTTTTCTGGATCAACCTGGTTTCTGTTTTTTTTCAGTAAGTTTACGCTGCTTC
>JAKQYF010000221.1 GCA_023356535.1 Trichodesmium sp. MAG_R03 | reverse complement strand
CTTAGAAACTGTAGAAGATGCAAGTATATATTTAGAAGAATATGCTCGTACAATGATTGGTCAAGAAGAGTTACATAACATGGAAATAAAAAAAATGTTGCGTGACTATAGTTGATTAATTTTAGATTAAGGAATGAGAATACAATAAGATCGGACAGCATTAATTTACTCTTGATAAAATCAAGTAGGATGGTTAGCTTTGAGAGTGAATATGGGGTCAGCTTTTTGGCAAAGTCTTTTTAAAGAATAGGCAGGGATGTTGCATGCAACGTCCCTACGCTGGAATTGGGAATTTAGCCACCCCTAACCCCAACCGTGGAGGGGTAATTAGAAGGATTGTCTCTTGATTTTTATCTAAATGTTGGCAGAAGACCCGCACTCTCCTGTAGGGGAGCGTCGGGCAGAAGAATTACCTTTAAATATTAGAGAGTGGAATTGTCCTGAATGTGGTAGTCACCATGACAGGGACATAAACGCAAGTATAAATATTTTGGCTGCGGGAGGAGCAGTGTCAGTCTGGGTCGCGATCTTTTGACCCGAAGAGAGTAAATCTCCAAAGGCTGGTGTTATGACGCAGAAAGCCCTTAACAACGATGCTAGGGAATCCCGCGCTGTCTCGTAAGAGCAGCGTCGGGAGGATGTTAAGCAATGGTCAACCCAAAATACTAACTTTTTGAGCTCTCAGGACCGAAAACTAGAGACTTTTTTCCATCCTAAAAATACTGAAACCTCTATGTGTCAATGCTTTAATATTTAATCAGCAAGCCCTAATTAGGGCTTGCTGAAAAAGTCTTTTTCAGGAGTAGGAAACTCACCTCTAATCATCTCCCAGGATGAGAAGTAGGGAAGTTTCCCTACGCGATATGAACGCATTTTTGTTATGCAACGTCCCTACAGAGGAACGGGGAATTGCTAGAGGAGGTAGTAGGATATATTTGCCCCTTGATTTTTCTGCCATGGGAACGCCCAAAATACTAACTTTTTGAGCTCTCATGCCCCAAAAACTCGACACTTTTTTTCGAGTTTAAAAATGCTAAAACCTTTATGTGTTAATACTTTTGGATTTAATCAGCAAGCCCTAATTAAGCCAATAATGTCTAATATAGCAATCCTATTTTATTCATGTCAAAAATATTGCCACTTTTTGACAATAGGTTTGGAGTATTGGTTAATGGATAAGACTTTTGGAGTTGATTTCAAGTTTTTGAATTGTTACAACCTATGGGGTGATTTCTATCGTTCTAGTAATTTGCTGGGAATGGTCTTCTACCTTGACTTTTCCTAATACTAGACCATGATCTTAGGCCATAGCTGTTACAAGACAAGATGTACAGCAGACTGTCCCTAATTTCTGTCATCAGAACCTTGTAGTGTTTTTCCTACTGATTAATTTTCAGCATTTCAAGTTTAACATACTTAGTGTAAAGCCTCAACATTGATTGGTTTTCATGCCCTAGCTCTCCGGTAGGGAGAGGGTGGGTTTTCAACCAACGTTGAGATCAAAAATTATGGACTTTATTTAATTCTTATTCCTAAATAGCACCAAAATTAAAATTTGGTACTAAAATGCAGCAAAAGTTAAAAATTTTGCTACTAGGAGTTTAATGTTATGAAAAAATCGGCACCTGTGCCAATAGGAATTGTAGGTGCTTCGGGCTATGGTGGGGTGCAACTTGTCAAACTGCTTCAGGACCATCCAAAAGTAGAAGTTGTTTATTTGGGAGGGGATAGCAGTGCCGGAAAACCTTTTTCTTCAATTTACCCTCACTTAGAACATTTTGTAGACTTAAAAGTAGAGTCAATAAAATTGGACAAAATTGCCAAGAAATGTCAAATAGTTTTCCTATCTCTACCTAATGGTTTAGCTTGGAAGATGACACCTAAACTATTAGAAAAAGGATGTAAAGTATTAGACCTCTCAGCTGACTATCGGTTTAGTAATCTTGAGACCTATCAATCTTGGTATGGCGGGGAACGTACAGATCAAAAAATAGCAGCTACTGCTGTGTATGGTTTACCAGAATTGTATCGCGATAACATAGCCAATGCTCAACTTATTGGTTGTCCTGGTTGTTATGTCACTGCTAGTCTTTTAGCACTTTCGCCACTATTTAAACAGGGTTTAATAATACCAGAAACTGCAATTATTGATGCTAAGTCAGGCACATCAGGAGGTGGACGGAAAGCAAAAATTAATATGTTATTAGCTGAAGCAGATAACTCTGTTGGTCCTTATGGAGTAGCGAGTCATCGGCATACTCCAGAAATTGAACAAATTTGTAGTGACCTGGCAGGTTATGATGTGAAAGTACAATTCACTCCTCATCTAATGCCAATTGTACGGGGGATATTAGCTACAGTATATGGTACTCTCCGAGACCCTGGATTAGTGCGAGAAGACCTGTTGACTATTTACAATGCTTTTTATCGTCATTGTCCTTGGGTCAAAGTATTGCCTAGTGGTACTTATCCTCAAACTAAATGGGCTTGTGGTACTAATCTCTGTTATCTTGGTATTGAGGTGGATCATCGTACTGATAGAGTGATTATTATGTCAGCGATTGATAATCTAATTAAAGGTCAAGCTGGCCAGGGTATTCAGTGTATGAATTTAATGATGGGTTGGAAAGAGACTCTGGGTTTGCCTCAATTGAGCTTTTATCCTTAATATATTAGAGATATTAGTGTTCTTGTTTTCTTTCTATCTTTTTCCTAATCTCTGTTGAGCAATTGTCTGTCTAGCAATTGATTAATTTTTGGTGGTATTATGCCACTGACTTACATTAATCTGTACTTTGAAAAAACATATAATATTACAGCGCTTTCCGTTGTTATGAGGTACGCTCACGCGGGGAAGATGCCCGCACTACATGATTTTTACCATTTAACCTGTACATCATTTACCCGAAATCTGCTGTATCTTTGGATAATTAGCTATAATATAGTATTTAATTTGTAGTTTATCTATTGCTGAATAAATCGGAAAACAGTTGATTTATTATTCAGAGAAAACTGATGATAATTTTTAATTATCATCATTCATTTTATTATAAATATAAAAGTAACTGATAAAAATGACCGCCAAAACAGCTTTGGGGTAAAAAAGCATAAAAATAGAGACAACACCTCCTTCAAGAGAGTGGAAAGATTCATTACCAAAAAGGTAATTGCAATTGCAGTTAACGATGTTTCAGAAAGTTTAGTCATCACTAATTCAAGACTAAAACTTCTTTTTCCAACTCCAAATAGACCTTCTATAGAGTTGCGAACTTTTTCATCTAACTGTTGTTGCTTTTTGATTTCTTTAGCGCAATTTGTTGCTGGTCTTCCTAGTGGGGGACCACTGATTCTAATGCCTCTTTATTTACAGAATTTTCGGTTTTCTCTTGTTCGATAGATTTGGTCTGCATGGACTGATTCTGGGTAATAACCTGTGAAGTTTTTAAAAGCTTCTACAAGCCAAAAGTAAATCTCCTGATTCATTAAAATTATTCCAACTTATTCGGTCTAAAAAAACATATCCTTCAAAACAGCTTGCAGAGATTTTAGCTTCAAACTCTGTGTTTTTCCCTGCTTTTCCTCTAACTATTGGACGAATGTGGGGCTGACTCAAGCTTACAATTCGATCATCAATCCGTTGTTTGTTATTTTCAAACATCCATTGTTGTTGTCGATAAACTTCACTCACAACCAAGAGCATTTTATATTCCCTTTTGCTCAAAGTTTCTAACCTAGCACCATTCTTTATTAGCAGTGCTATGCTAGTTAAATTTTTTGAGACGTATTTGAGTTGTTTTTTGACGGCTTTTTTGATTTCTTTATGGTTAGGTCTCCTTTTTTTTTTGCTACTTTTAGATGTTCTTTTTTCGCTATTTGACGCTGAGTATTTGGTTTTTTATTAAACTTTTGCTTGAGGGGGTTCATACAAAATATCTATAATTTTTTCCGTTATAATTCTAGCTCGGTTTAAGTGATTTAAATCTGTAGGATAGCTGATGTCGGCGGGGCGCAGGTTGCATCTATAGTCATTCTGATTTAGATTGAGACAAGATTTTCTTGCTGTGAAAGGGTTTTATCTGAAAAAGTATCCCATTCTTATTCGGAATAACTATATTATTAATTTACCTTGATTTTTTTCAACTAAAGTTGGTGATTGTTTTTCCAGTTCATCTTCCACCTGTTCTCTGATTATTTTGACCATACATAAATTCACTTTATTAACTAAATCCTTACCTATTCTTTCCCTAAAATGAACAAACATTGAGGTATTAAATGGTGGCTCATTACTATAAGATTATTTGTCTAGAAAGTATTGTAGATAAGGGTTTTCTTTTATCTGCTCTCCTGTTTCTCGAGCACTTGTACCTAATTTTTATTTAATAATTAATGCACCCAATGCTATCCTAAAAGATAGGGCTGGTGCTGCTCTTTCTGCTGAGAATAAATTTGCATATTTATCTTCAAATTCCGACCAAGGAATTAAACTGGCCATTATTATCCAGCGATTGTCTGAGGATAGTTGATAAATTGATGGCAATTGAAACTTTTGTGGTGTCGGCCCAGATTGGTCCACTTTTTTATACATCGTTACTGCAACTAGATTCTTGATTTTTAGCGTTAAAGAGCAAAAAACGGGGCATTATATATGATTAAAAATACCTTAAATCCTTTCAAATCCTTGGCAGTCTTAAGTCCATGGCTATCTTCACCACGACTGGATGCTCTGTAAATTAACTTTTGCAACTTGAATACTCTAACTTCCATCTGTTTCTAGTTTGTGTCTCTCCATTTGATATTAGGATTGACAGACACCAGCGACGGTATATCGTTTGAGTCCCATGCCACACTTAAAAATAGTCTAGGATTTCCTAAATTTCTTCTTAGTGTCTTGGCCTTGTTTATCGCTATTCGCTACTTTACATTACGTCTAACAGTGAGTACGTCAGCTTTATAGCTTTTTACTCAATCCTACTCCTCCTAAAACCTACAACCTTATGTGTAGACTTACCAAGAATTGCTTCCTAGTTTCTTATGACTAGGATGTTCTAGAAGGGTTTTCTTGTTCCCTTATTCCTTTATTGGGACTGATTGAGCGGGGTAAAATCTCCCGGAGGGTTCTGTATGATTGCTGATAATTACCAGCCCATATAATTATCCATTGACCCCCTGACCTTATGGCCCTACATGACCTAGCTGTCTTTGGAATGGTCAACGTTAACGAGAGTTTAATTACCTTCGAGTTCGTCCGCGTATCGGCCTTTGCTAGCAAACTCACTCATGTTACAGTTAGAGCTTTGTCCGCATTTAAACCAGCTTTACGGATTGATGTTCAGTCTCTACCGTATGGTCTACGCTGTTAACCCAACAACAAGGCAGTAGGAATTTCACCTACAAGGATATAAGAGTTTTCCTAGACCGATGTTTTACCATCATATATTGGCATGGAAGGCTTGTTATACCAGCTTTACAGCGGTTTTGTGCAAGCCAACAAGTCGCACACGAAGATACATTTTGGCAGTTTTTGAAGTAAGGATCAACACCATCCCACTGGTTATCTAATCTGTTATTACCACTCTTATTCTACCTTTATCTGCTCATATCTTGCCTCGTAATGCTATATCTATTGCGACCAATATGGGGTTGCTATACAAAGGTCATTACCCAGAATCGGTTCATGCAGATCAAATGTATAGAACAAAAGAAAATCGAAAGTTCTGTTAAAGATAAAGAGATTAAAATGATCGCTCCGCTTTCACTTCAATCTTTCTATTTTCTCCTACCCCCCTACTCCCTTAAATTAAATAAAACCATTTTCTGTCAAAAATTCTGGTGTAATATCTTTTAAACTATTAACGTTAGAAGTTGCTGTTAAAGCAGGTTTTAAAACTGAATAATTATTAGACTCATGACGCAAAAATTTAGTTACATATTTACCCAAAATATCTGCCTCAATATTTACTAAATTACCTGGTTTTAAATGGCTTAGGTTTGTTTCATTAAAACTATGAGGAATAACTGCTACCTGAAACCAGTTGCCATCTCGATCACAATCAGCTACAGTTAAACTGATACCATTAACTGCTATACTCCCTTTAGGTATGATATAGGGTGCAATCTGAAATCCCCACTTTTCATCTGTTTTGTGTGGAGCTGTAAATCTCATTTCCCAAGCATTAATACTTTTAACAGAGGTTTTCAAGCATCCAACCCCATCAATATGACCAGTAACAAAATGGCCTCCTAGTTTACTGCCTGCTCGTAATGAAGTTTCAAGATTAACATACCTATCCGACAGTTGCCCTAGTGTACTACATTGTAAGGTCTCAGGTGATACGATCGCTAAAAATCCTTGAGCTAAAATATTTATTATCGTTAGACAAACACCGTCTACAGCTACACTATCACCAATGGCCAAATCTTCTAAAATAATTTGCCTATTGCTAGATGATGCTAGAGAAACTAGAATTTGGTTTTCTTCTAAAAGCTTAATTTTTCCTAAAGTTTGAACTAATCCTGTAAACACTATTTTTCCTCTGAATTAATTACTTAATTAATTAAAGTTTAGTTAAATTTTATAAACAGTTGCAGCAATGTTAGCCTTGAGATAAGGTTGTATAAATCATTTGGTGAACTATAGATATAGGTAGACAGCATACTTCAAAATATCGAAAATAATAAATAAATGTAAAAATAACTCATGTTAGGTAAATATCAGGACATACTTAATACCTGGTTTGTCCTTAGCTATAATTATTCATATCGTATACAGCTTGACAAAAATAATAAAGATAATTTATAGAATGAGGCCGAGCTTATGATTGAAATGAAAGTCGCTGGAATAGCATTGGATGCAGCAACACGTAATCCAATTGTGTTGTTAAGAGATAGTACAGAGCGACGTGCCTTGCCTATTTATATAGGTCAAGATCAGGCCAAGGCAATTATTAGTGCTCTGGAAAACCATCAGCCATCACGTCCATTGACTCACGATCTTGCTGTTAGTATTCTAGAATCACTAAATGGAGTTCTAGAAAAGGTAGTAATTCATTCATTGCAAGATAATACATTTTATGCAGTGATAATTGTGAAACAAGGGGAAGCTAAAAAAGAAATTGATGCCCGTCCCAGTGATGCCATCTCTATTGCCTTACGCACAAATAGCCCTATTTGGGTAATGGAAGAGGTAGTAGCAGATGCCTCTATCCCTGTAGACAGAGATGCAGATGAGGCTGAAAGGCAAGCATTTCGAGATTTTGTGTCAAAACTTCGCCCTGAAGATTTGATTAAACGTGGTGGCTCTAGCACTGGTGGACTATCTTAATATCACAAGTCAAAAGTAAAAAATCAAAATTCAAAAAAATATTGATTTTCCTACTTGAGACCTCTAGTAACTAAAATTAGTTTTTCTCTACTCATTTTCCGTTTTAGCATTATCCTAGGTAGTTTGATGTACTAAACTTAAACCTTCTAAAAATATAGACAATTATAGAAAAGCTCTTCATTGGTCACTAAGACTAACCACAAATCTCATCAAAATCCCTATTTGTGTTTAAATGGTTAGTCCAGCCTACTTTGTTTCAAGTCAACGTTATTTTGCTCGCAATATATCGGGATGGGATGCAAGTTATGACCTTCTATTGCTCGGCATTAAATAGGGCTTGCTGATGAAATATTAAAGCATTGACAAATATAACGTTTCAGCCTTTTGAGGATCGAAAAAAATTCCTAGTTTTCGGTCCTGAGAGCTCAAAAAGTTAGTATTTTGGGCTGACCACTACAGAAAAATTAAGGGACAATTCTTCCAATTACCTCTTCTATAAATTCCCTTTTCGTCGGTAGGAACGTTACATGCAACGTTCCTACCTATTCTTTCAAAAGACTTTTTCAGTAAACCCTAAATAGGCAAAGAAAGTGATTTTTCGACTCACCTATCTATAAGTCTACTGGTAAATAAGGGTGATGTTCCACTCAAACATATTGAGTTGAAGATTTTCTTTGGGGTTTTCATAATTAGGAAAAGTCTAATTCCAGATACTTAATAACTAGACAGTGCATAGTTCTTTGAGCAACTCTTGCTAGCTAAGGCTTTCAGCTATCTCAAGATCTTAAACTCTTCATTGAGACCTATAGGTGCTGTAAGCCAATTCCTGTAATACTTTCAGTTCAGCTTAGGAAATCATTTTTGAGGAGAACTTTGTACTCTCCAGTTAATAATAGTTGCTAAAATACTCTGAACCTAGCAGGCCTGAAAAATAGTAACACAAGTTAATGCCATAAAAACTAGATACAAGTGTAGATACTTGTCCATGATTATCTATGTTTTGAAGCTTTAGCCTGAATTATTCATGAACAAAAAAAGAAAAGGAGAAAAATAAAATTTAAGAGTTCAAATAACGAGGGATAATTAAAAATTAATCAAATTATCAAAATTTTTAGAAAATTTACAGTTATTTCACCCAAAAAACACCTAAAAATCTCAATTAGACATAGTAATCCTATAAAGAAATCATCTTATGAAAAAATTAATTGTCTTCCCATTAATAATTTTTCAATAATTAGTTTAATTTCTCTTTGAAATGGACAATTTGATGTTAGCTCTATCATAATTATTCGAGTAGAAACTTTCACACGAGCTGCAATTTTTATTAAAGTCTCTCTCCTTCGACAAATCTGAGCATTTTCTAATCTTGTTTGTGATGCTGCCTCCCTAATTTCTAACATTAAAATATAAGCTGCTTGTGATAGAAATAAACGGAACTGATTAGCTATAAATTGATGACAACTTAACCTATCCCCATGAAGTCCTCTTTTAAATTCTTTAATTCTATGTTCCGATGTTGCTCCTCTTTGAACATAGAATTTATCATAAAGTTCTTGGGGGTTTAAATCCATATTTGTCACGACAAATCTAGGGTTTCCCCCCTTCTCTAACCACTCTGCTTTCATTACCATTCTACGAGGTTTATCCCAACTTTTGCCCGATAATAAACATCATCAAATAAACGAAATTTTTCCTTCTTTTGATAATAATTTAATCTGGCTTTATCTAATAAATAATCTATTTTTCTTTTTAACACCCCATTGCTACTAAAACCAAAAGCGTATTGCACATTTGCCCATTCACAAATGTCCATAATTTCTGGCAAAGAAAAACCTCCATCTCCCCTTAAAATAATTGATACATTTTTCCATGCCTTTCTTAATCTCCAAAATAACCATCCTAAAATTCCCTTCATTCCC
>JAKQYF010000220.1 GCA_023356535.1 Trichodesmium sp. MAG_R03 | reverse complement strand
AGGAGAGGAATTTAACCTCTAAGGATATATGAGTGATCATCCCTGATGACTATTAATCATTCCAGAGATGTGAACCATGTTGCCTAATGGCTTCTTTGGCTCAACGAATCGCACTCAGCAAGCCCTAGTAGACCGACATAGCTAAAATGGTGCAATAAGGGTAGGTTGGGTTGAGGGACGAAACCTAAGGATAATAAACCTTTGTTGGGTTTCACTTCGTTCTATCCAACCTACATTTTTAGTTGTGTCCGTCCACTAGTTAGGTATAGTGCTATTCGCAAGTCAGAAGTTATAAGTCATAAGTTATCTCTGAGTGAGTTTTAGAATTTAGCTATGTCTACACACAATATTCGACTGCTTAATCATCCTTTATTGTTAATTTTTTAAGACTCTGAAAGTTCTACCTATTAACAATTATCTCCAAACATATTCTCAAAAAGTAGTAAAATTGTTGACATAATTTGACATCAAGAAAATTAGGATTGCTATATACTCACATCCCATTCAGAAAGGCTATATATAACTTGATAACCAAATAAAAATGCCCATCTCTCAAAACGTTTTTTTCAGTAGGGCATAACCTAAACTATTATAAAATAAAAAAATGGTTTAAGCTCAGTAGTTAAAAGTAAATCTTGTTATTATTAATTTAGCTACATTAATAGCTAATATCTGAATGCTGACAAATATTCATTTATAAACTAGGAGCTAACCAACCACGTAAGAAGTAATAAAATAATGCCAAATATTCTTCCCAAACTTCAGTAGTTAATATAAGTGCTTCTGTATTAGGAAGAAAATCTGCTAGTACAAAACGATAGGAAGAATCTTCATAAGGATTAACAGTATTAAAATCTGTGGGGGCTGGGATAACCTTAATACCTAGGTCAGTGAAAGTTGAACTAGCACGACGAATTTGAATAGCAGAAGTAACAAGAATAACTTTAGGTTCTAAACCTCTTTTATTTAAAATTTTACTAGTTTGAATAGCACTTTCATGTACTGTAGAGCTATTTGGTTCAATAATAATAGCAGTTTTTGGAACATTCAATAACACTAAAACTCTTTTAATATCTTCAGCTTCAACTGTATTTACATCTTCTCCAATTCTTGGACCAGCACTAACAATAATGTAAGGAGATAATCCTTTTTTATATAATTCAGCAGCATAGGTAATTCGCTCCGCAGTTTTAGTTAGCTGAATTTGTATTCTATCAGGTACTATTGGTTGAGTTGTTCCTTGACCTAATAATACAATTGCATCTGCTTTTTCATTACAACAAGACGAAGTAGAAACAACCTCTATTGCATCTTCTTCTACTTGTTGAGCTGCCCATACAGCAAATACTGGTGAACTAGAAATTATCAGAACTATTAATGCTGTAATAATTAATGTTGGTGCTGGACTCTTTATGTCTCCACCCGATATTAGAGTAGTAGCATAAAGCAACAATATAATTGAACAACCAAGTGGTTTAAATGCAAAAGCCAGAAATCTGAAAACAGCAGCTCCCACAGGACTATCTGGTGCATAAAATGCCAATATTAATAGAATAACTGAAAATACCAGGATCAACGAATAAATTAAGTTTCTCTTATCGCCACCTGCATTGTCCCAAAGTGATTTAAGTACCCAAATTAATAGTATACAAAATATGATTCTTGTTAAAATTATCAGCATAATTTTTTGATTTTTTCCTGAGAAAATTGGGATTTGTTACTTATTCAACTAATTTTGTTGATCAAGCATTGCTCATAAATAAAAATAAAAATCAACTGGTTTTAGCGAAACTTAAGTTGATAATTAATTGCTTCTGTCACTGTTTCGATTACTTTAACACGAGCATAACGTTTATTATCACCTGCAATTAAAGTCCAAGGAGTGGTTGGTCTGCTTGTACCCTGAATCATTTGATTGACAGCTACTTCATAAACCTGCCACTTTTCTCGATTACGCCAATCTTCTTCAGTAAGTTTATACTGCTTAAATGGGTCATTTTGTCGTTCATTGAACCGCTTTAACTGTTCTTCCTGACTAATATGTAACCAAAATTTCACCAAAATATAACCTGCGGTGATCAATTGTTCCTCAAACTCATTAATTTCTCGATAGGCACATTGCCATTCTAATTCTGTAGCAAAGCCTTCCACTCGCTCCACCAAGACTCGGCCATACCAACTGCGGTCAAAAATACCAATTTTTCCAGCTTCCGGCAACTTTTTCCAGAAGCGCCAAAGATAATGATAAGCTTTTTCCTCTTCTGTTGGTGCAGCAAAAGCATTAACTATATAGCTACGAGGGTCCAAGTTATCAGTCAATCGCTTAATCGTCCCACCTTTACCAGCAGCGTCCCATCCTTCAAATACGATCAGGACTGGTAATTGATGTTTATATATTTTCAATTGCAGTTTACTCAAAAGTTCTTGCTGCTGTTTTAAGGATTTTTTGTACTCTTTTAAAGATAAAGATTGGGTTAAATCTACCTGAGCCAAAAAATCTTGTTCAGTGTGTTTGAGTTGTTCTTGAAGAGGATTATTGGGTCGTGGTGCCCTAATATGTATTTGGTCTAAAGCTTGAGTGAATATTGAGACTATTTCTGTAAGGACTTTGACTCTTGCCCAACGTTGAGAGTTTCCTTCAACTAAGGCCCAGGGAGCAAATCTTGTGCTGGTATGAATCAGCATTTCTTCGGCGAAGGCAGTATATTTTTCATAATTTTTAGCTTGTTGCCAGTCTTGACTTTTAACTCGCCAAGCTTTTAAAGGATCGGCGGCACTTTGTTTTAAGCGCTTCTTCAGTTCTTTTTTGCTCAGATGAATCCAGAATTTGGCGATCGCTGCCCCATTATCCACCATCTGACGTTCAAAAGTATTGATTTGTCGCATAATTATTGGCATGTCCCCTTCTGAAACATTTTTCAATAATCGGTCTTCTAGGACATGGGTATACCAACTATGATGAAATATCCCAATTTGTCCTGCTCTAGGAATTTTTTGCCAAAACCGCCATAGGAAAGGATATTGCTTTTCTTGTTTTGTAGTAGGCCAAATTGGATGAACTACAAATCCTCGTGGGTCCATGTATCCTACTATTTTTTTAACTAGAGCGCTCTCGCCCTTACCTGCTGCTGCCCAACCCTCTAATACTATTAGTATGGGTAATTTCTTTTGCCAACAATTATTTTGTAGCGATCGCAACTGTCCCATAAGTACTTCTAGTTGCCTTTTATAGGTATCTTTGTCCAGGGAAAGATCTAAATCTAGAGTTTCTAACATCTTAAATTTTATTAAGTTATTTCTAGTAGCGGAATATTTGTTCCCAAGATAAAATATTGACATCCTTCCCTGCCTAATGGGAAGAGGGGGAGATAACCGAGCTGATGCTCCTCAAAGTGATTATGACTTGATAGTGTGTGAACATCAGGACTTACACAAATTTTCCTTGAAAACGCCATATATAAGAGCGAAGGGCATTCGCCTTCACCCTCGTGTAGTGCCCGTGGGTAAGTCCTGAACATAAATTATTTAGGACTAAGCTACGTATAAACGCTATTGGTAGGGTGCGTTTCGCTTCGCGATATTAAAAGCGGGCTTTGTCACGGACCAAGGCTCTATATATAGTACCTGGGCGTAAGTCCTGATCTTAATTAATTAGGGCTTGCTGAAAAAGTCTTTTTCAGGAGTAGGGGACCCACTTCTAATATCTTCTAGGAGCAGATGTAGGGAGGTAACCCATACGTGACATGAAACGCATTTTTGTTATGCAACCTCCCTACAGAGGAGAGGGAAATTGATAGAGGAGGTAGTCGGATATATTTGTACCTTGATTTTTATGCCTGGGGAGCGCCCAAAATACTAACAAATTGATCTCTGAGTACGGAAAACTAGACACTTTTTTCGCTCCTAAAAATGGTGAAGCCAATATGTATTAATACTTTAATATTTAATCAGCAAGCCCTAATTATATAAAAGCTATAAAAAAAACTAGGCTTCTGGGTTCTGGTCTCTAAGTTCAGATTCAGTTTATGCTAAAAAATAAGATCTTAGAACATTAAATATATAAACTGAATCTTTATGGAATCTGCTGTCAATTTTCCCACTAAAGCAAAGATACCAGAAAAATTGCCAGTGATAGAAACTACTAATTTATGTAAAGTATACCGCACTGGCTTTTGGATGAATCAAAAAATAGAGTCTCTTAAAAACTGTAATTTAACAGTTTATCAAGGGGAAACTTTTGGACTTTTGGGGCAGAATGGTGCAGGTAAAACTACCCTACTTAAAACTTTACTGGGAATTGTACGCCCTACGACTGGATCAGGAATTTTGTTAGGACAACCAATAGGCGATCGCTCTGTTAAAGACAAAATTGGCTATTTACCGGAAAATCCTTATTTTTATGACTACTTAACTGCATGGGAATTTCTGGAGTTTGTAGCGGGATTATTTAAAATATCTAAATCAATACAAATACAAAGAATTTCTCAGTTACTTGATTTAGTCGGGTTATCTAAATCAACAGCTATTAGAAAACAACTGCGCCAATATTCTAAAGGAATGTTGCAAAGGGTAGGCATGGCCCAAGCTTTAATTAATGACCCAGAATTAGTCTTTTTAGATGAACCTATGTCAGGTTTAGATCCTATGGGGCGTTATCAAATTAGAGAAATTATTGTCTCTCTCAAAAAACAAGGAAAGACTATTTTTTTTAATAGTCATGTTTTATCAGATGTGGAGAAAATTTGCGATAGGATAGCTATTCTTGGAAAAGGAGAATTAATTTGTATTGGTACTCTTGATGAAATATTAGGTACATATGATTCCTATTATTATGTTAAGGGTGAAAATGGTAATTTTCAGATACTTAAACAATGGATACCAGATTTAGAATTTGAGAATAATTTTTGGCATGGCCATTTACAGGGAGACCCTCAAGAATTTGTAGTTAGTTTGGGATTAATGAAAGCTAGACTAATTACTATAAATATGGAAAGGCTTAATCTGGAAGATTATTTTATGCAGCAACTCCGAGAACGGGAAATTTTTTACACTAATTAGGGTTTGCTGAAAAAGTCTTTTTCAGGAGTAGGGGACATACCCCTAACATCTCCTAGGAGGAGAAGTAGGGACGTTGCATACAACCTCCCTATAGAGGAACGGGGAATTGCTAAAGGAGGTAGTTGGATATATTTGTCACTTCATTTTTCTGCTCTAAATTCTAAATTCTAACTTACTAATACTCATTTTAAATGGGCATTAGCTTAGATATTTATAGAGAATGTCAAAAGTCAATTTTTTTGACTTTTGACTGAAAAATGGCTTGATACTATTAACTTAACTAAAGAGATATATTTTTTAAATAACTGCGAGGATCAAAAGTGCGATTAGCTTTAATTTTCTGATAATATTCTTTTTCTAAAGAATTAATATTTTTCGGAGCTGTAATAATAATTCTCACTAATTGGTCAGTACGTTCTTCTGATTTAGGTTTAGGCCATCCCTTACCCCGTAGCCGCAAAGACTGACCAGAACGAATACCCGCAGGAATATTAATATTGACAATTCCATCAGGAGTTGGTACCTCAATACATGCACCCAATACAGCTTCATCGGGAGTTATTGGTACTTCACAAATTAAATTATCTCCATCAAACTGGTAAAAAGAGTGAGGCTGAATTTCTACCTTTAAGTACAAATCTCCCCTTTGCTGAGTATGTGGGTCTAGTTGACCTCTACCCTTAACTCTTATTTGATTTCCTGATTTGACTCCAGGAGGAATTGAAACTTCTCCACTACCCACGCGTTTTTGTGTTCCCCGAAAAGCTTCTGCCAAAGTCAGGGTAATGTTAGCTTCTAAATTTAGGGCAGTTGTCGACTTACGACCATCAAAACTAGAAGGACCATAAAAACCATTATTAAACCCGCTTGGCCAGTCTGTACTTGTTTTATTGGTTTTATTTTGCCTTTTACCACTATTACTACTACCAGGACTACCACTACGTCCTAATAAACTGTTGATAAAATCTTCAAAGGAGGCATACTGATTAAAGTCAAATTCACTAAAATCCATGGTACTACTTCTACTTCCACCTGGCCATCCACCACCACTAGAGCCTACTTGTTTCCAGTATCGACCAAATTGATCATATTTTTTGCGTTTTTCTGGATCTGATAAAACTTCATAAGCTTCATTCACTTCTTTGAAACGAGCTTCGGCTTTGCGATCGCCAGGGTTCATATCTGGGTGATACTTTCTAGCTAACTTACGGTAAACTTTTTTGATTTCTTCTGCACTAGCACTTTTTGTTAAACCTAAGATTGAGTAATAATCTTTAAAATCAGTTGTCGCCATTTATTCTTCTCCTTATCTTATATTTTTGAGTAACTACTTAATGTTAATGTATGATTATTTTTGAGTTTACTAATCAGATGGGATTGAGGTTTTAAATCTGAACATAAAGTTAAATATTTGAGACAATACCTATAGTAAATATCAGAAAAAATGGAAGGTAATAAGATTAATAAGATAGTTTTTAGTAGTAGAAAAAATAACACTCTCAGAACGAACTGATTTGGAAACATATACAAAAGATTTCGGACAAATGATGTAGAGGGTAATTGATATTAAGTTTGACTTAAGCAGTTACACAAAATTAATTACACATTTTGTCAAGCTAAATCCTTTAGAATGTATATCTCACATAAAATTAGGTAATGGTTATATTTTTTTAAGTACCTACTTAGTTAAGTATATCAAAGGTTAAGATTTAATCAAGTTCGGTTTTTTCTGAAAGACTAATAGCAATTGCCGTACCAAATTTTTAGTTATTTAGTAACCAATTTGTTTGTTTACCCTATTTTAATCAATCAATTCTGACTAAAAATTCAGTAATAAATATTCTTTAATTTAGTATAAGTAAAGATACTTTTTTTGCTAATAAATAATGATGAATTTTGAGAAAAAATGTTATTTATGAGTAATTTGTAGTAAGCAGGCAAACAAAATTAATTACACACTTTGCTAAGCTAAATTCCTGATCATGTATATCTAACATAAAATTAGGTTAGGGTTACAATTCTGTTGAAGTGTTTAATTCATTTAAGTTTATCTAATCCTACTTCACAACTTGGAGAAGCATTTGTTAGCTAGCAGTAAATTGTCATTATTACTTATTCTAGTACTTGACGATGTCGTTATTGATTTTTTCCATTCATAATTTTAATAATTTGTCAAGCCATAAACTCAATTATATGGCTAAATCCATTTTCTCTAGCAAGATTAATAACTAGACAGTGGGAAGTTATGGAAATAATTATTGCTAGATAAGACTGTCAGCTATCTCAACGTTAGAAAATCTCTCGAAAAAACTGTAGGTGTTGTAAAGCTTGTTCAGTAATACTTTCAGCATTGAAAGCAAATCATTGTTAGAAGAACTTTGTGCTCTCCAGCTAATAAGTAGGTGGGTTTAATTATACGTAAAATAGCAATGGAGATTCAAAACCATGAGAACCAGTTGAGAAATTGCTTCTGGGTTCTTTTTCAGATTTTTTATTTTAACGTTTATTTATACCTACCTACTTACTAAGCAACTGAACTACTAAGACTCAAAACATTTACTAAATCACTGTGTTATCCGAGATAATAGCATTTTTCAAGACAACAACAATACCACTGCGAATGATGAACCCTTCCTCCTCACGTTGAGCTTCTTCTATTTTGTCCTTATTGATTATTTTAACATTGCGACCAATGCGGGCATTCTTATCAATAATTGCTCCACGAATTGTCGTTTCAGCACCAATACCCAAAGGTACATAACCCTTTGTAAGGCCAGGTTTACGTTCGGCAAAAGGTTCATAGAAGTCCGAACCCATTAACAGAGAATCTTCAATGATACAGTCAGCTTCTATGCGCGATCGCACTCCTAATACACAATGGTCAATCCGACATTTTTTAAGAATACAACCTTCTCCCACTATTGATTCTGTAATTTGGCAGTCCAAAAGCTTGGTCGGAGGTAGGTAACGAGAGCGAGTATAGATAGGAGCTTGTTCATCATAGAAGCTAAAGGGCGGCTGAGGCTGTTGGGTCAAAGCCAAATTAGCTTCATAAAATGATTTGATAGTTCCGATGTCTTCCCAGTAACCTTGAAATGGGTAAGCTTGAAGACTATAGTCTTTAGCGCAATTGGGTAAGATTTCCTTACCAAAATCTGTATAGCCTGATCCTTCTATAAGTTTTATCATTACGTCTTTATTAAAAACATAAATTCCCATAGAAGCAATATAAGGTTGTGCTTTAGCTATTTCTGGACTAATTCCTAAAATAGAAGTATCAACTGCCATAGCTTTAAGGGCATCACCTTGAGGTTTTTCGCTAAATTGAATAATTCGACCTGAGTCATCAATTTTCATTACGCCAAACTCGGAGGCCCTTGCTTCATCAATGGGCAAGACAGAAAGGGTAATATCTGCCTTGGTGTCAATATGGCGTTGGACAAAATCTCGGTAGTCCATACGGTAAAGATGGTCTCCAGAGAGAATTAGGTAATAATCAATATCCCATTCTTTGAATAACCAGATATATTTACGGACAGCATCTGCTGTTCCTTGGAACCACTCTGGATTATCTTTAGTTTGTTGAGCTGCTAGAACTTCGACAAAACCTTCACTGAAACCTGGGAAATTATAGGCGCGAGTGATATGGCGGTTTAGAGAAGCTGAGTTAAATTGGGTCAGAACATAAATTTTCTGAATTTCTGAGTTGATGCAATTACTTATGGGAATATCTATCAAACGATATTTCCCTGCTAGGGGCACTGCAGGCTTGGCCCGTAGTTTGGTTAAGGGATAGAGGCGGGTACCTGCACCACCGCCTAGAATTATACTTAGTACATTTTTCACCGTTGAACCTCACTGCCTATGATATTCTTATTCTTAAGTGTCCAACGGTTGGGTATCCTTGGCAAGGGGGTAAATAATAGCAGAAGTTAGAAGTAGGAGGGAATGGCCATTTGTCCCTACATTTTCCCTGTGACTGAATTTGAGAAGTGCAAGAATGTCTACGCAAGTAATGGGAACTACTGTATTGTTTAGAGACATGGCTAAGAGGTTTTGTATATAAAATTATCGATTAATTGAAATTGGAGAAGTTAATCATGAGGTATCGCAGTCTAAATTTATCTAGGGTGGGACGGGCTATTTTAATTGGTATTTCTTTGCTTTTGTTGATGAATAGAAATGCTTGGTCGCAAGAGGCGATCGCTCCCAATATTCAACCATATATTGACCAGTTAAC
>JAKQYF010000022.1 GCA_023356535.1 Trichodesmium sp. MAG_R03 | reverse complement strand
TCTGGATAATATTGAGATAAAAAAATCTACAGAAATTGTAGATAATATTGAGAGAGAAAAATCTCCAGAGGCATTGCCAGATGAAAATTTAGCAACAACAACTCTGGATAATATTGAGAAAGAAAAATCTCCAGAAACTGTAGATAATATTGAGAGAGAAAAATCTCCAGAGGCATTGCCAGATGAAACTTTGGCAACAACAACTTTGGATAATATTGAGATAGAAAAACCTTCAGAGGTATTGGTAGATGAAACTTTAGGAACAACAACTCCGACTAATATTACTGATTTTAAGAATAGTAATTCTCACTACCAGCAAGAAGAAACTCTATTTAAAGAGAAATATCCAAAAAAGACTATCCCAGCTTTAACTGAAGCACTTAGACTAAATCCAAATCAAGTTGATATCTATTACCAGCGGGGGAAAATATTCTTTCAACAGGGAAATTATCAGGAGGCGATCGCTAATTTTACTGAGGCACTCCGACTTAATCCTGATAAAGCTGACTATTTTAATCAAAGAGGTGTTGCTCGTTCCTATTTAAAAGATTATCAGGAGGCACTTGCTGATTTTACTGCTGCGATTAGAATTGATTTTAATAATTCTAATGCTTGCCACAACAGAGGACGTCTTTACCATGTTATGAAAAATTATAAACTTGCCATTGTGGATTTTACTGTAGTCATAGAAGGTAATCCTAAAGATGCAGATGCTTATAATAATCGAGGTATTTGTCTTTATGAAATTAAAGAATTTTATGGAGCAATCACTGATTTTACTGAAGCCATAAAAATTAATCCTAAAGATGTAGATGCTTATCATAATCGAGCTATTTCTAATTATGAAATAGAGGATTATCAACAATCAATAGATGATTATACAGAAGCAATTAAACTTGAGCCTACAGATGCTAAAAATTATTATAACCGGGGTATAATTCGTTATCTTACTACAGATTATGAGGGAGGAACAGATGACTTTCAAAAAGCTGCTGATATCTATCAACAACAAGGTCAAAATGAAGATTATCAGGAAGTGACGAAAATAATGAGAAAATTAAATAAATAATCAGTAATTTAAAACAAATATATTTTTGGCGAGCCTTGATAATTAGGGTTTGCTGGATAAGTCTTATGGGTGAGAGGTAGGAGTCAGGAAAAATGGGAATTACAAAGGATGTAGTTGCATATATTTGCCCCTCAAAAATCCCACCCTTGTCTGCTCAAAATACTCACATTTTGAGTGTGCACTTTATTTTGGACAAAAAAGGCTAATCCCTTGATATATAAATGCTTTTTTAATTCTCCCATGATTTAATAGATTTAAGTCCGTCGGATAGCTTATATCGGCAGGGGCACAGGTGCCATTTATAATTAATTTACCTTGATTTTTACGGTTCAGTTAAGGCTAAAAGCATTATTGGTAATACAAAAAGAAGGAGCTTCCATCTGCCGAGAGCCATCTCGGTGTTTTGGTTTTTGAGAACGAAATTTAGATACAGGCTTTTTGACAACTCTGGGATTATATTTAGGGACTCGTTTCGGTAATAACGTATAGTCATTCCGAATAAGAATGGGAAACTTTTTTAGCGCCTACCCTCTCACAGCAAGAAAACCTTGTCTCAATCTAAACCAGAATGACTATATTTAAAATTTCTACTCTCAACCAATCAAAAAAAGGAGGATTTATTGTTGATTAAGACGTTGAAATTTAGGCACAGGGTGACGATAATGGTTGAATTTCCTTGGATTCAAGCTTTTTTTATTGGCTTAGTAAGTATATTAATTTATACAAGTAGACACTAGTATTAAGTAGCTAGACAGATGAAGTTTGCTGTTTGCTTCGCCGTTGTTCAAGAAAGAAAGCAAACTTTAGTCTTAAAAATTTTTTTTAGGTCTGTAATTAGCCACTGATTCTACTAACCCTAAAGCAATAAAATTACTCAATAAAGCCGATCGCCCATAACTAAGTAAAGGTAGTGGGATACCAGTCACAGGAGCCAAACCAATATTCATACCAATATTCACAAAAACTTGGAATATCAACATTGATAATACTCCAATAGCTATTAGAGAACCAAAATTATCTTTAGCAGTGTGAGCAATAATCACCAAACGCAGACAAATAAACCAAAAAGCCAAGAGTACAAAAATACAACCAATAAAACCCAACTCTTCGCCAATAGCTGAGAAGATAAAATCCGTGTGTTGCTCTGGAATAAAATTCAGTTGAGTTTGAGTACCTTGATATAACCCTCTACCAAAAAGTTGTCCTGAGCCTATGGCAATGCGAGATTGAATTAGATGATATCCTGTACCCAAGGGGTCTTGTTCTGGATTAAGAAATCCTGTTAATCTATCTTTTTGATAATCTTTGAGCAAATTCCATAATATTTCTGCAATGTTTCCAGAAGCAATATTAATCCCAGCAACGATAGGCGTCCATAACCATCCCCAAGGTAGACTACGCCAAGCTATCAAAGCCATCAGACTTATCCAGGCAACCCAAGCAGGAAAATAGATATTGTCAAGAATAACTGAGAAGATGGGAGAAAAAAGTAATATTAGCCACCCAGGATTAACATTACCCCAGTAAAGCATTCCCATAGTAATTACACCAAATATTAATGAAGTACCCAGATTTGGTTCTAAAAAAACTAATAACCAGGGAATGGCTGTAACAATCAAAACTTGAAAACAGTCGAATAGCTTTAACCTAGGCTTAGAAGAAAGTATTGCTGCCAAAGTAATAATTATTCCCACCTTAGCGAATTCCGAAGGTTGAACATGAAAGCCACCAACATTAATCCAGCGTTGTGCTCCTAGAGCTGAAGTACCGATAGCCTGCACGGCAACTAGAGAAATATTGGTCAAAACGTAAATTGCCCATTTCCAGTGAAATAAGACTCCGTAGTGACAACGAGCAATAATTAATGCCAAAATCAAGCCTACTCCTCCTGTAAACCAATGCTGCCACCAGTCTGCCAGCCCTTGATTTCTTTCCACACTTTGGATCATAATTCCGCCAAAGATAGTCATTCCTACATAAACCAATAGTAGAGAACAATCTACATATTTCCAATTTGACAGTAAGGATTTTCGGTAATTTGTTAAGACTAACTTATAGGTCATATTTTAATTTTGAGATACTTTAGACTTGAGAATATTCTCTATATTTAATACATCTACTAGGATATAATGTCTGTATAATTTGAAGTTTTCTTTGATTGGAAAAATGGGATTTAAGCTTGGCCCTTTCAGGTAGAGTTGATTTTTTAAGCCCACAGTAGTATTAAGGTCTAATTCTCAACTATAGTTGCTGGTTCGTAGAGGTATTCAAACCAGTTACCGTCTAAATCTCTGCCATAGAAAGAAGCTGTGCCATCTCGGTGTTCATGGATTCGAGATACTTGGACTTCTTGGACTTGAAGATGTTTGTATGCCATTTCCATCTCTGAGCGATCGCTAAACACAAATCCAAAATGTGGCCCTGCTTGCTCATATCCAGGACTCAAAAGTGCTAATCCATCATCTCCTGCTTTTAGATATGCCCAATCAGAATCTTTCCAGGCTATTTCCATGCCCAAATTTTTATAGAACTCTACTGCTTGATCAACGTCTTGGACACAGATAGCTACATGGCCTAATCTTTTTAATTTCATGGTAAAGAATAATTTATATATTTCTAATTGTATTGTGTATAAACTTTTCACTATTTAGGGCTTGCTGAAAAAGTCTTTTTCAGGAGTAGGGGACCCACCCCTAATATCTTCCAGGACGAGATTGAGGGATGCTGCATGGAACGTCCCTACAGAGGAATAGGGAATTGATAGAGGAAGTAGTCGGATATATTTGTACCTTAATTTTTATGCCTAGGGAGTGCCCAAAATACTAACTTTTTGAGCTTGAGGGAGCGAAAACTAGGCACTTTTTTCGACCCTAAAAATGCTGAAGCCTTTATGAGTCAATGCTTTAATATTTAATGAGCAAGCCCTAATTAGACTTAAATTTTCTCCATTAATATCATGTCCGGTTGAATAGGTATAGATAAATTAGGGAGAAGTAGGGGCGAACGGCCGTTTTGCTTGCGCATACTTCGTTAACCCTGCGGGACATGAAACGCCCTGACAGGAGTCAGGAGGGAAGAGGAGGAAGTTTTTTAATCACTAATTATCCGGACATGATATAATCCATACTCTAAAATCGGCAATAATATACTGTCCTATCTCAAGTAATTTATTTATATGTTGGCCAAAAGAATTTTACCTTGTCTTGATGTTAATGCAGGCCGAGTTGTCAAAGGTGTTAACTTTGTGAATCTTCAAGATGCTGGAGACCCTGTGGAACTAGCTCAAGTATACAATCATGCTGGTGCTGATGAATTGGTATTTTTAGATATTACGGCCACTTATGAAGACCGAAATACAATCATAGATGTAGTTTATCGCACTGCAGAGCAGGTTTTTATTCCTCTGACAGTAGGAGGTGGTATTCAATCCTTAGAAAATATTAAAAATTTGTTAAGAGCAGGGGCAGATAAAGTTAGTATAAATTCAGCAGCAGTGTGTAACCCTAACTTTATTAATCAGGCCAGTGACCATTTCGGAAATCAATGTATTGTAGTAGCTATTGATGCTTGTCGTCGTTCAGATCCAGACAACTTAGGATGGGATGTCTATGTGCAAGGTGGTCGAAAAAACACTGGTAAGGATGCAATTACCTGGGCAAAAGAAGCAGAAAAAAGAGGGGCAGGAGAACTGCTTGTCACAAGTATGGATGCTGATGGAACCCAAGCAGGTTATGACTTATACCTTACAAGGACTATAGCAGAAAGTGTTCAGATTCCAGTAATTGCTTCTGGGGGTGCGGGTAGCTGCCAACATATTTTTCAGGCTTTAACTGAGGGGAAAGCGGAAGCAGCATTGCTTGCTTCTTTACTACATTATGGTCAATTAAGTGTAGCAGAAATTAAGGATTATCTAGCTGAACATCAAGTTCCTGTAAGACAAAGTTAACTTTTAGTTCTAACTTTGATTAGAGTCATTATAATACAAATTTCCTCAAGTATGGTTATATATCATATCTCAATACTAGAAATTAAATAAGAAAACTAGTATAATCTAAGTTTATGAAATTGGTATAAGTAAAAATATTTTAGAGATATTTTTTAGAAATGTTGTTAAAATAGAGATAATTGTTACAAAACGTAACTTATGTTACTCACTATTCTAATACTGGATGTTGCTTTAGTCGCTTGGTCTCTACATTTGATGCAGGAGTCATTTCATCATCGAGAGTTCTCTCTAATGCTAGCAAGTATCTTAGTTGCCATATCTGCTGCGGCAATGATGGTTGTTTATTTTCTCATTAGTACTTGTATGACTCACCTAACTCAAATCTTTCAACACTCCTACATATATTTTTAATGGTAATTTAGCCAAAAATATGTTAAAAATCACATGAAACTATCATACAATCTAGGTTTTACATTTAATTAACCTTGTTCCTTATATATTTAGGTTTGATCCATTTTTTTGCCTGGTTAATTTATGTCCCTTGCCCTTCCAAGGTTTGAAAGCATTTTCACTATAAAAAATATCAAAGTATCATTAAGATGATAATTGAAATTATCTGTTATCGTTAAGGTCTGGTGTCCTTAACAAAGCCAGATACCCTGGTACAGCTAAATTCAAAAGTTAGATAGGAGAGGGGTTTTATTAGCAACCGATAGAAATTAAATTCGTAGCATGGACTAAATTTGAGAAGCATCATAATAGCCTAATGGTAATCATTACTCCTATTGCTATATGATGACTGGAGTGTTGTAGAATTTTTTTGATTAAGTTCTTGACAAACAAACAAAAAATTAGGTAGCATAACAAATGCTTTAGTTAGGGGTTATAGCTCAGTTGGTAGAGCACCTCAATGGCATTGAGGGGGTCAGCGGTTCGAGTCCGCTTAGCTCCATATTAATAAATAGATGATAAATTTGGTGTGGTAATTCATAATTTAGAGAGATAGGGAGATGGAGAATAGGCAACAGGTAAAAATATTCATTCTCTCAGTTTTACCACGCTAATACCAATTTCCTAAAGTCAGACTACACATACCTTGAAATCTTGATTTTCAAGCTTGATAGATTACTTTTACAAATGTTGTTTAAGTTGATGAAATTGGTATAACAATAAAATACAGTATTTTTTCTATTCCCTATGGAAAAAAAGCATACCTATTATGAAGTTCTAGGAGTATCAAAAGATGCTTCAGCAGAACACATTAAAAAAGCCTATTATGGTTTAGCGCGTCAGTATCACCCCGACCTCAATTCAGAGGATATCAATGCAGCAGAAAAATTTAAAAAAATTAATTCAGTGTATGAGATTCTTTCTGACCCATTGAAGCGGTCGCAATATGACAAAACCATAGGGGAAGCAGAGGAATTATATAAGCGTGGAGTTGCTAAAGGTCAGCTTGGAAATTATCAAGGTGCAATATTAGATTATACAAAAGCACTGGAAATTAATCCTTACTGGGCAGAAGTTTTGTATCATAGAGGATTTGCTAGTTATAAATTGCAAGATTATCAAAATGCAAATGTTGATTATACTAAGGCATTATTTTTAGACCCATACCTAGTAGAAGTTTACTATTATAGGGGTTTGTGTCGGATGAAATTAAGATATATTCAAGCTGGCATGGAAGACTATACCAAAGCATTAGAAATAAATCCAAATTTTGCTCATATTTTTTATCAGCGTGGTTTGGTTTATTTAGAATTACAAGAATATCATCTGGCAAGATTTGATTTCAGAAAAGCTGCTCAACTTTTTGCAGAGCAAGGAGATAGAGCTAATTATCAAATATCCCTAGAAGCTATTAGAAGTTTAAAGGATTTTTCCTGGGCAGAAATACTAGAAATATTCCAGACAACTTTTCAGGATAGTTGGATTACAGTAAAGACTTTTATTCCTAATCCAATAGGTGGGTTATTACCAGCTTTTACGCAATTAGAACAGAAAAGAGCGTTGAATGTATCAATTTTATTAGGAATAATATTTGAAGTTTGCTTTGTAATAGGAATTAACTTAATTTTACAACGATTGGGTGAAGCTAATCATACAGAATTTTTATTTTTAATAATTATTGGTATCATTCCCTTTGTGAATCTAACAGTTACAAGTGGTTTTGCTAGACTAATATTTAAAACTAATGGCAGTTTAACAGGAGATTTATTTGTCGCAGGGACCTCATTGTTGCCTCTAGGTTTACTGGTGTTAATTAGTGGAGTTTTAAATAATTTGATAATTAGTTTGATTTTATTTATATTTGCTCTTTGTTATACAATTTTAATTATGTATAGTGGTGGCCAAAAAATCTCTAATATTTCTGAAGAAAAATCTGCTTTAATAGTACCTATTATGTTATTAGTAATTGGGTTGCCGTTTGCTTTAATTAACTAGATAATTAAGTTCATATTGGATAAATGATGTACAAGCTTGATATAAGGATACTACGCAAATGTTTAAAACCACATTGCTTCCCATCTTTTGAGCTAACCAGAATTTAAGGTTTTGTATAAGTTAAATTGATTGTTGAACAGTATTATGATAATAAATAATTTATTATTTACTTTTTTTGAACAACTTGTCAACCCTGTTCTGATTTAATCTCAAGTCGATGGGGGCATAATAGCACCCTCACCTTGAGCTTAAAGGACTGAAAACCAGGCGCTTAGGCACTTTTTTCGACACTAAAAAAGATAAAACTTTTATGTGTCAATACTTTTATATTTAATCAGCAAACCCTAATTACTTTATTCTGTGAAAATAATATTTTTTGGGACACCTCTATTTGCTGTTCCTGCTTTGGAAAAATTATTAGCTCAGCCAGAAATAGAGGTTGCAGCAGTTGTCACTCAACCTGATAAACGGCGTGGGCGAGGCAATAAAATGATTCCATCTCCTGTTAAGTCAGTGGCAGTTGCTCATAACATCCCTATCTGGCAACCACGCCGGGTCAAAAAAAATCCTGGAACTCTCAACTTATTACGACAAGTACAAGCAGATGTATTTGTCGTGGTTGCTTATGGGCAAATCTTGTCTGCAGAAATTTTGGATCTGCCGAAATTGGGTTGTGTAAATGTTCATGGTTCGATTTTGCCAAAATATCGTGGTGCTGCTCCTATTCAATGGTCTATTTATCATGGTGAAGCGCAAACAGGTAATACTACCATGTTGATGGATGTAGGAATGGATACGGGTCCAATGCTATTGAAGAGCGTGACTCCTATTCGTTTGTTGGATAATGCTGTATCCATAGCAGAAAGTTTGGCACAGGATGGAGCAAATTTATTACTGGAAACTTTGTGGAAGTTGGAGCACAGAGAAATTGAACCTATTCCTCAAGATGCTTCTCTGGCAACTGACGCTCCACTGATTCAAAATTATGATTATCAAATTGATTGGTCGAGAAGTGCAATAGAGATTCACAACCAAGTTAGAGGATTTTTTCCTAATTGTTTCACCAGTTTTCGGAGTCAGTCTTTGAAAGTTATGGCAACTATCCCACTGGGTGCTGAATATTGGTCGGAGTTGCCTCCAGAATTGCAGAAGTTGAAGAAGGTTTGGTCTTCTGAGTTTGAAGTGGTTGGAAATATTGGGGAGGTTGTCAAGGTAATTAAGGGTTTAGGACCTGTGGTGCAAACTGGTAGTGGTTGGTTATTGTTGTGGCAAGTACAATTGGCGGGGAAAAAGATAGTTTCTGGTTGGGATTTTGCTAATGGTACTCGTTTGGCAGTGGAGGAAATGATTGGAAAATTAGGGGAATAGGGGAGTTAGATTTTAGGGCTAGTAATAGCTTGACATAATCTACGATTATATAGTGAGTTTTTTAGATGTTCAGGACTTACGCAAAGGTACTATTATAGTACCTTGGTGCGTTACGAAGTTCCCTTTTCAGATCGCGAAGGGAAACAAACCCTACCAATAGCTTTCATGGGTAAGTCTTAATAATAATAGGAATTAATTGGGAAAATGTTGACACTTTTACACACATCAAGCTCTTTAGTTATATACTGATTTTCCTGGCTCAGACAGGGATTAGGGGTGTTAGTAATTGGAACAGTTTTAGGACTCTTTTTGTATGTGGTACTATTATCTGCTCTAAAATCTTTCTTTAGTCGTTCAAACAATGAAATAGGTATTTTAACCATAAACATTTTGCAAACTTCTCTACTAATACTTTTTGTACTAATTGCTCTCAAAGTATTAACTGACAGTTTAGGCTTGTTAGCAAATTTATCTTTCATTGAAAGGATATTAACAGCAGGAATTGTTGCCGTAAGCACTTATTTGATTAATCAGTTATTTACTGATGTAATTTCTTATTCTTTCAGCAAATATGCAGAAAAAACAGAAGCCGACTGGGATGATGTTTTAATTCCCTTGATTCAAAAGATCGTACCAATTATCAAATACCCGACATTCCGCATATCTCCATATATCTTTATGTATATTTACATTTTCAAAGAGACTTATACGAAAAACCTTGATTCTGGAACTCAATATTAATAAAATTTATCAATAACTCATTTGTTATGAGAAAATTAGTTACAACTCTTTATAACAGTTAAAATCGATGTCCATAGTTATAAGGCTTTCAGGGAGAGCATTTGGGGTGATATATTAATAAAACTTATCAATTTAATGTTAAGAAGTGCGGAATGTGAGATATACCTGAATCGAAAAATTATGGAAATGGATAGAACAGAGATTTCAAACTTATGCTTTGTGGCAGTCTCCTAAAATTTGGATGCAAGATGTATCGATGGATGGCGGTCTTGGTACTGTTAATTTGGCTGTAAAGTTTTTTGTTTATATAGTCGTTTCACAATAGAATTGAGACAAGTGTTTCTTGCTATGAAAGTATTTCAGGCGAAAAATAGTCTCATTCTTATTTAAAATGACTATAATATTAAATTGGAACAATGTTAACGTGGTAACCGCATCCGCAGTGAAGTTCATGGGGAAATTGTTCGGGGACTCAGAAAAGCTTATTTCTACAGAGAAATTGCTGTTTTCGCTTTATATTTATACCAAAAGTAGATAATATAGTGATGCTCACTATTTATATCTAGTTGATGAGGGTGATGTGCAATGCTATTTTTACCTGTCAGCAAGCCCTGTATTGAAGCAGCCAAACGATAGGGTGCGAAAATTGCTAAATTTTGAAACTCAGTGAAGACTTCTAACTTTCGACTTGCACGTAGCCCTATAACCTTTTTTGAGAGTTTTAATCACAATTAAATCCATATACCACTGAATTACTGGAGCTAATAAACTATGCAATTTATCTAACAAATTCATTTCTAAGCCAGGAGCAATTACAAAACTTTTTTTCCTCACTCCCTGCAATATTTTCACACCAATATCTCTGGCATTCCATAATCCAGAAGTAGCAGTAATATTTTGAGTTTCTAAAGGCTTAGTTTTATTCTCTTCTTCTAACTGTGGGGTATCTGTATCTGGTGGATAAACAACAGATACATAAATTCCAGATAACTTCAACTCTCCTCGCAAAGATTCTGCTAAACCTCGAATAGCAAACTTACTAGGACAATAGGCAGTATAACCATAAATTCCTATCAAACCAGAACCAGAAGAAATCATCACTATTTGCCCTTTTTTTTGTTGTTCCATTATGGGCAAAACTTCTCGTACACAATAAAGAGAACCAAAATAATTAATCGCCATTGTTTCTTCAAATATCTCTATTGGTAACTCCCGAAAATAACCAGGATAAGAAATACCTGCAGCAGTAATTAATAAGTCTGGAATACCTATTTCCTTGATAGCTAGGTGAATCCCATTTTCTACTTCTAATCTATTAGCAACATTTATAGATATAGTAATAATCTTCTGTTTTGAACTAATCACATTAGCAGTTATTTCTACTCTTGCTGCTTCTAATTTTTTAGAATTACGAGCGATAATTGATATATTACTTCCTTCACCAGCTAAGAGTTTAGCTATTTCTTTGCCTATACCACTAGAGCCACCTGTAATGATTGCATGTTTCCACATAAATTCTCAATGTTACTTGCCTGTTCCATTTTTGTAGTAATTGGATCCCATCTTCTACTGAACCACAAAATCTCATTTCACTAGCACTCTTGTCATTACAACAAACCTTTTTCTTAACCTACAACAATCATAGTAACTTTGTGATTACAAGTTATACCAATTTCATAAACTTAAACAACATTCATAAAAGTAATCTATCAAGGGTGAAAACTAAGATTTCAAGATATTTATAGTCGAACTTTAGGAAATTGGTATTAAAATCCTTCTGTAGTAATTCTATCAGAGGATAAATCCATATGCCTAATACCAATTCTCAAAAGTCTTGCTATGCTTGAAAGCCGGCAAAATAACTTTCATTCATCAGCAAAGTTACCCAAGCTGAAAAAGTCAGTATTTTGGGTGATCCCTAGGCAGAAAAATCAAGGGACAAATAAGGGACAAATATATCCAACTACCTTCTCTAAATTCCCATTTCTCCTGACTGCTGACTGCTGACTCCTGACTCCTGAGTACTAGCTTCTGACTACTGACGAATACAAAGAGCAAAAAGACTTTTTCAAGGAAACCCTAGTTAGGGCTGCCTAATTAAATCCAAAAGCATTGACACATAAAGGTTTTAGTATTTTTCGACTCGAAAAAAGTATCTAGTTTTCGGTCCTGAGAGCTGAAAAAGTCAGTATTTTGGGTAATCCCTAGGCAGAAAAATCAAGGGACAAATATATCCGAATACCTCCTCTATCAATTCCGCGCCCCTCTGTAGGGGTGTTGCATGGAACTTCCCTACTTCTCCTCCTAGGAGATGTATAGGGGTGGGCCCCCTACTCCTGAAAAAACCTTTTTCACCAAGCCCTAGTTAATTAAAGGTACTTTTCTAGAGCGTTAACCAATATAGTTTGAGGTACAGCACCCACAACTATATCAAATCTTTGGCCTCCCTTCAAAATAATTCAAGTAGGAATACTGCGAATTCTATAGTCCCGTGCTAGATTATGATTTTTATCAGATATATTTTTCTATAGTATTCGATAATGTAGTTTTAGGCACAGCCCCAACGATCATATCAACTCTTTGCCCGTCCTTAAAAATCATCAAGGTAGGAATACTACGAATCCCATATTTGCTTGCTATATCAGGAAGGTCGTCCGTGTTTACTTTAAATACTTTGATTTGTCCTTTATATTGTGATTTTATTTCATCGACTACAGGGGCTACCATTCGGCATGGCCCACACCATGGTGCCCAGAAATCTATTAAAACTGGAAGAGTGCTGCCAATCACTTTTTCCTGGAAATTATCATTGTTTATTTCATCTTCTTCTGTAGACATTCCTGAATAATCCTTTTCTGTTGACTTTTGTTAGTTAAATTATGCCATCATCTGGAACGGGAGTTTATTAAAAATTTTTGATCAACCATACTTCTTTACAATTTTTATAGATTTGGACAAATTATTTTAAAGATCTATTTTGTAATATGTCCATAATTTCAATCCTATAATGTTTACTATAAGACTTTTTCAGCAAACACTAAATATATCATAAGTAGTCAATCGAATTTGATATGACTAGGCAGAAATCACAGAGTTTTAGCTGGGTAAAGTACAATGAATATACTAAGGAACCGCCCGACAAAAAGTACGGGCGGAGTGTGGTGTGAGGAGTGAACGGAAACATATATCTCCGCTATATCTATTCTGACACTTCCTTTCCAATAATTCCACAGTAATCCATAAATTTAAAAGCTACTTCACCAATTTTGTCAAGATATCTTGAGTTCATTTAAATAAGTAAATCTACTTGCCCATTCCCAAGGCTTGGGCCTTTTGATAAACTTTACCTTCAGTTAATAAGGAAGGAGCAATAACCACCCCTACCTGTTGCATTTCCTTCAAATCCTTAGCTCCCAAAGTTCCCATGCTAGTCTTGAGAGCACCCAATAAATTATGAGTACCATCATCCAATGTTGCTGGGCCACGGAGAATCTGCTTTATAGTTCCAGTTGTACCTACCTTAATTCTAGTACCCCTTGGTAATACTGGACTAGGAGTAGCCATACCCCAATGATAGTCACCTCCAGGAGCTTCGGAGGCCCTGGCTATAGGTGAACCAATCATTACTCCATCAGCACCACAAGCAATAGATTTACAAATATCACCGCCAGTAACCAAACCACCATCGGCAATAATTGGGACATAATTTCCAGTTTCTTGATAGTAATCATTTCTTGCTGCTGCACAGTCTCCTATTGCTGTTGCTTGAGGAACTCCAACCCCTAAAACACCACGAGATGTACAAGCAGCACCAGGGCCAATACCTACTAGCACTCCTGCTGCTCCTGCTTTCATTAAATTTAAGGCCACTTCATAAGTAACACAGTTGCCTAAAACAACAGGCATGGGCATTTCCTGACAAAGCTTAACTAAATCAAGCTTTTCCACTGATTTAGGTGACATAAATGCAGTTGAAACAACCGTTGCTTGAATAAAAAATAAGT
This sequence comes from Trichodesmium sp. MAG_R03, assembly GCA_023356535.1. Classification (GTDB taxonomy): domain Bacteria; phylum Cyanobacteriota; class Cyanobacteriia; order Cyanobacteriales; family Microcoleaceae; genus Trichodesmium. The sequence goes on along the minus strand of JAKQYF010000022.1, from coordinate 22,969 downwards.
CTGCAGCAGCTTCAGCAACTACTTTTCCATATTTTAGTGCTCCCGCAGGTGTGAAACTTACCGCTACAATTCCACCTTGGCTTTTTATTTCTTTAATTCTCTGAGAAATTAATTTTGGTTGAATGGGGGTCGCATAAAGTTTCTGCATCAAACTCACAAATTCTTCTTTACCAACAGAGCTAATTTCTTCTAATATTGGTACTGGATCATCATAGCGAGTTTGAATACCCTCTAAATTGAGAACTCCCATTGCACCTAGTTCTGATAAGAGAACGGCCATTTTTACATCAACTACTCCATCCATAGCACTAGCAATTATTGGTATTTCTCTTTCAATACCACCAATGTTCCATCTAGTGTCTACTAAACTTGGATCGAGTGTCCTTTGCCCAGGCACTAAGGCAATTTCATCAATTCCATAAGCTCTACGAGCTGTTTTTCCACGTCCAATAGATATATCCACTACTTTCTAGCTAACTCCCAAGACCATTTTAGTTAGGGTATCAAATTAAGAGGGATATTGGTCATTTCACTTATCAATTATCAGTATTTTCATTGACATCCTCCCCGGGCTAAAGGCACTGGGTAACAACCGAGCCGTAGCCCCTCGGCGGGTTTAAATTTCACAGGCTGCTGCTACTTTGGCAGTAGTCTTATACTGGCCTCAATGTCCGTTTTTTGTCTCGGTAAGCCCACCCGGGACTAATATATTTCTTGTGAACTAACAAGCAAGAAGGACATAAGCCTGTGAAAAAAAATCAACTAAAAATTCGCCCGCTTATGGGCGAGGCTTTAAACCCAATTTTTTGGTAATAGGCAAGCTAAGATCATCCGAAATTTCCAGATCATGCACCTTTCTACAGGTTCTAAAATTGACCCATTTTTAATAAGAATTAGTTGAGTCACTTGATTTTACATCCTCCCTGGCCTAAAGGCACTGGGTTTAGGGAGCCTTAGCCCCTCGGCGGGTTGATATTTCACAGGCTGCTGCTACTTTGGCAGTAGTCTTATGCTGACCTCAATGTCCGTTTTTTGTCTCGGTAAGCCCGCCTGCGACTAATATATTTCTTGTTAACTCAAAAGCAAGAAGGACATAACCTGTGAAAAAAATCAACTAAAAAGTCCCCCGCTTATGGGCGAGGCTTTAAACCCAATTTTTCGGTAATTAAATTATCTAATTTACCTTTATCTAACAAATAATTTTTTTATTTTCAATAAAACCATATTCGGTTATCAATTTATACATCAAGATTTTAGCATTTTTAGACTTGAAAAAAGTGTCTAGTTTTTGGTCCTAAGAGATCAATTTGTTAGTATTTTGGGCGCTCCCTAGGCAGAAAAATCAAGGGACAAATATATCCGACTACCTCCTCTATCAATTCCCCGTTCCTCTGTAAGGACGTTCTATGCAACGCCCCTACATTTCCTTCTGGAAGATATTAGGGGTGGGTCCCCTACTCCTGAAATAGATTTTTTCAGCAAGCCTTCATTAGTTGTTGCAGAAGATTGTTGGGGAAACAAAAATTCAGTAAATTTTAGATGTAGCAAATTTAATCTTAATCAGTTGCTAGTGGGCAAGATTTCTGCACCACTAGATTTAACTTTTGACTTTTACTTTTGACTTAATATTATAGAACTGTACTCAAGCACTAATTTCAGATAAACTGTGGATTAATTAATACCACCAGGAGAACATCGTCAATAAACATGGAAATAGGTCAAAAAGTAAAAGTCTGTCGAATTAGACAACCGATACCTGAAAAAATGATTAACCGAATTAAGGAAAATCCCATTGGTACAATCACAGAATTCAAAATGGTAGATGGTAGTGGAGTTGGTTTCTGGGTCCAATTTGAAGAAAAAATGGGAACTTGGTTTTTTGAAGATGAAATAGAGCCAGCTTCCTAACAAATACTAAGAGTGGGGTATTTGGCATGAGAGTAAACAAGAAAAAAAGTATTCTTTTTAGTTATACTTTACCGAAAAATTGGGTTTAAAGCCTCGCCCTTCTAGAGCGACTTTTTAGTTGATTTTTTTCACAAGCTATGTTACCACGCTTCTTAGTTCACAAGAAATATATTAGTCGCGGGTGGGCAATCCGAGACAAAAAACGGACATTGAGGCCAGGGTAAGACTACTGCCAAAGTAGCAGCAGCCTGTTAAATGTCAACCCGTCGAGGGGCTACGGCTCGGTAGGAAACCCAGTGCCTTTAGGCCTGGGAGGATGTCAATTCCAGTTTACTCCCTCTAATTGGGGTTTACCAAAACACTGGGTTTAAAGCCTCCCCCTTTTAGGGGGACTTTTGATTTTAAATATACTTTTTCAGAGTTTCAAGTGGCGCACCTCCAACCGAAGCTACAAAATATGATGTGCTCCAAAGCGAGGTTTTGTGAGGTTTTCGCAAATCTCGCTGCTCCATATAATCTGCTTGAAACACCTTTAAGATGATTGACTATTTGAGATGAAGACAATCTGGGTGGCTATTCAATAACTGTATGAATATGATCTGTTTCTCTATTAAACTCTAATATCTTGAAGTTCATCTTCCTAGCTACAGTCTCAAAGGAATTTTTGATTAATTCTAAGCCTTCAGCGGTCAATACACTTCTCAATTATTTAGTAACACAAACTAAATGTATTTTCAAATGTGAGACACTATGTCTCTCGGGTCTTAACACACATGCATACCAAGAATAACTATCTTTAAGTTATAACATACAGGCCAAAAATAAATAAAAGATGAAAGCTAGATACAGGTATAGAATATACCCAACTAAATATCAGCAGACCTAGTTAGGGCTTGTTGATTAAATCCAAAAGTGTTGATACATAAAGGTTTTAGCATTTTTAGACTTGAAAAAAGTGTCTAGTTTTCGATCCTAAGAGCTCAAAAAGTTAGTATTTTGGGCGCTCCCTAGGCAGAAAAATCAAGGGATAAATATATACGACTACCTCCTCTATCAATTCCCCGTTCCTCTGTAGGGACGTTGCATAACAAAAATGCGTTTCATGTCTCGTAGCGAAACGTCCCTACTTCTCCTCCTGGCAGATGTTAAGGGTGGGTCTCCTACTCCTGAAAAAGACTTTTTCAGCAAGCCCTAGTTAGGGCAATTATTTGGTTGTGTTCCCATAGTCTGGAATCATATGCAGCAATAAACATATTAGTCGCGGGAGAGCAGTCCGAGACATTAAACGGACGTGGAGGCAGGGGTAAGACTAATACCAAAGTAGCAGCTGCCGATGAGAGGTTAAGCCACCTTGAACCTATACAGCTATCTTTATTTGATTTAGAGAACTATTAGGTAGAGAGGAATTTCTGCACCTTTAGACCGGAGAGGATGTCAATTGTTCCCTACTCCCTAAAACTTAACTATTTGTGATAGTGATTTTGATACTTAATTCTAGTGCCAGCCCATAGTAGTTTTTCTCTGAGAGTCTGAAAAAATGAATAATTTTCCCGCAGAATAATAAACTTAGCTTGACAATCTGCCATACGTACATCTACCCTTTGTCCTGGCCAAATAGCAGTACATAAAACTCCATCTGCCCAGAGTTTAGTAGTTAGATCCTGTTCTTGTAAAGGCCAAATACTAACTACGCAACCAGGAGGAAGTACAATAGGACGACTAGAAAGACTTAAAGGGCAAATTGGTGTGACAGAAATGGAAGCCATGCCAGCGTGCATAATCGGTCCATTAGCAGAAGCAGTATAGCAAGTTGAACCTGTAGGGGTCGCAATAATTAATCCATCTCCTTGATATTGGTCTACTACCTCACCATCAATTTCTACTTCCAAAATAGAAGTAGGCATTCTGTCAGCAGAAGCGGGTTTAATACAAAATTCATTTAAGGCTAAAAAGCGATCGCCTATTGGTTTGAGGTTAAAATGATCCCCCTCAGATACCGCTGACTGTAACATCATTCGTAGTTGTAATGCATAGCAGTCTTCAAATAACCTATCCCATACTTTCTGTGTATCCTTAAAATCTTCAAAATTCTCCGTCAAAAAGCCTAAGTGTCCTCCTACATTGACTGCTAATATAGGAGTACCCTCTGCTGCTAAATGTCTAGCTGCAGCTAATACTGTACCATCTCCCCCTAAAACCACTGCCAAGTCAATTTTATCAGTGCTGGAGGCGAGAAAAACTGGATAAGGATTATCTCTTGGCCCACTTGGACCCATTAATACTTGGCATCCTCTATGTTCCAACTCTCTAACAGATTGTTCTGCATAATGACGACTTATATTATCTTTGGCCTTATGAGCAATAATTACTCGTTTAATATCCATAGTTAATCTTTTAGATTTTAGATGTAAATTAGGATAATTTCTGCATAATTCATAATTTGTCATTATATAGCAATAGCTAATAAGCAATTTTCTTGCTTCTACTGAGACCGTCAGCGGTTACTCATCCACAGGCATTAATGATCTTAAGCCGGCTGCATTTTTCGCTCCTTCTTACCGAAAAATTGGGTTTAAAGCCTCGCCCATAAGCGGGCGACTTTTTAGTTGATTTTTTTTCACAGGTCATGTTATCATGGTTTTGAGTTCACAGGAAATATATTAGTCGCGGGTGGGCAATCCGAGACAAAAAACGGACGGGTCGGCAAGTGTAAGACTACTGCCAAATTAGCGGCAGCCCGTGAAATTTCAACCCGCCGAGGAGCTACGGCTCGGTAGGAAACGCAGTGCCTTTAGGCCGGGGATGATGTCAATAGGGCTTAAATCCCAATCTATAGATATTCCACACTCACAGCAGTCATAAGTTCTTACGCTTAATGACAAATCAAGAACTTGACTGCACCTACAGCAAGTTCTTGATGACGGAAAGAATCTATCAACTCCGACAACTTTAGCATCGCACCATTGATGCTTGTATTCGAGCTGCCTTCTGAATTCATCAAATTCTTGCTATTACCTACTTAGCTACTTTGATTGCTGATTTATGCTAATTATTTGAATGTTTAACTTTTTGACTCAACTGAAATTGCAATTTAGTCAGTTTGTTTTGCGATTTTCTATATGGCTTGATACTGGGAAATATTATACCATCACTTACAGCGCTTTCCGTTATTCTCAGGTACATTAATACGGGCAAGAAGCCCCCACTACATGATTTTCACCATTTACCCTGTACCGGATATGCTCGAAATCTGCTGTAATTGTTGCTAATGTTTTTACACCTAAATTTACACTGATAGCATAAGTTTTTTTGGATATAGTGTAAGGATTATATTCACATTTATATCATGTCCGGATAATTAGTGATCAAAAAACTTCCTCCTCTTCCCTCCTGATATCAATTTCCTTAAGTATAGCTACACATCATATGTCAACATTTGATAAATACAGGACTTACGCAACGGGACTAATTGTAGTGGTAATATCTTGAAAAATACGAATTTATACGCCATATATAGCGTTACTGCGTAAGTCCTGAAATATCAAGACAAGCAGTGTAGTCTAAGTTTATGAAATTGGTATGACTCTTGTAGGGGGGTTTCATGTCGCGCAGCGTTAACGAAGTATGGGCAAGCAAAACGGCCGTTCGCTCCTACTTCTCCCTAATTTATTCAGGACTTACGCAAAGGTGCTATATATGCAGTCTTGGTGCGTTACGAAGTGCGCTTTTCATGGGGCGAAGCGTTCGCTCCGCTTGGCGTCAGCAAAACACACCCTACCAATGGTGTCCATGGGTAAGTCCTATTTATAGTCATTTTAAATAAGAATGAGACTATTTTTCGCCTGAAATACTTTCATAGCAAGAAACACTTGTCTCAATTCTATTGTGAAACGACTATATTTATATCAGGACTTATGCAACGGCACTAATGATAGTGGCAATATCTTGAAAAAGACGAATTTATGCGCCATATATAGCGGTACTGCGTAAGTCCTGTATACCTATTCAACCAGACATAATCAGGGACTTACGCAAAGGTACTATATATAGAGTCTTGGTGCGCTCACGGGGTTACAAGTAAGCTTAATGGTAGATACAGTAATCATTTGAGACAATAAATTGAACAATAATTCAACTAGAAAAAGAAAGCTTATTGACAATGAGGTAGCGATCGCCAATTCACTCTTATCCACCCAGGGCAAACCCATCTAAATCATGGCAGTTTCTACCGTTCAGGCTTGTAGGAGTAATGAGTATAAATGCTCAGAAGCCTGGCTCCTTAATCTGTCAAAACTTTAAAATAAGATGCGTTTGCCCTGCACTATACCCCAAGATTTCTCAATAAGCTTTCCTTTTTATTGATTTTTTTTTCAACTCCCGAACGAAAATCACCTTCTATATATAGCTTTCAACTAGCTTGTCACCCCGTGAGCTTGGTGCGTTACGAAGTGCGCAATTCAAGTCGCGAAGCGTTCGCTCCGCTTGGCGTCAGCAAAACACACCCTACCAATGGTGTTCATGCTTAAGTCCTAATGATATTACAGCTAATAACCAATCCAAGGTTTGTCTGCTAATGGTTATTTTTTAAGTTGTTGCCTCAATATCTTTATAAGTTTTAACCCAACTAAATAAAAAGTTCATTTAGATCAAGGTAAAAATTTTAACTCAGGACTTACACAAAAGCTCTATATATAGTGCCTTGGTGCGTTACGAACTGCGCAATTCAAGTCGCGAAGCGTTCGCTCCGCTTGGCGTCAGCAAAACACACCCTACCAATAGCGTTCATGCGTAAGTCCTATAACTTTTAAAGTTAATTAGCCAGCCCTAATTATGAAAACTGCGATTATTCCTATTGGGGGCAACCTAAAGTTGTAATATAAACAACCGCCTCATCTATAGGAATGCCCAAAACTTCATTCACATAATCATCAAAGAAACCGCCGATGCCACTAACGCCTAAACCTAGATAAATAGCTGCTAAATTCAGTCTTTGTCCTAGATGACCTGCATCTGCATGGAGATAACGGTAAACACGATCACCATATTTGCCTACAGCTTTTTTCAGGTCAGCAGTATGAAATAAGACCACAGCAGCATCTCTACCTAAGTTTTGCCCTAAGCACAGAAAACATAATTGTTCTCGGAAATTTTTAAACCTAATTTGTCTTAGTTCTTGAGCCATTGGGGCATAATAATAACAACCTGCTTCTAAGCCATCTACTCCAGAAACTGCAATGAAGGTCTCAATCAAACTTAGATCAAAATAATCAGGATTATTATCTAATTCTTGATTAATGTAATGGTGGGGTTGATAAGTAAAATCCAATACAGCCAATAGTTCGTTCAAAGCGATAGCTTCTCCCGTATAGGCACGAGTAGAACGACGTTTGAGAATTGTTTTTTTGAGACCTTCTAAGTCTTTACCCCACGAAATGGAGGGAGTGACGGTAGAAACTTTTTTACAAAATGGAAAGTTATATATATCTTCTGGATGTTCTAGAATTTCTCTTGTTTTCCAAGCAGGTACTTTTGGAGAATGTGAGTTAATATGAGTAGCTTCATGTAAATATTTTAGCAGTTCACCATCTGGAATCATTGAATAATCTGTTTGAGTGCCAGAAGGTAAAGCAGTTTGCCAGTTGGACAGATTTTGTTGAATATCTAGTAAGTTTGCGAGGGCGACAATAGCGATCGCTTGTTCCTGCTGATGATCCAGATAAAGTATTTGATTTATTGCTCTATCATTAAACCCTCCAATTAGATGTGCTCGGTAGTTACTGAAAGCAGAAGCTAGTTCAATATTACCTAATAAGTGACCTGTATCTAAAAATATTCGTCTATAGGCCCGGTCTTTGTAACGCCAAGCAGAACGATAGAAGATAGCGGTGATGGCGATCGCTAATTTTGTATTTTCTAGAGCTGGATGCCAAAAACAAGCATTCTGCAATTCTGGCCATATTCTATGATCCCAAAATTTGAGTAAGGAATGAGTTTTGGCCTGATAGTTATATAATCCTGTAGGTAATAGGGGTGTGCCACGGGAAATTAAGTAAACCTCTGCTGGATACAACCCACCAGCAGAAGGAGCTGTCCTTAAGTAATAATTTCCCATTATTGTTAGTATCTTATCAGTTAAGCCATAACTGCATACAAGTAAATTGGATAAGTCTTCTCCTTCTTGAGAATATTTTTCTTGATTAATTTTTTCTTGCAGATAAGGTTTCAGGTCAATAGTTGTCCCAAATTTATATTCTTTAAATGGTATTGGTTGATTTTCCCAGTCTAGTTGATGATTTTTACTTCCAATAGTTTCTGGGTCATATTTGGTTTGCTCATGATAATATTGAGCGATAGATGGTTTAACTTCTGGCATCTTTATTATCTAAATGTTGCGAAAAAACCCAAGCTTAATTGCTCGGAAGCTTCCTATGGGAATCGCAACCAATATAGCAGTTTTACATATAATATATTAAACTATACAGAACATAATGAGCAAGTATGTAGATGCTTGAGCAAGCTTACAAATTTAGGTTTTTTCGACTCCAGAACAAGAGAACTAAGGAGCAAAATAGGTTGTGTGCATTTAATCTACAACAAAAAGGTATTAGCTGTGAGGTTGATTTGAGCTAAAAATAAAGTATAAAGTATTCAATTTTCATATTTCATAGAGTGAGGATAAGCTAATACTCACAGGACTTACCCACGGGCACTACACGAGGGTGAAGGCGAATGGCATTCGCCCCTATATATGGCGTTTTCAAGGTTAATTTGGGTAAGTCCTGACTCATTTAAAATGCGTATTAGTAAGCTAGAATTTAGAATTTAGAATTTAGAATTTAGAAGAGTTTTTTCTCTGAACGTCGTTTAAATGCACAAAAGTTTATTTTAGAGACGGTAAGGACTTAAGCAAACGAACTAATATCAATTTTCTCAAGTGAGACTAAACATACATTCATATCTTGGTTTTCAAGCTTGATAGATTACTTTTGTTGTTTAAGTTTTTGAAACTGGTATGAGAAAACTGGTTTATTGATCTGAATTATTGTGGTTCAAACAACTAAATTTCCTAGATAAACCCTATTTATGCCTAGGTCCTGAGTGTAATTCAATGCAATATTAAGACTTGAATGTATCGTATAAATTTATATTCATGGCTAATAACAGAAGTCCTCAATTCAGGTAATAAATAATTGATATTTTTTCTTCCTTCTTTTTTGCTGTAGCAATCCTATTTAAGTTTGAATATTTGAGCAGCAATTATGGGTCTAGAGTTAGAAGTCAGGAGTTAGAATTTCAAAGGCTTTGAGTAAAAATTAAATGTTATAAAAATTATCACAACCACTAATTGTTGATATGATAAAAATTTACCATAGTAATTGTTGACAGGAAACAAAAATAATGGCCAGAATGTACTATGACTCCGATGCTAATTTGGACATCTTAAATGAGAAAACAATCGCCATCATTGGGTATGGTTCTCAAGGTCATGCTCATGCCCTTAATCTGAAAGATAGTGGCTCAAAGGTAATTGTCGGTCTCTATTCAGGGAGTAAATCTGCTGCCAAAGCAAAAGCAGCAGGTCTAGATGTTTCCCCGGTAGATGAAGCTGCCGAAAAAGCAGACCTAATAATGATTCTATTGCCAGACGAAGTGCAGAAAACCGTCTATAAAAACCAAATTGAACCTCATCTCAAAGAAGGAAAAACTCTAGCTTTTGCCCACGGTTTTAATATTCACTTTGGTCAAATTATTCCTCCTGAACAGGTGGACGTAGTAATGGTAGCACCAAAAGGCCCTGGACATCTAGTCAGACGCACTTATGAACAAGGAGAAGGAGTCCCCTGTCTATTTGCTATTTTCCAAGATGCCTCTGGTCAAGCACGCGATCGCGCCATGGCTTATGCTAAAGGTATTGGTGGTACTCGTGCTGGTATCCTAGAAACTACCTTCCGGGAGGAAACGGAAACAGACCTCTTTGGTGAACAAGTTGTTCTCTGTGGTGGCCTCAGTGCATTAATTAAAGCTGGATTTCAAACTCTAGTAAAAGCTGGGTATCAACCAGAACTAGCATACTTTGAATGTCTCCACGAAGTTAAACTTATAGTGGATCTAGTTGTTGAAGGTGGTCTAGCAAATATGCGTGATAGTATCTCCAATACTGCTGAGTTTGGCGACTACACTCGGGGACCTCGCATCGTTACCAATGAAACTCGCGCCGAGATGCAGAAAATCTTAAGTGAAATTCAGTCTGGTCAGTTTGCCCGGGAATTTGTCATGGAAAACCAAACAGGTAAACCTGTATTTACTGCTATGCGTCGCCAAGAAGCAGAACATCCTATTGAAGAAGTTGGCAAAGACTTACGTGCCATGTTTAGCTGGTTAAAGAAACGCTAAAAATTTCCTAGGGGACTTTCGGTGTCAAAAAATCTCAAAGTCCCTCTAGGAAAGGGGAGGAGGTCATTTCAGTGATTAGTCAAGAGTATAGGGCAAATGCATCTTATTTTCAAGTTTTGAGAGGGTAAGGATGTCAAGCTTCTAAGTATTTATATTTATTACTCCTATAAACCTTAACGGGAGAAACTTCCATAATTTAGATGGGTTTTCCCTGGTTAAGGGTACCTCCTGTTGAAGTAGGAGTCCTTCACTCTTGCCTTTATTAAACATCTCTAGAGAAGGTACTCAAAACTAGGCCCCGCCGTTTCAAAATTGGCATTTTTGGAGAGGTCTATTGAATGCTACTCTTTTTGAATAGGAGCCTCTAAGTTTTCCACAGCTTCTTCTGTACGTTGATTAGTATTTTTAGGTTTCAACCAATTAGGCCATAACCTAACTATAAATTTACGACTTTCTAAACTTCCGTTTTGGATAGGTTCAGGAATGAATTCTAAACTATCTCCAAAAGTGACAAAAATTATAGCCGCAATGACGAATAACCATATTAAATTCTTGTTCATACACTGATATTAGTTATATTTATAGCATTTTTCAGGTTAGTAAGACACCATGCTGAATATCCTGCCACTAACCCTGGGTAAACGCATCTAATTTGCTTATTCCTAATATATAGTGTTTTTAATGTTAAATAAACATTATATAGCAATTCTATTTTATTCATGTCAAACATCTTGCCATTTTGCCATTTTGTGAGGATAGGTTTAGAGGCAATAATTATATCATGTCCGGTTGAATAGGTTAAATAAATTAGGGAGAAGTAGGGGCGAACGGCCGTTTTGCTTGCGCATACTTCGTTAACGCTGCGCGACATGAAACGCTCCTACAGGAGTCAGGAGGGAAGAGAAGGAAGTTGTTTTATTCACTTTTTCGATCCTGAGAGCTCAAAAAGTTAGTATTTTGGGCATTCCCTAGGCAGAAAAATCTTGGGACAAATATATCCTACTACCTCCTCTACTAATTCCCCGTTCCTCTGTAGGGACGTTGATCACAAAAATCCGTTTCATGTCGCTAAGGGTTACGTCCCTATTTCTCATCCTGGGAGATGTTAGAGGTGGGTTGCTTACTCTTGAAAAATACTTTTTCCGCAAGCCCTAATTATTCGGAATATTTTTCTAAAGCTAACTGAATTAAAGTGTCTACCAATTCTGAAAAAGGAATCCCAGTAGCTTCCCAGAGCATGGGATACATACTGGTTGCAGTGAAACCAGGCATAGTATTAATTTCATTAATCAAAATTTCTCCCGTTTTTTCCACATAGAAAAAATCTATCCTCCCTAAGCCGGCAGCATCTACTGCTAAAAATGCCTGGGTTGCCATTTCTTTAATTTGAGTAGCGATCGCCTGACTCACCGGAGCCGGAATTAATAAATCTGCTTTTCCCCCTGTATACTTAGTTTCATAATCATAAAAATCACTATCATAAGTAATCTCACCAACTATAGAAGCTTTCGCTACATTGTTTCCTAATACCGCACATTCTAACTCTCTTGCTTCCACAGCAGTTTCAACAATAATTCGACGATCATAACTAGCAGAACTATCCAAGGCTTTTTCTAATTCTGAACGGGAGCGTACTTTGGCAATACCCACCGATGATCCTAAGTTTGCAGGTTTAACAAAACAAGGATATCCTAAGGCTGCTTCAATATCATCACACAATTTAGGAAAAATACAAGGATTAGACCAAATTTGCGATCTAGTTACGGCCCGATATTTCACTTGAGGTAAACCTGCATGCTCAAAAGCTATTTTCATGGCTATTTTATCCATACCCATTGCTGAGCCCAAAACTCCAGACCCCACAAAGGGAACCTGCATTAACTTTAGTAAACCCTGTATGGTGCCATCTTCCCCATTTGGACCGTGGAGAACTGGAAACCAAACATCTACCTGTGCTGTTTGAGGGGGAATTGGCCAGAGGTTAGAAGAGGTATTAGAATCATTATTATTTTCATTTTTCAACTGTAACAATGATGGATTATCAGAGTCTAGTATTTGTTGAGAAAAATCACTTGGTTGCCAACGACCATCTTTTTGAATGTAAATTGGTATTAATTTATATTTATCTGTATTTTTACCCTGAGTTAAAGCAGTAGCGATCGCTTTAGCAGAGCGAATAGATACCTCATGTTCTCCAGAGCAGCCACCGAATAATAAACCTACTCGTAATTTTGTCATGATCAGATTCCGTTAACAGAATTGTATTTTAGATAGATTATCATATCTAGCTTAATTAGCTAAAGGGATGACGAAACGTCTAAAAACTAGTAATTGGCAGGTAGTATGGTTTAATTTCGAGTAAAATTAATTACTGCTTTTATTTTTTTCAGGCATTAGCAACAGGTTTACTGTTTCCCCGTTAGGCTAATCAGTCATTATGATCACAACTCAGGAAAACTTACTTTCACCTTTTTCTTTACTAACAGGAATTTCAACAGAACGTAAAAAAGCAGCATTTTCTTCTGGTATAGCAGTATTAATAAACATTCCACTTCCCATTTCAAATCCAGCGGAGAGGGAAACTCTAGGAACAATTGCTAAGTACCAATGAAAATAATCTGTGCGTTTTTCCCCCGTGGTAATAGAACGAATCATTAAATTATAGTCTGGGTTATTTAACCCATAATAAAGTTTTCCTAAAACAGTTTTCAAATTATCAGCTAAATCTAGCATTTCTGACTCAGTAATTTCATCAAAAGATGATGAATGACGTCGAGGAAAAATCCAGATATGAAATGGAGAAAGTGCTGCATAAGGAATAAATGACACAAAATATTTACTGGCATAAATTATTCTCTCTTCAGCAGCGAGTTCATCTGCTAATGTTCGGCAAAATATACATTCTCCAGTATCATCAAAATATCGCATTGCTTCTTGTATCCTAGTTCGTAATTGATAGGGTACAATTGGTGTAGCTACCAATTGAGAGTGAGGATGTTCTAATGATGTACCTGCACTTTGACCGTGATTCTTAAAAATTAGGATAGTTTGAATCCTTTCATCTTGTTTTATTTGTGAATATCGCAGACGATAAACTCTAAAAATATTGACTATATCTTTAATACCTAGAAGTGGAATTGTGACATGATGGAGTGGGTGTTCGATAATCACTTCATGGAATCCAACTCCTGTCATAGAATGAAAACTTTTTTCTCTATTTCTAACTTTTTCACCTATAGGCGTTAGAGCTGGATATTTATTGGGTACTGCCCTAACTATCCAACTATTATTATCTTTTAGTCTAAATGATTCTGGCCCTGTAAGATGTTCATTGCCTAGACAAAATGGGCAATTTGGTTTATATGATGGGATAACAATTTGAGATTTTTCACGTTTAGTAAAATCCTCGGGTCTTTTGGCTCTTTCTGTGGCAATAATTACCCAATCTCTGGTGATTAAATTTTGTCTTAGTTCAGTCATTTAAGTTATTATTTATTATTTATTAGTTATTAGTTATCAGTTATTAATACCTCTGTTTGAAATCAGAAGTTTGAAAGACTAAGGTAATTTATAGTCTGGAGAGTGGATCGGTAGTGGAGCTAATAGTTAAGTAGAACTGTAGCTTGCCCTTTCAGGAAGAGTTAAGGGTGCTGGATACAGGCAAGGTAGCAGCACATTTACTCAATACGAAACAGGGTCGGGAGGATGTCAGTATAATCTCGCTGAAGGAAAAATTGTTTTCATGGCCAAATATTCTGATTCCCGTCTTCAATATTGTAAGAGGGTTGTCACCCCAACAGCAGAAATTGAATTACCTGCTCGGTATCCTAACATATCAATCAATCCAAAAGTAGTATCTAGATATCAGAATACACCAATTATAAAGATTCAAACCGTTGTGGTTGTTCGCTCTGGAGATTCCATAGTTCAACAGTTCCTTCATTAGTTGCAGTAGCCAGAATTTTACTATACAGAATTCTGGTGTCTCCTTAATGTTTTGATTTCTTAAAAATTTTTCTTGTTTAAATCCCAAATTTTGATTGTTCCATCATTACTAGCTGAAACCATTTTCCGACTATCCTTGTTGAATTGGAGGTCATTTACAGTTCCAGTATAACTATCATCTGTCCATATTGCTTGCCAAGAATTACTTTTTTTGCTGTAAAGCTTAATGGTTTTGCTTTTGCTTCCTGAGACCAGTTTTCCACCATCCGGACTAAAACTGACACTATTAAGCAAACTTTGATGATTCTTCAGAGTCTGAAGTTCCTAATAAGTGTTTAGATCTCAACTTAATGTTCTCCAAACACTCTCTCCGTGATTAGCGATCGCTATTTGTAACCTGCTTGGTTGAGTGCCTATAGAAATTTCAGTTTTGCTATAGCTCCACTCCAAGTTTTTATAAGCAGTTGCTGGTAAAAATTGCCGTTGCAGATGATTCGAGAGTTCAACCATAGTTTCTTGTAGCAGTGGTAGAATACCCGGTTGATCCTTGGCATCTGCAATCAAAGGAAACTTTTTTTCTACTTTTGGAATAGCTTCTTTCTGACCACTTAAATAGAGAGCAATAGGGAAATTTTCTTCTAAATTTGCTTTAAAAATTGGGTGTTGTCTAGGTTCTTCGGCAGTAATTTTTGGTTGCAGGTATTCAAAGAGGTCAAAAGTGCGGATTAAACCATTATTGCTGAAAATTCCTCCTTGTAAACCTTCTAGTAAGTGCTTTGTAAACAGACTATTAGTAGAACTCGGTAACACATAAGAAGACTTGCTGCTACGAGATGATGCCAAAATTGCCCGTCCTTGCTCTTGCCGCAAAGTATCGTAATAGCTTTCACTGAATCCAGTTTTGAGGGTAGGTGTAGTAGAATCCTTGGGTAAACCAATCCCACCTGCATGACAACAATCAAACAAAATAACTATCTTGCGAGCTGAAATTTCTTGTAATGCTACAGAAGCTGCTATCCATATTTAAGATTATTTTGATGGGAAAAACTATATAAATGAGATATAGTAAAATTACTGGAGGATACAAAGTTTCTCTTGCTTTCAAAACTGAAAGTATTACTGGAAAATTCTGACAGTATTTACAGTTCTTTGGAGAGAGTTTCTCACCTTGGGAGCTCTGAAAGTGTTATCTAGAAATAGTTATTCCAAATCATGTATTTAGGAGCTAATAATAATGACTAATAAGGAATTCCAAATATTGAAACAGCAACGTGATGCTAAACTAGGGGTTGTTTTGACCAAAATAATTGATACTGAATGGAATCGAGTTAGTAGGCAATTGGACGCTCTAGATACTGATTCTGGGGATGTTACTAAAGCAGCAATTTTAGTAGGGCAATATCAAATATTAAATAAATTAATGGAGGCATTATCTGAGGGGAGTCTTAGTTCTGATTATGAAATAGAAGCTATATGGCGTTCAAAATTAATTCAGCGTGTTGTAGAGGGTTTTAATTTAGATGTTGATACTCGGACTCCGCCTCGTGAATATAAAAGTATAGCACAACAACTTGCAGAAGCTTGTGGACTAGAAGTAATTCAAGATTAATTTTGTCAGGACTTACGTCAAGAAACTAAATGTAGTGCAAATATCTGAAATAATCACGAAAAAGATGCTATATATAGCAGCACTGTGTAAGTCCTGAAAAAAGTAAATAATTTTTCAGCTAGTTCTATTTATGCACAATAGGAATGATAATTATGGAAACTAATACAGGTAAATTCAACTCAGATATTATTCGACAGTGGGCAAATTTTATTGCCATTTTAGCTGCTTTTTTTATGAATATTTATGTAAATATTGCTCCTCCAGGGGGTCAAACAATAGGAGTAATTTCTAACACAATGTTTAAGAATGTTTTAATTACTCCGGCTAGTTATGCTTTTGCTATTTGGGGATTAATTTATTTAGGTTTAATTAGCTTCGGAATTTATCAATTATTACCCGAACAACGAGAGAATAAAATTTTACGCAGATGTCAATATTTTTTAGTAGGTACGAGTTTAGCACAAATTGTTTGGATATTTTTATTTCAATATCAACTGTTTACTTTTTCAGTGTTGGCAATGTTAGGAATTTTAGGGTTTTTGATTTGCCTATATCTAAATTTAGGAATTAGTTATGAAAGAGTCTCAAAAAAAGATAAATGGTTAGTCTATTATCCTATCAGTATATATGTTGCTTGGATTAGTGTGGCAACAATTGTAAATGTAGCCTGTGCTCTAGATAGTTTAGGCTGGAATAGTTCAGAGAAATTTGCTATTATTTTGACAATAATCATGTTAATAATTGGAACTATTATTGCAGCAATTATTAATATTCAAAAACAAGATATTGCTTATCCTTTGGTATTTATTTGGGCATTGACAGCAATTGCAGTTCGTCATTTAGATATTTTAGTTCTTGCTATTAGTGCTGGAATATTAGCTTTAGGATTAGCCATTTTAGTTAGTCTCAAATTTTTTTTCAAAAGGTTTTAAGTTGAACGAATAAATAGGATGATTACAGCATATTTCGGGTAAATGCTGAAAGTCATGTAGTGGAGCATTTTGCCCGCCTGGGTGTACCTTATAACAATGGAAAGTGTTTTAAGCGCCTGGGCTAAGGCTTACTGATAATCACCATAAGCTTTTATGCATTGAAACGACTCATTGTTGTATACTTCCTTTAGATAAAAACACTTCTAAATTCTAGATTCTAGATTATCAAATGAAATAAAGTCACGATAATAATATGGCACGAGGAGAACAAATATATACTATTAGAAAATTTCTCAATATAGATGGTGTTTATGAACATCATGGTATTGACTGTGGTGATGAAACAGTTATCCATTATCGCAAAGGAAGAGAAACTATTGAACGAACTTCTAAAGCTTATTTTACTGATGGAAAAAAAGTTTATGTTAAACGTTATCCACTTCGCTATATTGCTGATACTGTTATTCAAAGAGCAGTAAGTAGATTAGGAGAAAGAAAATATAATATTATTTTTAATAATTGTGAACATTTTGCAACTTGGTGTATTACTGGAGTTAGCTATAGTCAACAAGTAAAAAACTTTATTCCTCTACTGAATCATATTAATGTTGAGCAAATATCTAAACAAATTCAGGAGGCAATTTTAGGGGAAAAAACTCAGGTCAATACTCATGAATTGGTAAGTAAAGCTTTAGCAGAGATTAAAGTAGCTTGGGAAAATATTCAGCCTGAATATAAACAAAATTTACAGGAGGCAAATAATTGGGAAAAAGTTGCAGTTGTAGCTCTCAAAAAACAGCGGGAAGATTTAGCTCGTGCTGCCTTAATGCGGAAGCGAAAAAATCAACAACGTGGTAATGAGTTAGCATCTAGTTTGCAGAAGTTAGCAATTATGACAGAAACACTTTTACGCAGCCAAAATTTAATTGATTAAGCTGAGTATGGTTGATTCTATACAGCTTTTTTTGTTTAGATACACCTATGGGGTTCTCCTATAAATAGTGTATAATTATGGGTGAGTAAGTCCTATAATTATCAGAAAGTCAGGAATGCTTTGGGAGACAACGGTCTCTACTAACAGCGTCGGAACAGTTCTCTTAGTTTAGTCTCTGTCCTTGTGGGTCGGATAGTAGGATGTTATATCATCAGGACTTGCGCAAATAACCCTTGAAAACGCCATATGTAGGGGCGAATGGCATTCGCCCTCACTGGGTGTAGTACCTGTGCGTAAGTCCTGATCATGTCCGGTTGAATAGGTAAATAAATTAGGGAGAAGTAGTGGGGAATGGCCGTTTTGCTTGCGCATACTTTGTTAATGCTGCGCGACATGAAACGCCCCTACAGGAGTTAGGAGTGAAGAGGAGGAAGTTTTTTATCACTAATTATCCGGACATAATATTAACAGGACTTACGCAAAGGTAATATATATAGAGTCTTGGTGTGTTACGAAGTGCGCTTTTTATGCCGCGATGGGTTAGGGCAGCTTTGGGTCAGCAAAACACACCTTACCAATGGTGTTCTTGGGTAGGTCTTAATTAATACTATACTAAAATAAACATATAATAAAGTATGGCTTCAACAACCCCTTCAAGACAAAAAGCAACGAAAACAGCATCATTTATAGATACTGGGCTAAATAATTTTCAACTCTGGGCATTGCAGAACCCGGAGAAACCATTGAGCAAAACTTTACTTCCCATAATTAACTTTATAGAAGGCTTAGTTGCAAATACTCCTACATATCTAGACTACAAACGCCTTGTTTTAGGATCAAATTTTTGCTGTGCGGGACAAGTGGTTATGGGAGAGTTTGCAGCAATAGAAAGGGCACTAACTTCACCCCAAGCAAGAACATGGCGTTTAGGTACGAGTATATTAGCAAAAAATCATTTGCCTAATCAGGATATAGATGGAAGAAATGTTTTTTTACTAGCACTTTCAGATGTAGGAGCAGGAGGTAGCAATGATCACGAAGCTTTCCGCAGATGTCTACAGGATTATATTACAAATGACTCTGCAATAGCAAGGCAGCAAGATCTGATTGCTAGAAAACTTCTCGACCAATTAGCAAAAGACTATATAGATATGCCTCATGGTCCAGGGGGTGCTTTCTTTAGTGATGATGGGCGGGGTTGGAAGCGCTTTCTGATTAGATATATTCATTATGTCTTGTTTGGGTTAAACCCTGATGATCAAGAAACAATGGATTTTTTGACAGATGTACATTACACTCGCCTGGGTACTCTGCATTACTTTGCAGTTGTTAGTAATATCCTAGAAAGGTTAAATATTGCAGGGCATAAGAAAATGCCAGAATTGATTTACCGCACAGCAACAATTTATGAAAATTCTCCTGCTCTAGCTAATTTTGATGAACAGAGTGACCGATATAATGGTATGACTAGACGGGAACTGGTAAAGCTAATGACATCTATTTTGAGTATTGCTGCTTTACAAGGACCACTGCATCTTGGTCAGACTGCTATGGGCGATCGCCCACTCCCGGCCTACGAAGGGCGAAATACATCTAATATTAAACCTACTGATTATTGGGACCAACTTGACCTTGAGGACCGAGAGTCTGTACGACTCTATCTTTTGGAATGTTCTCGTCTCTGGGCCCCTGTGAGTGCTTCACATAAAATAGCAACAGATTCTTTTACTGTGATGATAGCTGGTGAAGAGCAAACTTTCCCTGTTGGTACAAAAATATTGATTCCTATGAGTTTAGGGTTATTAAATGAGGACTTTTGGGGGTCGACAACTTATGAGTTTGATGCTAACCGAGAGAACCTTTGTCCTTACCATATGGGTTTCCATTCTGTAGGCGATCGTAGTGGGGGGCGTATTTGTCCTGGTAAAGATATTGCTATGAATATGCTTATGGATGTCATTGTTACTGTAGGTAAGGCGCGGCGTTCTATTTCTGGTTCTAAGATAACTTGAGTTTAGTTTATCGTTTTTGCTTTTTATGAGCTACAACTACGTGGGCAAGATGCGCACATTACATGATTTTTATGATTAATTTTGTATATCATTTGGCTGAAATATCCTCTAAGTTACGTAAATATGTTCGGAGTTATTGGTGCTGTTAGCTTCCTACAAATTGTGTATAGTTTTGTGGGTACCTAGTACAAGTTTCATTACAGCAGTTTTCATGTCGGTAGACCACAGTAGGGACGTTGCATAACAAAAATGCGTTTTCCTGACGGAATGCTGCGCAAACATGTCGCGTAGCGTTAGCGGAGCTTTGCGTTAGCAAAACGTCCCTACAAGCTTTTGCTTATGGTGATGTAGTTTTGAAAAGCGCTGTAAATTTCACTGGTAGGCTAAACTACTTATCTTATACTATAATGTAAAATAATTTCCTAAAACTACTGTATCGTCAAAGTTTTGAACCAATAAAATCTGACTTTTGACTTTTGATTTTTAATTTTTAACTAAGGATTTTGTAATTATGGATGTCAAATTAATTCTAGTTGGCTTAACTGTTTTATTTAGTATTGGTTGTCTGTTCTTTGGTACACAGAATGGATTTTATGATTCTGATGATTATCATGGCAATGGATCTGCTCACTAGGTAGGCTATGGTTCATTCTTTTTTAAATTTTTTTAGCTTTTTTAATTTTTGATAATTTATTTCTTGGGTAGAACAATTGTTGATCCAAGAATTTTTTTTCTAGGCAGGAAGTTCTTTGGAAGTCTCAATGTTTGGTTCTAGTATGGTTGTAGCGTTATTTTCATATTAGCGATCGCTTATTACTTGCCTTTTTTTTTGAGTTGAATAAATAATCATGCCTAGGGGCGAACTTCCTAATCTAATTCATAATATATCAATATTTATGAGAAATTGCAACGGCAACAACTGTTTTTTTTCGGTGCTTCACAGAATGAAAACTTTTGAGTTGAATAAATAATCATGTCTAGGGGCGAACTTCTGCAACGGCAACAACTATTTTTCTTCGGTGCTTCACAGAATGAAAACTCTGGGTAAACTCAACCAGGAGTTGGAGATGATTTCTTGATGGGTTTCTGCCGTTACTAGCAATTCAATTTAGCGATCGCTTATTACTTGCCTTTTTTTTGAGTTGAATAAATAATCATACATATGGGCGAGCTTCCCAATCTAATTCATAATATATCAATATTTACGAGAAATTGCAAGGGCAACAACTATTTTTTTTCGGTGCTTCACAGAATGAAAACTTTTGAGATGATTTTTTGATGGGTTTCTTCAATTACTTGATTTTCATATTAGCGATCGCTTATTATTTGCCTTTTTTTTGAGTTGAATAAATAATCATACATATAGGCGAGCTTCCCCTTCTATTCATAATAGATCAATTTTTTTGAGAAATTGCAACGGCAACAACTATTTTTTTTCGGTGCTTCACAGAATGAAAACTCTGGGTAAACTCAACCAGGAGTATGAGATGATTTCTTGATGGGTTTCTGCAGTTACTAGCAATTCAATTTAGCGTTCGCTTATTATTTGCTTTTTTTTGAGTTGAATAAATAATCATGTCTAGGGGCGAGCTTCCCTATCTAATTCATAATAGATCAATTTTTTTGAGAAATTGCAACGGCAACACCTATTTTTTTCGGAGCTTCACAGAATGAAAACTTTTGAGATGATTTTCTGATGGGTTTCTGCAGTTACTTGCAATTCAATTTAGCGTTCGCTTATTATTTGCCTTTTTTTAGTTGAATAAATAATCATGCATATGGGCGACCTTCCCTATCTAATTCATAATATATCATTTTGTTCAGAAATTGCAACGGCAACAACTATTTTTTTTCGGTGCTTCACAGAATGAAAACTCTGGGTAAACTCAACCAGGAGTATGAGATGATTTTTTGATGAGTTTCTTCAGTTACTAGCAATTCAATTTAGCGATCGCTTGCCATTTGTCTTTTTTTTTGAGTTGAATAAATAATCATACATATAGGCGAGCTTCCCTATCTAATTCATAATATATCAAATTTTTTGAGCAATTGCAACGGCAACAGCTATTTTTTTTCGGTGCTTCACAGAATGAAAACTTTTTAGTTGAATAAATAATCATGAATATGGGCGAGCTTCCCTATCTAACTCATAATATATCAATATTTATGAGAAATTGCAACGGCCACAACTATTTTTTTTTCGGTGCTTCACAGAATGAAAACTCTGGGTAAACTCAACCAGGAGTATGAGATGATTTTTTGATGAGTTTCTTCAGTTACTAGCAATTCAATTTAGCGATCGCTTACCATTTGTCTTTTTTTTTGAGTTGAATAAATAATCATGCATATGGGCGAGCTTCCCTATCTAATTCATAATAGATCAAATTTTTTCAGAAATTGCAACGACAACACCTATTTTTTTTCGGTACTTCACAGAATGAAAACTCTGGGTAAACTCAACCAGGAGTTGGAGATGATTTTTTGATGCGTTTCTTCAATTACTTGATTTTTATATTAACGATCGCTTATTATTTACCTTTTTTTTTAGTTGAATAAATAATCATGCACATAGGCGAGCTTGCCTTTATATCAAAATAGATCAATTTTTTTGAGAAATTGCAACGGCAACAACTATTTTTTTTCGGTGCTTCACAGAATGAAAACTCTTTGTAAACTCAAACAGGAGTTTGAGATGATTTTCTGATGGGTTTCTTCAGTTACTAGCAATTCAATTTAGCGATCGCTTATTATTTGCCTTTTTTTTTGAGTTGAATAAATAATCATGAATATGGGCGAACTTCCCAACCTAATTCATAATATATCAATTTTTTTGAGAAATTGCAACGGCAACAAATATTTTTTTTCGGTGCTTCACAGAATGAAAACTCTTGGTAAACTCAACCAGGAGTTGGAGATGATTTTTTGATGAGTTTCTTCAGTTACTAGCAATTCAATTTAGCGATCGCTTATTATTTGCCTTTTTTTTTAAGTTGACTAAATAATCATGCATATAGGTGAGCTTCCCAATCTAATTTATAATATATCAAATTTTTTGAGCAATTGCAACGGCAACAAATATTTTTTTTGGTGCTTCACAGAATGAAAACTCTTGGCAAACTCAACCAGGAGTTGGAGATGATTTTTTGATGAGTTTCTTCAGTTACTAGCAATTCAATTTAGCGATCGCTTATTATTTGCCTTTTTTTTTAAGTTGACTAAATAATCATGCATATAG
>JAKQYF010000219.1 GCA_023356535.1 Trichodesmium sp. MAG_R03 | reverse complement strand
GACAAAAAATGCCGATAGCTTATCGGTGAACGCCTGTGGACTTGAAGGTGCCGTCTCCCTTGGTTGAAGCAGGAATTGAACAGCAAGCCTGTCTAGGTTTGTATAGGTTTCATGAAGCAGATACAGCCAATTCCAAATATACGAAGTACAGATATTAAAAATTAAATGTTCCTAGTGCGGGCATCTTGCCCGGGATAGGTGTAGCTCACTAAGGTAAAATTCCCTGTAAAATTTCCAAGACAAGACTTACCCAACGGAACTAACTATAGTGACAAATCTAGGTTAATGGTGAAATTATACGCTATATATAGCGGCTCTAAGTAATACCAATGGCCATAAACAATAAAAATTCCCGGCCCTTAACCTTGATCGTAGAGCAGTAGGGACGTTCCATGGAAGGAACCTAAGCCGGAACAGGGAATTTATAGAGAAGGTAGCCGAATATATTTGTCCCTTGATTTTTATGCCATGGGCACCCAAAATACTAATATGGGTGAGCTCTCCGGGCCTAAAACTAGGAACTTTTTAAAGGCCGCAAAAAGGCTTTAGCTTTTTTTGGGTCATAGAAAAAATAAAATTGAGCAAATAAATCTATAGTGTGGAATTGGTTTAATTCATGACTATTTTAACTGTCAAAGCCAAAAATGCTGGACAGACAATAATGGTTGTGAATCCCAACAACACATAGTCAAGATTACTCAAATTGCGAGTTAGTGTAGAAGTATGTTACTTCAATGACCACTGTTTAGTGGCACAAATTGCACAAACTGACCAACGTTCAATTTCTCCAGGAGGCGTAGGACATTGGCATTGAGGGCACATAGGTAAAATCTGGGAACGAGTTTTTATAGCTTTCGCCCAATTTTCAAATGTGGTCTGAGGATTTTGATTTTTGTGAGTGGATTTTAGCAGAGTTAGTTTTTCAGACTTAGAAATCATGCTAGGGTGTTCTAACCAATCGTTGTTTTGATTTTGTCCTGATTTATTAGAATAATAGGTATGCCACTGGGCAGCAGAAAACCGGATATTATCCAGAGGTTTGGATAAAAGGTGATTAAGCTTCTCTAAAAGTTGGGGAACCCGAAAACTAAGTTCTTGAGACAAAGTAGGGCTCGACGTTGCTACATACAAAATTTCCTGCTTAATATATAGAGGTTGAGTTTTGATAGCCATAACGCCTAAAAGTTCTTCCCAACATTCCATCACCTTTTGAAACTGTTTTTGTTGGGGTAATTGCTCCATAATTTTGAGAGAGGCTAAAATTTGATTGAGAGATTGAAAATCCATACCTAAAATTTTGACTCCCAGATAACCGGATTCTATATGAAAGGAAAAATATGTAGCCAACTTTTTTCCAATGAGTATAACTAGCAGGAGTTCTTCAATGAATCAAAGTTCTATAGTTAAGTCTACTATAAATTCTACCCAGGAATTGAATCCAACTTTACAAGCTGTAATTGAAAGTTTAGATGTAGAGTTAGAAGTAGAACTAACAAGATATCGCAAGTACCGTAGACAAGCAGAAAATTCGTCAATTTCTCATAAAAATAGTAATAAAAAAATTTATAAAATACCCGAATTAATGTCTGTATTGCCAGTAGATGAACAAACAACATCTTCGTTAGCAATAGCAGAAATAGAATCGCCACTGAAAAACTCTAAAAAATTGAATACCTCTGCTCAAGAAAGTTCATCAGTGATGATCGAGCCTTATACACCAGCAGAACTTAGTATAGCTAAAAAAGGTGATGCAGAAAATCAGAATAGTGAGAAACAGACATCTCAATTAGATCATAATAGTTCCATAGCACCAGATAATCATCTTGAATCTTCAGAGAAACTGCTAGAGAGTTTAAATCAGTTAAAATCAAGTCGTCAGGATCAACCTAATTACTTAGCAAGTTTGTTTACTCCTCTGGGAATAGCTTCAATGTTTTTGTTCTTGATCTCTTGTACGACTCTGGGTTATGTTGTCATAAATCAATTAGGTCTAAATAATTTGGGTTTAGACCGTTTCTTGCAAGGTACTTCTGCTCAAAAAAATACTGATGATCTTCTAATTAGGGAGGAGCAACCTTTACCAAAATCTCCTGACTTAGCATCTGATGAGTTTGTAGATTTAGATTTGAATACTTTAAGTAATATTGATCCTAAGCCTAGTCAGTTCCCTTCCCCTACTGTAAAAGTAAAACCTGTGGTACCACCACAAATACCGGGAGGTGCTAATACTGCTTCACAACCTACGAATAACTCAAGGGCAGGACTGGATAATCTCAGGACTACTTTATTGCCTCTATCTACCAAATCTTCTCCAACTCCATCTCCAATAGCTAAACCTTCCCCACAAACTTCTATTAGTTCAAAAATAACCAACCCCATAAAATCAGATAATGGTTGGTACTATGTAGTTGTGGATTATGGGAATGAAGAATCTTTGTATAAAGCACAGCAAATAATTTCGGATGCTTATATCCGTGAAACGACTAATGGTATCAAGATACAGATGGGAGCTTTCTGGGAGCCACAAAGGGCCAAAATTTTTGTCCAAAAATTACGCAAAGAAGGACTGGATGCAAAATATTACAAGTTTAAATCTGAGAATTATTAATTAGGAGTTGCTGATTAATCATAAAAGCATTGACATATAAAAGCTTGACCCTGATTTGGGAGGCCAAAAGTACTTGCTTTTTTCTAGTTTAAGCTGAAAAAGTTACGATTTGGGGCTCTCCCATTGCAGAAAAATGAAGGGACAAATGAACCAACTACCAACCTTTCCCCTCCTGGAAGGGGTTAGGAGTGAGTATATTCCCCGTTCCTCTGTAGGGACGTTGCATAACAAAAATGGGTTTCATGTCCCGTAAGCGTTTCATGTCCGCTCTTAGGGGAAAACGTCCCTACTTTTTCTCCTGGGAGATGTTAGGAATGGGTCCCCTATTCCTGAAAAAGACTTTTTTACCAAGCCCTAAGTATTATTTTGTCCTGTGGAGTATAGGTTTAAAGATCGCGGAGTCCGATGGAATACCTGGACTACTAAAGGATTGGCCCACACTATAGCACGAGCTTAATGTGGGAGTATTTCACAAAGATCAGGACTTACCCAAAGTTACTATATATAGAGCATTGGCCTGTTACGAAGTCGCAATTCAAGTCGCGAAGCGTTCGCTCCGCTTGGCGTCAGCAAAACACACCCTACCAATAGCATTCATGGGTAAGTCCTAAAAGAATTAAAAATAGGATTAATCTCACGTTGAAACTATTTACCTTTTGTAGAGACTATGGTATTCATGTCGCCCAGGAAAACAGACGCGGTATTTCTCCAGTCAAAAGCTAAATATCTATTAAAGCTCAAAGTCTTGCTGAAAGACAAAAATATTAAAACAAAGTTTACATTTTGTCAAGTTGTTTACGTAAATCTTCAAGTTCAGCATCAACTCCCGATTTTTCTGCTGAACCTTGATTAGAAGCTGGTAATTGACTTTGATTTACTGAACCTCCTGCCAGTTTTGCCTTCATTGCTGCCAACTCATCATCAACATCACTACTAGCTTCTAACTTTCGGAAATCCTCTTCCAAGCCACCACCAGCTAACTCTGCTGTAGCTTGGGAACGAGCCTCCATTTGCAACACTTTTTCTTCCATCCGGTCAAAAGCTGCCATTGCCCCGCTAGTATTAATAGAACCTATTGTATTATTTAGTTGCTCTTGAGTTTTAGCAGCCTTCAATCTAGCGTTCAAAATATCCTTCTTAGCCTTAGCCTCAGAAATCTTACCTTCTAAAGCTGTCAGATTCCTCTTTAGGGTTTCCACCTGAACTGTTTGACTTTCCAGAGATCCTTTTAAAGTATTTTCTGTCTCAGAATAAGTATTCTTACGCTGTAGAGCTTCTTTGGCCAATTTTTCATCTCCTTTTTGCAGAGCTAACTGTGCTCGGGAGTACCATTGATTAGCTTGAGATTTAGCTTGATTATACTGTTGTTCACTGCGTTTTTGAGTAGCGATAGCACTAGCAACTGCTTGACGCAACTGGACTAAATCTTCTTGCATATCAATAATCGACTGTTCTAGAACCTTTTCAGGGTCTTCAGCCTTATTTACCATCTCATTAACATTAGCTCTAACGAGACGACTAATCCGATCAAATAATCCCATGATTTTATTTTTCCTTTTAATTAACCATTTGTTTAAGTTCCTTCCCAGCTTCCAATAACAGATAAGCTATTCTAGGCCAAGTTGATTAGGGATATTTCCCTTATAGCTATAATATCCAATTTAACTGAAACAGTCAGAAGCACTGCAAACTTAAGTTAATTTCTGCAAATTGACATCCTTTCCGGCCTAAAGGCGCGGAGATTCCTATCCACCTAAATAGTTATCTCAATCAAATAAAGATAGCTCTATAGGCTCAAGGTGGGTTAACGTATCATCGGCGGCTGCTACTGTGGCAGTGGTCTTACCCCTGCTTCCACGTCCATTTAATGTCTCGGACTGCCCCCCGCGACTAATATGTTTATCGCTCCATTCCGATCACGGTCGTGTTTTGTACCCAAATTAAGGCATTTCCATTATCGCCCCTGACAGGTCTAATTTGCCTCCACGAAAACCACAACATAAACATACTTGAGGAGTAGGTTGCCATCTATACAATGACTCTAAATTCTCTACCCTATTTTTCTGCCTATCCCAGTAAAAGTTTTCTAAATTGTCTCCCACCCAAATCTGAAATAGCTCTGGATAATTTACGGTTTTTAACCATTCCTAAAATATTCAAATCTTCTCAAACTATTACTTGGTTTTCGTATTTTATTTCAGTAGATAACTCATGGAGCAAATCCGTTCTAGTATCTTTGAATTGGCCATGAAATTGAGCCAGCTTCAGCCTAGCTTTTTCATACCTTTTTGTACCCCTAGTTTTCCCGCGATAATGACTTACTTAATTTTCTATATTTCTCAATTCGTTTCTTGAGTGGTTTTGGTGCATCAATTTTTGTACCATTGCTCAATATTATAGCTTATGTCTTCCCATTTAATCAATTTATATGTCCCCCGCTTATGGGCGAGTCAATATAGACCGAATTTTTTACTTACTCTTGATCCCTACTAATTACTTTACTGTTCCCGAAAGTTTTTATTGATGAGGTAATTGAGAATTACTACTTCTGAGCAAAATTTCAGCTTTCATCGCCTTCAACTCGGCCTCAACATCATTATCTCCTTCTAAAGAAGTAAATTTGCTCTCCAAACTATCAATTCCTAACTCATCCATAGTCTGAGACTGAGCCTCAAGCTGCATTATTTTCTCTTCCATTTGCTTAAAAGCACTTAGAGTATTGCCAGTATTTACTAAACCTAACATTTTATTCAGATTTTCCGAAGCTCTGGCAGAACGTGCCCTAGCAATATACATATTCTTTTTTAATTTTGCTTCATTAATTTTATGCTCCACATGCCTCATATTTTCCTTCAGCTTTTCTACTACATATTTTTGCTGCTCCATTTGAGCCTTAATCATGGTAGCTGTTTCTTGATATGAATTGCGTCTAGTTAAAGCCTCCCTTGCTAAATTGTCTTGGCCTTTTTGTAAGGCCAACTGTGTTCGTCTATACCACTCATTAGCAGTAGATTGAGTTTGGTAACATTGTCTTTCTGTGCGTTTTTGAGTAGCGATGGCTTGTGCTACTGCCTGGCGTAGTTTTACTAGGTCATTCTGCATATCTGTTAGTGTCATCTCCAGGATCTTTTCTGGATCTTCAGCATCAAAAACCAAGCTATTCACCCTAGTACGAATTACTCGCCAAAAGTGGTCAAAAATTCCCATAAAGGCTCTCCATATTTATTGTAATTTCAATATTTATGCGCCCCAAAAATCAACCAAGTTTATTGCCCATGATTATTGTTTTTCCGAATCACTAAATTTTCTTGATCAACCTTGTTTATAGGCAATATCAAGGTTGATTAATGTTTCCTACACAATGACTAGTCTTTTTATTAGGAGTCAGAAGTTATAATTTCTCATCAGTCTAATTTAGGGTATATTTATCTATATTAACTAAAAAGTTTGACAATATCAATCATAAATGATTGATAAGACTAGGATACCTGAGGTCGTAAATAGATTCTTAGATCTAATTAGGGCTTGCTAATTCAAGTTAAAAGCATTGGCACATAAAGGTATTAGCCTTTTTTTGTCCAAACAACTACCTAGTTTTCGGTTCTTCTAGCTGAAAAGTTAGTATTTTGGGCGCTCCCATGCCAGAAAAATAAAGGAAAAAATCAGATCATACTCCCTCTCCTGGTAGGGGTTAAGGGCGGGCTCCCTGCTTCTTAAAAAGACTTTTTCACTAGACCCTAATTAGGGCTTGCTGATTAATGATAAAAGCATTGAGATATAAAGGTTTTAGCATTATTGCAGGAGCAAAAAGTACTACCTTTTTTGTGGCTTAAGCTAAAAAAGTTAGGATTTCTGGCTGACCATGACAGAAAAGTCAAGGAACAATTATTTCTACCACCTCCTCTGTAATTCCCATTTCTGATGACTCCTGACTCCCTATTCCCTATTTACTACTCCCTACTCCCTCCCTAACAAGACTTTTTCAGTAAACCCTAATTACTAATTGCTATATGATTAAAGAATTATTATTAACCATCTTTATTATTAACCATCTTTATTAATCAAAAATCAAAAAGATTTATTAACTTAACTTATGTATAATTTGCGCTGGCTAATTCTGAGTTCTTCTGCCTCTGGGGCTGGTCTTATTTCTATTGGATCTTTAATTATTAATTTATTTCATAAATTTACTTTATCAGGTTTTTTATTTCTATTTTTTGTATTAGCTGTTTTTATAGTAAATGTAGTATTGACTGCCCATTATTATTCTAAGATTTCTAGGGATCTATACATGAGAAATAAAATGCAAAAACAAATGAAAATAAGAGCAAAACCTATAAGATATAGACACTAAATTTTGAGGAAATTAAATAATTTAAGACAATAGTGTAGCTAAGGATATTTAGATATTTTTTAGCATTTAAGAGACTTTTTGTTAAGTTATCAAATTAAAAATATTGTAAGTGAGGAAATTTGATCTCAACGTTGGCTGAAGACCCGCGCTCTCCCCCAGGGGAACTAGGGCATGAAAACCAATCAATGTTGAGTTTTTACACATATTTTACACATAGTATGTTAAAGTCTAATATAATCTCCGGATAATTAGGGCTTGCTGATGAAATTCAAAAGTATTGATACATAAAGGCTTTAGCATTTTTAGACTTGAAAAAAATGTCTCGTTTTCGGTCCGAAGAGCTCAAAAAGTTAGTATTTTGGGCCCTCCCTAGGCAGAAAAATCAAGGGACAAATATATACGACTACCTCCTCTATCAATTTCCCGTTCCCCTGTAGGGACGTTGCATAACAAAAATGCGTTTCATGTACTGTAGGGAAAGGTCCCTACTTATCCTCCTGGGAGAAGTTAAGGGTGGGTCTCCTACTCCTGAAAAAGACTTTTTCAGCCAGCCCTAATTAGTGATCAAAAAACTTCCTTCTCTTCCCTCCTGACTCCTGTAGGGGCGTTTCATGTCCCGCAGTGTTAACGAAGTATGGACGAGCAAAACGGCCGTTCGCCTCTACTTCTCCCTAATTGATTTATACCTATTCAACCGGAGATGATATAAGTGTTGACAATTAATCAGTAGATGCTTGAAAAAGCTTACCAATTTAGGTTTTACCCTACTGCTTAATAGGAAAGTCTCTTCGGAGGACTTTGGTTTGTGTATGCTTAGTCTCCAACAAAGCTTGAGCTGCTAGAACTCAAGCTGGGTATAAGAACAGAGTGGGATTTTTCTGAGTGTGATTGTCACCACGAACGGGGCATATTATAATCTAGAATTTAGAAGGGTTTTTTCTCTGAATGAGGCTTACAATTATAAGTCGTTTAAATGCACAAAAGCTTAAGTACTATTAATTAATTACTAAAAATGCTTGATCTTCTTAACCCTATTCTTGGTCGTCATCCAGAACGCATGAAAGCAAAGGTCGAAATTTATACTTGGCAAACTTGCCCCTATTGTATTAGAGCAAAACTTTTACTTTGGTGGAAAGGTGTTAATTACACGGAATACAAAATAGATGGCGATGACAGTGCTAGAAATAGTATGACTGAACGTGCTAATGGTAGTCGTACTGTGCCACAAATTTTTATTAATAATCAACATATTGGTGGCTGTGATGATATTTATAGTTTGGATAGCAAAGGTCAATTAGAACCTTTATTGATTGTCTCAGACTGAATCAAAAATTATGATTATAGTGTAGAGTTCTTAGCAAAAAGAATTTGATATAAATTATAATTTTTCACGGTATTTGGCAATTTTTAAACCTCTTTTTGAATTTTTAACTTAGGAAAAAATCTGCTGTAAACTTATCTAAATTATCTAAGCGCCATCTAGCATCAAGTTGGCGATTTGTTTGTAATTCTAAAACTCTTATGCCACTACTTGGTAAAGGATTTAAGAGTTGTTGTAATTCCTTCCAGGAAGATATTTTGTGGTGTTCTAAACCATAAGTTTTGCATAAATCAGCAAAATCAATATCTTGGGGAGTAGCAAAAAATTCTGTAAAAGGTGGTTCAAATTTAGCTATGGGCAACATTTCAAAAATTCCACCTCCCTGATTATTAATTAAAATAATAGTTAAATGACCAACTAATTTATTTCTCAGTAAAAAACCATTGGTGTCATGTAAAAGTGCTAAATCACCTGTTAACATAACAGTGTTTTGATATCGATGGGCAATACCTAAAGCTGTTGATAAAGTACCGTCTATTCCATTTGTACCTCGATTAAAAAATGGCTGAATTTGGGAATTATTAGGGACCCAGAAAAATTCTACATCTCTAACTGGCATACTATTAGCAACAAATATTGCCGTATTTTTTGGTAATGTCTGAGATATTAACCAAGAAATTTTTGGTTCCACTATATTATTGATTTTTGCCATTTTTTGGTCGATCTTTTCTCTGACTTTTGCTTCGGCATTACACCACAAATTTAAGTAATTTATATCATGGTTATTTTTGAAATCTTGAGTAATTAAAATTTTGCCTAGTTGTTCTACTGAGATTCGTAAATTAGTTGTATTGCCATGAAGAGGATCAAAATTATGGTCACTTTTGTCAATAATTAATCTGTGAGAATTAACTGCTTCTAGCCAACTTCTTAATTCTTTACTTGTTGGTAGTTCTCCAATTTGTAAGACTATTTTGGGAATAAGTTTGTTGGCTAATTTTTGATTTCTTAAAATTAAATCATAAGTGCTAATTAAATAGGGATTTAACTGGGAGTA
>JAKQYF010000218.1:755-9475 GCA_023356535.1 Trichodesmium sp. MAG_R03 | reverse complement strand
CAGTGATAATTACTTTGTCTTTTTCTTCCTGTATTTTTGCCAAAGGGGCATTCCTATCTGAAGCACAATATTCCTCTTGAAATTTTTTAGGGTTAATATTATCTTCAAGCTTATTACTTGGCTTGAAAGATATGCAAGAAACACCCAATTCATCAGGGCTGTTTGCATATTCTTCTTTTTCCAGAACTACATACCTTTCGAGATGCTTAATGATCTGGTCTTCTTTTTCAGAAGTATGATTACTTATTTTATGTCTAAGGTTATTATCGAAGAACTTTTGAGCTTCCTTTCTCTTGGCTTCCGAACGCAAAACTTTCTTAAATTCACCAATGTTATTGTATTTTGATTGATAAAAGAGCTTGCAATGAGAAACCAGATCGTCTTTTTCATCGTTGCATAAATTTTGTAGAAGTGAAGGACATTTAATCAAAGCCGGTACCAGTATAAGAGACAAAATCATAATAACAAATAAAAATAAAAGCCTCCCTTGAGATGATCTCAGAAACTGAGAGTCTCTAAATTCTCTCAACAATCCAATAAAATTTTTGAGTAAGGCAAAAAATTCAGCCATTCTAAAACACTTCCAATCATAAAGAGCAATTTTCTTCCTCTATTGAAGGACAACTCTATTAACCGGCATTACGGAGATCTTCACATATCTTTATTTAGATTTACATTTTCAAAGAGACTTATACGAAAAACCTTCATTATAGAAATCAATATCAATAAATTTTATTAATAACCATTTTTTTATGAGAAAATTAGTTACAATTCTTCATGACAGCTAAAATCGATGCCCATCGCTATAAGGGTTTCAGGGATAGTGTTCGGGGCGTTCGATTAGTAAAACTTATCAATTTAATGTTAAGAAGTGCGGAATGTGGGTATTAATTATCAAGTTCCTCTGGTTTCACTCCCTTCGACATTTTTCCCGGCATCGGTCCACGACGTTTAGACCCAAGAGACATACTTAAGAACTGATACAATTCTTGGGTATACTTATTTTCTGACAGTAATTCTAATTCACTTAAAGCTTCACTAAAAAGTTTATCCGAACGATAGAGAATCCGAAAAGCATTTTTCAATATTGCTAAATCTGCACTGGTCAAACCAGCACGCTTTAATCCCACTAAATTGAGCGATCGCACCAAACAAGGATGTCCTTCCACCAACATAAACGGCGGCACATCTCTAAACACCCTGCTCATGCCACCCACCATTGCCATTTTGCCAATATGAACAAACTGATGAATGCCCAAAACACCACCAATTACAGCCTTGGACTCAATTTTCACATGACCTGCTAAAGATACAGCATTAGCTATCACCACAGAATCCTCAATAATACAATTATGTGCCACATGAACATAGGCCATCAGCAAATTGCCATTACCAACTATAGTGCTCTCACCAGCATAAGTAGCACGGTTAACAGTAACGAATTCCCTAATTTGGTTATTGTCCCCAATTTTAACCCTACTGGGAGCACCCGCATATTTTAAATCTTGTGGTTCTAGACCAATAGCTGCCCCAGGAAAAATTCGATTACCAGAGCCAATTTCTGTTGGCCCTTCAATTACAACATGAGGGCCAATAGTCGTCCCTGGCCCTACCTTGACCTGTTCCCCTATTACAGCATAAGGACCCACCTGTACAGTGGGATGCAGTTCGGCACTTTCAGCTATAACAGCTGTTGGGTGAATCAGAGTAGGCATATTTTAATCCATCATTGAAAACATCAAATCCCCTTCTGCAGCTTTTTGACCATCCACTTCTGCAACACCTTTTATTTTGGCAAACTTACCACTTTTAATAGATAGTAATTCTGTGGTTAATATTAGTTGGTCTCCTGGTACTACTGGACGGCGAAATTTCACCTTATCCATAGCTGCAAACACAAATAATCTTTCCTGAAGATCAGACATTTGAGTAACTATTATACCTCCTACTTGAGCTAGTGCTTCTATGATTAACACCCCTGGCATAATTGGTCTTCCGGGAAAATGTCCTTGAAAATGGGGTTCATTAAAAGTCACGTTTTTAATTCCAACTGCCTTTTCTCCCGGTACATATTCTATGATCCTGTCTACCAAAGCAAAGGGATATCGGTGGGGTAATATTTTTTGAATATCTTCAATAGTCAGAACATTCTCCCCAGTAGTTACAGGGTCTTGATTTTGTTGAGTCTGAGAATTTTCTGTAGTAGCTATCGAATCAGTTGTAGTTTCTTTAGAAGTTGACATTTTTATGGTTATTGACTAGTTTTATAACTCTAAAATTTTTTGAGCTAATTGGATATGTAATTTATGACTAGCTTTGTAAGCCAAATAATGAGCTTGAGGAAAACTTCCCAATAAACTCAAATCTCCAATTAAATCCAACATCTTATGACGTACTGGTTCATTTGTAAATCTTAAGGGAGGATTTAACCATCCAGTTTCGCTACAAACCAGGGCATTATCTAAAGTGCCACCTTTGATTAAACCAGCTTCTCGCAATTGGTCAATTTGATAGGATAAACCAAATGTCCGAGCTGGGGCAATAGAGTTAGCAAAATTGTCTGTTTTTGGAGACCAACTATACCATTGATTACCTATCGCAGGTAAATCAAAATCTATACCGTAAGTAAAGCGAGTTTCTGGACTAGGTAAAGCGGCAATAAAACTATCCCCCTGATATATCCAGACTGGTTGAGAAATCACAGGTGAATTATGGGGTTTGAGGTGTGGGGTGTGAGTATTATTAATTTCTATAGTTTCATTTCCCCATTTTCCCGTCTCCTCATCTTCTGCCTTTGCTTCTACTAATCCTACAGAAGCGATCGCCTCTGTCCAAACTTTAGCTGAACCATCTAATAAAGGAATTTCGGAGCTATCAACTTCTATTCTAGCATTATCTATGCCCATTCCAGCCAAGGCAGCTAATAAATGTTCTACAGTACGGATACGAAGATCTCCAGTTCCTAATTCTGTGGAGAGAGTAGTAGAAATAACAGAAGATATTCGAGCATGAATAATTGGAGTTTCTGGTAAATCAACTCTGACAAAATATCTACCTGTATTTTGAGGAGCAGACATAATCTTAACATGAGATTTTATCCCACTATGTAAACCCACTCCCGACTGTGAAAATTCTGCTGCTAAAGTATATTGAGAATTCATATTCTTGTAATAATTTTTTTTATGATTTAGTAGGTATCCTCAATTATGTATCAATTTTTAGTTACTAATTTTTTGCAATTGCCACTTGATATCTCTGACCAACTTTTTTGATATCGAAGCAATTAGAAGATTTTAAAAAGTCTAGAAATTTACCACTTAATTTTAACTGTTTTAGGATTGTAGTAATAGAATAATTATATTGTTTTTGAAATTCTGTACCAATATTAGAAATAGAGATGTAGCCAGAAGGCTCCTGAACAGCTAAAATTTCAATAATATTCACTAAGGCTTTTTCCAATTGTTCTGGAGAGCTAATTATATGTGAATTTACAGTCTGTATATTTGGGGCAGCAATCGCCACTTTATATTCTTGAGATTTTGATATTTTTTTTACTCGAAATTTAGGAGAGAATTTGAAAAAATTATTCAGGTCACCGTCAATTTTTAAATCATTTAATATCTGCTCCATATCCTGCCCAAATATTGCAGTGAATTTTTGATTAATTAATTTTAAACTCACGAAAACTTGGTTCTTCTTTACTGGAATATTAGAGATGATTTTTATCAATTCTTGCTCAAACTCTGCCTGAGAATTAATTTTAGCCAAATCAACCGTGTTTGACTGAATATTTTTCTCATTTTCAACAAATTCTGTAATCTCAACCTTTGGGGAAGTTATCTGTGATAAATTTTGCTTAGATTGTCGATCTACAGAGATTTCACATCGCTTCTCTAATAAACTAGCAATAATAGATAATTGAGAACTACGCCGACTAATTGACTCATTTTCCATTTGCAACAACTCTTGAATTTGCTCGACAAACTCTTCTAAAGATGGAATTTCTGTTGCCATTTTCAGGGAATAATGCCTTACCTCTAAAGTATTTCGATTTTCTATACTCAGAATATTATCTGGTTGTCTTCTTACCCGATAAACAGTCAAACCTTGATTTTGTAAACTATTACAAAGATGAGTCAATAACCAATCTGAAGAACAAATAAAAACAGCTTTAGCATCAGAATATTGCCTACCAATAGCTGCCCCCATAGATGTCATTTGAGCATCAGCACTATTCTTACCTTCAGGAACATGAATAAGCTGATAACCACGTTCAAAAAGTTCTGCATCATATTTGCTCAAACTGGAATTTTTCCAGTTAGCAAAAGCAATCTTAACTTGTAAAGAATATTCAGAAATATTAGCTAAAAATTGCTCCGCATTAATATCAATTTTCAGATTTTCAACATCTAATAATAAAATTGCTATTCCAGTTATGGGTGCTTCAGTTAAAGTTGTTAGCTCAGATTGATTAACAGAAATTTCCTCTTCTATCTTTGATTTAGGCAACTGTTCCATAAACTGCCGGCCACAGTCTTTGCAATGATAGCGTTGGCGATTTTTGGGGCGACCATTTTTGCGTAAAGATGTAGAACCACAAGTGGGACATTTCATAAAAAAGAAGGAAGAACCAAAAAAGAAAAACTGGATTTGCCTTATGTGCTAGGTCTCGAAAAAATTTTCCTTTCCATAACCAAAGCGCTATGACCATAATCTTCACCTTACACCCAGTTCCATAAAATTTTATAGACTCATAATGTTAAATAGTATTTAATTCAAAAAAAATTATGGCCCGCGATTTAAGAGGATTCCTAAAAATTTTAGAAGGCCGAGGACAACTACACCGAATCAAAGCCTTAGTTGACCCTGACCTAGAAATAGCAGAAATTTGTAACAAAATGCTACAAAAGGGTGGCCCTGCTCTTCTATTTGAAAATGTTAAAGGGTCTGACTATCCCATAGCAATAAATCTATTGGGTACCGAGAAACGAGTATGCTGGGCAATGAATATGGAAAACCCCCAAGAGCTGGAAACCTTGGGTAAAAAATTGGGAATGCTGCAACAACCCAAACCACCAAAAAAAATTTCTCAAGCAGTCGAATTTGGTAAAGTTCTATTTGATGT
The DNA here is from genome assembly GCA_023356535.1 of Trichodesmium sp. MAG_R03. Lineage (GTDB taxonomy): Bacteria > Cyanobacteriota > Cyanobacteriia > Cyanobacteriales > Microcoleaceae > Trichodesmium. The sequence continues at coordinate 4,350 of JAKQYF010000218.1, read as the reverse complement.
GGTTAAAGCAAAACCAGGGCGGGACTTTTTCCCTCCTTGTCAACAAGTAGTTATTGAAGGGGACGCTCTTGATTTAAACAAAATTCCGATGATTCGCCCCTACCCAGGAGATGCAGGTAAAATTATTACTCTAGGCTTGGTTATTACGAAAGATTGTGAAACAGGTACTCCTAATGTGGGAGTTTATCGGTTGCAGTTACAATCTCGTAATATTATGAGTGTACATTGGTTATCAGTGCGTGGTGGAGCGCGACATCTAAGGAAGGCCGCAGAAAATGGGAAAAAGTTGGAGATTGCGATCGCTCTGGGAGTAGACCCATTAATTATTCTCGCTGCTGCTACTCCAATTCCAGTAGATTTATCTGAATGGTTATTTGCCGGGCTTTATGGTGGTTCAGGTGTGAAGTTAAATAAGTGCAAAACCTTAGACTTGGAGGTACCAGCAGATTCAGAATTTGTTCTAGAAGGCACTATTACTCCAGGGGAAGTATTGCCAGATGGACCCTTTGGCGACCACATGGGTTATTATGGTGGAGTAGAGAATTCTCCAATGATTAGATTTCACTGCATGACTCACCGGAAAGACCCAATTTATTTAACAACTTTTAGTGGCAGACCTCCCAAAGAAGAGGCAATGATGGCGATCGCTCTTAATAGAATCTATACTCCTATTCTTAGGCAGCAAGTTTCAGAAATTGTAGATTTTTTCCTGCCAATGGAAGCACTCAGTTACAAAGCTGCAGTTATTTCTATTAAGAAGGCATATCCAGGTCAGGCAAGACGAGCAGCTTTAGCTTTTTGGAGTGCTTTGCCACAGTTTACTTATACAAAGTTTGTCATTGTGGTAGATGAGAAAATTAATATTCGCGACCCGCGTCAGGTAGTTTGGGCAATTAGCTCTAAAGTCGATCCTTCTAGAGATGTGTTTATTTTGCCTAATACTCCTTTTGATAGCTTAGATTTTGCAAGTGAGAAAATTGGTTTGGGTGGTCGGATGGGAATAGATGGGACAACAAAAATTCCTCCCGAGACTGACCATGAGTGGGGTGCAACTTTGGAATCTGATCCAGATGTAGCCGCAATGGTGGATAGACGTTGGGGAGAGTATGGGTTTGATGATTTGAAGTTAGGGGAGGTTGACCCGAATTTGTTTGGGTATGATATTCGGTAATTTTGTTCAAATTAGATTGCCTATTCTAATAACAACCAATTAAAGCATAAATGTTGTATAGTAAGAATTTGGCTATTTTGGTAAAATTTACCATACGTCGTTTAAATGCTTAACAACTTAACCTTAGTGTCTAAAATTATACATCTTCAATTAATGCTGGCTGATTAAATCTCAAAGTATTGACTGATATTAGCTAAAGCCTTTTTGGGTCGAAAAAAGTGCCTGGTATCACGTCTAAAACCTTCACATAGGGGTGGCTTCTTTACTCCTTAAAAAGACTTTTGTCAACAAACTTTAAATTATGGTTTTTAGATATTAAATTTGGGGTCACTGTAATCTGTCAATAATCTTACCTGAATTACAATTAAAATTTTATTGACAAATTAATATTTTCATGATCTGCTTGCAATACAAGCTTTTAAAGGAATTAGAAATATCACAGAATTTTCATATTATCGGTTTTCTTACTTAACAATTGGAATGTATTTTCGTTACTAAATTAATGTAGAAACCTTTCCGAGCAATAGGATCAGAAAAGATACTATTTGTCAATGATTGTTAAGATCAGCTGACCCTGCTTCTTGGATGAATCTCTGGGAAGATAATATATAATGATATAGTATAGTAATTTCATTTGAGTTGGGTAAAAACTTGGTTGGTTTTATACAAAAGGTATGCATACAAGAAGCAACAGTTAACCAGGTTTGCCGGGCTTTCTACTATTAGTAAATAACCAACTTTTATTTTACACCTCATTTGAAAATGCTATAAAATTGAATGTTTATAGAAATAAGACATTAACAAAAATGGAAAACACTGAAACTGATATAGAATATAATGATATTATAGCTATTTATGAGCGGGCTGTAGCGAATTATCAATTAGCAAATTATCAGGATGCAATTGCTGATTATACCAGAGTAATAGAAATTGAATCTAGTAATGCTGAAGTTTACTACAATCGAGGCGTGGCCAAACATCAAACGGAAGATTATCAGGGTGCAATTTTGGATTATACTGAAGCAATTAAAATTGACCCTAATAATAGTAATGTCTACAATAATCGTGGTTTAGCTCTTTCTCAAATAGGCTCTTATCAGGAAGCCATCGCTGATATGACTGAGGCACTGCGACTTAATCCTAATGATGCTGATAGCTATTATAATAGAGGTTTTGTGTATGAGACAAGTTTAGACTATGACAAAGCTATTGCAGATTATACAGAAGCTCTAACAATTAATTCTGGTTATTATTTAGCTGATCAAAGGCGAGAGTATCTTACTTTGAAAAAGCTTCAGTCTAAATCATTTGTAAATGAAACTTTAACACAAACACCTCAAACTGATGTGGAGACCGGGAAACCTCCAGAAGTAGTTTTAGAGGAAACTTTAACACAAATACCTAAGACTAATCTTGAGATAGAACAATCTCCAGAAATTGAGCCTGTTAGGATGGAGAAATCTCCAGAAGTACTTTTAGAGGAGACTTTAACACAAATACCTAAGACTAATCTTGAGATAGAACAATCTTCAGAAATTGAGCCTGTTAGGATGGAGAAACCTCCAGAAGTACTTTTAGAGGAGACTTTAACACAAATACCTAAGACTAATCTTGAGATAGAACAATCTCCAGAAATTGAGCCTGATGTCAAGACGGAGAAATCTCCAGAAGTATTAAAAACCAAGGACAATGTAGTTTCTCACCTTCTGAAAAAGTTTTTTAATCGTTATTTACCGAAAGAAATATCAACAGATGAAAATTTAGCAACAACAACTCTGGATAATATTGAGAGAGAAAAATCTACAGAAACTCTGGATAATATTGAGAAAGAAAAATCTACAAAACTATTGCCAGATGAAAATTTAGCAACAACAACTCTGGATAATATTGAGAAAGAAAAATCTTCAGAAGTATTGCCAGATGAAAATTTAGCAACAACAACTCTGGATAATATTGAGATAGAAAAATCTTCAGAAACTGTAGATAATACTGAGACAAAAAAATCTACAGAGGTATTGCCAGATGAAAATTTAGCAACAACAAATCTGGATAATATTGAGACAGAAAAATCTACAGAAATTGTAGATAATATTGAGAAAGAAAAATCTACAGAGGTATTGCCAGATGAAAATTTAGCAACAACAAATCTGGATAATATTGAGAAAGAAAAATCTTCAGAACTATTGCCAGATGAAAATTTAGCAACAACAACTCTGGATAATATTGAGATAAAAAAATCTACAGAAATTGTAGATAATATTGAGAAAGAAAAATCTACAGAAGCATTGCCAGATGAAAATTTGGCAACAACAACTCTGGATAATATTGAGATAAAAAAATCTACAGAAATTGTAGATAATATTGAGAAAGAAAAATCTACAGAAGCATTGCCAGATGAAAATTTGGCAACAACAACTCTGGATA
>JAKQYF010000218.1:0-655 GCA_023356535.1 Trichodesmium sp. MAG_R03 | reverse complement strand
ATATTGAGATAGAAAAATCTACAGAAATTGTAGATAATATTGAGAAAGAAAAATCTACAGAAGTATTGCCAGATGAAAATTTAGCAACAACAACTCTGGATAATATTGAGAAAGAAAAATCTACAGAGGTATTACCAGATGAAAATTTAGCAACAACAACTCTGGATAATATTGAGATAAAAAAATCTACAGAAATTGTAGATAATATTGAGAAAGAAAAATCTACAGAAGCATTGCCAGATGAAAATTTAGCAACAACAACTCTGGATAATATTGAGAAAGAAAAATCTACAGAGGTATTACCAGATGAAAATTTAGCAACAACAACTCTGGATAATATTGAGATAAAAAAATCTACAGAAATTGTAGATAATATTGAGAAAGAAAAATCTACAGAAGCATTGCCAGATGAAAATTTAGCAACAACAACTCTGGATAATATTGAGAAAGAAAAATCTACAGAAGCATTGCCAGATGAAAATTTGGCAACAACAACTCTGGATAATATTGAGAGAGAAAAATCTACAGAAATTTTAGATAATATTGAGAAAGAAAAATCTACAGAAGTATTGCCAGATGAAAATTTAGCAACAACAACTCTGGATAATATTGAGATAAAAAAATCTACAGAAATTGTAGATAATATTGAGAAAGA
>JAKQYF010000217.1 GCA_023356535.1 Trichodesmium sp. MAG_R03 | reverse complement strand
TTATTGGGATATTTTATTGAAGCTTATAAGGAAGTTAGAGGTGCTGAAAAACAAGTACAATTAAAACATTTATCTCAAGTACCTGGGGTTTATATTCCTAGTCTTTATGAAGTAACTTATGAAGGTACCAATGGTGCTATTAAATCTATTGAACCTATAGATAAAGATATTCCTGCTGTGGTGCAAAAACAAACTTATCGAGGTAATAGTTTATCTGCTTCTACTGTTGTGACTGAAAAGGCGGCTTGGGAAAATATTTTTATGGTAGAAGTGGTGAGAAGTTGCCCCGAAATGTGTCGTTTTTGCTTGGCAAGTTATCTAACTTTGCCCTTTAGAAGTGCTAGTTTAGAGGGGTCTCTAATTCCAGCTATCGCCAGGGGATTAAGTGTGACAAAACGTTTGGGTTTATTGGGTGCTTCGGTAACTCAACATCCTGAATTTGAAAGTTTATTAGATTATTTATCCCAATCAAAATATGATGATATTCGGTTGAGTATTGCATCGGTCAGAACAAATACAGTGACAGAAAAGCTGGCAAAAATTTTAGCTAATAGAGATACAAAGTCAATTACAATTGCTATAGAAAGTGGTAGCGATCGCCTCCGAAGAATTATCAATAAAAAGTTAGAAAATGAGGAAATTATTCAAGCTGCTATTAATGCTAAAGCTGGTGGTATGAAAGGAATTAAGTTTTATGGAATGGTGGGTTTGCCGGGAGAAGAGTCAGAAGATTTAGATGCTACTGTGGAGATGATATTAACTTTGAAAAAAGCTGTTCCTGGGTTAAGGTTAAGTTTAGGTTGCAGCACTTTTGTGCCGAAATCTCATACTCCTTTTCAATGGTTTGGAGTAAATTCTTACTCAGAACAACGGTTAAAATTTCTGGAGAAAAAATTACGGTCAAAGGGAATAGATTTTCGCCCAGAAAGTTATAAATGGTCGGTAATTCAAGGTTTAATTTCTAGAGGGGATAGAAGGTTGTCTTTTTTGTTAGAATTGGTGAGAAATTATGGAGATTCTTTGGGTAGTTATAAGAGAGCTTTTAAGGAGTTGCGTGGAAAGTTACCAGAGTTAGATTTTTATGTTTTTGATGATTGGGAATTAGAACGAATTTTGCCTTGGAATCATATTCAAGGTCCTCTATCTGAAGCCACTTTGAAAAAGCATTTAGCTGAGGCGACTGTTTTGATAAGTAAGAAGTAAGAAGTAAGAAGTAAGAAGTAAGAAGTAAGAAGTAAGAAGTAAGAAAACTTTATTATTATAATTGCTCAATTTTTATCTGCTTAGGTTATGTTCAGGAATGTCTTTGTTTACAGCTGTTTTTATTTCAGTATACCACAGTAGAGACCTTGCATAAGGGCGTTCCTACGGGGTTTTGGTTCTGGCGATGTGGTTCATCAATTTAAAAAGCATTGTAATGATTTTCTTTGATAGAGTTTAACTATTATTGACGTAAGTATTCAGGGGTCAGATATCAGTATCAGTTTCCGAAAAACATCTACATTCCCTCCCAAATAATTGTATGGGTTCACAACTCAAGTTCGTCATTCTTCTACTTCAATAAAAATGTAGTAGAAGTTAAAAGAATTCTTACCGAAAAATTGGGTTTAAAGCCTCGCTCTTCTAGGGCGACTTTTTAGTTGATTTTTTTCCACAGGTTATGTTCTTCTTACTTTTTAGTTCACAAGAAGAAATATATTAGTCGCGGGTAGGCTTACCGAGACAAAAAACGGAGAGGTCGGCCAGTATAAGACTACTGCCAAAGTAGCAGCAGCTTGTGAGATGTCAACCCACCGAGGGGCTAGGGCTCGGTAGGAAACAATGACTTACTTAGTTTTCGGTACTTCGAGCATTCGTTTGTTTAGTGGTTTTGGTGTATCAATCTTTTTACCACGTAGGGACGTTACATGTAACGTCCCTACAGCTCACTTTAGTTTTAATTCCTAAATCTATACCTACTGAATTATCAGTTTTAGGGAATACTTTGGGCAAAACTTCTACTACAAAACTTAGAAAATATCGATAAGCTGAATCTTTGGCTACTGTTACTGATGATGGAATAGCGGGTAGTTCCCTTGACCACACAATTTTCAGCTTTCCTATTTTAGCTTACGTAGACTTTATGCTGACCAACTTTAAACCCACCCTTTGTAAATCTAGCTGTTGGCAATGACATTCTACTCTTAAATTTAGGAGGTCTTATAGGTTTACCTTTTCTGTTGCCTTGAGTTGATTTAAAAAAGTTTTGATCAGCCTGGGTATTACATCGTTTAAAGAAAGCTGTAATGGCAAGGGCAAAAAACTTCCTGAAAGCCAAACTCTTTCTGAGGTCTTTTGAGCCAGAGTAATAAACTGTTTTTGTAGTTCAGAATTAGTCGGTTTTTTCTTTCCTAGTTTATACTTTTCCTGACAGCAAGCTAGACTATCATTCCAGACAACACGGACACAACCTTCCGAGCCTTGTTAATTGGTGTTTTTGCCCAATGTTGGATATTAACGGTACTTAAATCTTGCCTTCATAGAATGACTTTTGAACTAAAAAGCAACAAGGACATAACCCGTGGAAAAAAATCAACTAAAAAGTTGCCCGCTTATGGGCGAGGCTTTAAACCCAATTTTTCGGTAAAATAGATAGAATCAGGATAATTAGTTACCGTATTGCTCAGGAATCAAGATTCAGGATCAAGAAAGGATTTGAATACCATGAACTTTTAAATTAGTATTCATAGAAAATCTGTGTTAAGAGGAAGTAATTTCGTGATTACTGTACAGCCGGATTTTATATTAATGGGCAAATAAAAATACAGCCTAAGAACAATAATTATGATGTGAGTCTGAGGTTTAAAAATGTTACATTTTCGCTATTCAACCTTAATCAATGCTCCAGTTGAGATGGTTTGGAAATTCCACGAACGTTCCGATATTTTGCAAATGCTTACCCCACCTTGGCAACCAGTCCAAATTATTCGTCATCAAGGTGGGTTGGAAATAGGGGCTATATCAGAATTTATTATTTGGCTTGGTCCAATTCCCGTGAAGTGGGTGGCCACACATACAGAATATGAAGAATATTGTCTGTTTACTGATGAGCAAAAAGAAGGCCCAATGGCAAGTTGGACTCATCGTCATCAGTTTAGCAAGGAAGATGGTCAGACTAGGTTAACTGATGCGATCGCATTTTCTTTACCTGGAGAATGGTTAGCAGAATCTTTTTTGGGTTGGTGGGTAAACTCTCGACTAGAGAATATGTTTCGCTACAGACATGATGTAACCAAACGGGAATGTGAAGCAAATTAAATACCACTGTATTTATAACGAAAATACCATTTTGAAGTTTTGATAGCAACAACGAAAATTAAATACCACTAGGAATAAGGAGAAACAGACTAGATGTATTCTAATTCCTTCTCCATTCCTAACTTCCGACTCTTTTCTTAATTTGCAGTAGCTTTTTGTTGGTCTGATACTGTCGAGATATCTGTTACTAACAGAGGTGAACGAACAGACAAATAAATTAACGGACCTAAAAGAGGAACTAATGCTACCCAATACCAAAGATTTTTTTTCATTCCTCGCCTACTCATATCATCATCTAAGAGAGTGGGAAATAACAAGCACAACATACAAAAATCTAAACTCATTACATTAATAAATCTACTACTTTGCCACTGTCGAATAAAATCCATCCAGTCGCCATTTTTTAAACCGTATATGAGTAAAAAAATCGTACCTAATGTTAAAGCAATTCCTAAAATTCGAGAATCTAAGATATTCAGAAATAAATTCTTTTTCCCAGAAAAAATTAGATTAGGTTGACGCCATCCTAAATAGGGTCAAATAGCAAATGCCCCAACTCCAAATGATAAAGTAGAAAATAACCATGCTGGTACTTTTTGTCCTCTACCATCAAATAATAATAAACAACTATAAATTAGAGGCAAAATTCCCATAATATTGAATAGAGATATAATCAAAGGATTAATATTTTCCCATTCACCTGTTGATAATTTTTGGATTAACTCTAAAGTATCTGGTTGACTAGGAGGTGCGATCAGAAAAGTATAAACACCAAAGCCTACCCAAAGTAACCAAAATGCTATTTTATTTAACATCATAGTTCTTTTAATAAGTCGTATTTTTTTTGATAAATTAATCTAACTATAACTATTTATTAGTGTTAGTTAGTAGTATAGCAATCTTAAAATCATTACAGCGCTTTCCGTTGTTATGAGATACACCCAAGCAGGCAAGATGACCGCACTACATGATTTTCACCATTTACCTTGTACATCTTTTGCCCGAAATTTGCTGTATGTAAAATTACTAGCTTTCTTAGAAAAATAGCTCCAACTACTATTTATCCTATCTCTTACTTTCTAGCCTCCCATCTCTCTCATAAATCAGATAGAATTATTATAGTCATAAGTTATCTTGCAACCATCAATATAATTTAGGGTAAAAATCGGTCTAAAGCTGACTTTAAAGCAGCAATTTCAACATCAATATCTCCATCTTGAGTTGCCCGAACAATACAATCAGATAAATGATTATCCAAAACCATACGAGCTACTCGGTCTAAAGCACCACGAACTGCAGCTATTTGTATCAAAACATCGGGACAAGGACGATTATCTTGGATCATAGTTTTAATTCCTCTAACGTGGCCTTCAATTCTTGATAATCTATTTATCAGACGTTGTAGAGATTCTGCACTATGAACATGAGGATGAGCGGAAGAATGGTGGTTATCTTCAGAATTTGAATCTTTCTCAACTGTATCATTATCTGTCTGTTTTTTGTGTTTATTAGATATCACCATAAATTTATTTCATAGTATAATAATGTATTATTAGCGGTATTATAACACCAAGCTTACCACGTTAGTCTATCAAATATGAATACTATAAGATTGTTAAAATTTTGTCGAATAACTAGCAAAATCACTGCTCAATCATTGGCCACTTTTATCATTTTAACTTTGATATTTGCTTGTCTATCAGTAGCACCAGCAATGGCAGCTTCAAGGTTATTTGAAGGGTTATCAAATACTCAATTAGTAGCATTGCAAGCCATACCAGAAAATATCAATACTAGAATTAGTAATAGTTTTGTGACAGAAGCAGTCAATAAAGTTGGCTTAGCTGTAGTGAGAATTGACACAGAAAGACTAATTACTCGTCCAACTAGCCATTTTTTTGAAGACCCATTTTTTGATCGTTTCTTTGATGAAAATTTAAGGATTCAACCACCTTCACAAGAATTGTTAAAAGGTCAAGGTTCCGGTTTTATTGTTGACCCGAAAGGCATAATTTTAACCAATGCTCATGTAGTAAATGAAGCTGACAAAGTTACTGTCACTTTAAATGATGGGAGAAAATTTATTGGAGAAGTAAAAGGAACAGATGAAGTGACAGATTTAGCAGTAGTTAAAGTGGATACAAAAAGTGAAAATTTACCAGTAGCAATTTTAGGTGATTCTGATTTAGTACAAGTAGGAGATTGGGCAATAGCAGTAGGAAATCCTCTAGGATTTAATAACACTGTTACTTTAGGAATTATTAGTACCTTAAAACGTCCTAGTTCAGCAGTAGGAATTCCGGATAAGAGATTAGACTTTATTCAAACTGATGCAGCAATTAATCCAGGAAATTCAGGGGGTCCATTGTTGAATTATAAGGGTGAAGTAATAGGGATTAATACTGCAATTAGAGCTGATGCTATGGGTATTGGTTTTGCTATTCCTATAAACAAAGCAAAAGAAATTAAAAATATATTAGCTCGTGGAGAACAAGTACCTCATCCTTTTATTGGTATTCAGATGATTACTCTAACTCCAGAAATTGCTAAACAAAATAATAGTGACCCCAATTCTGTTTTAGATTTGCCAGAGGTAGCAGGAGTTTTAGTAACGAAAATATTGTCTGGTACTCCAGCAGAAAAATCAGGGATGCGGATAGGAGATGTAATTCTAGAAATTAACAACCAATTAGTAGTTAGTGCTGAACAGTTACAGAGGAAAGTTGAGAATAGTAGTGTAGGTGAAAAATTGCTATTCAAAGTCCTGCGAAAGAAAAGTGAAAAAGAACTATTTGTTGTTAGTGGACAGATGAATTATTAGTAGAAAAAATTCTAATGACTAATTTGATAAATTATATTAGTCATTAGCAAAAACAAATGTGGTAAAAAATATGAATAGGACTTACGGCAATTCGCCTTGAAAACTTCATATGTAGGGGCGAATGGCATTCGCCCTCAACCTCGTGTAGTGCCCGTGCGTAAGTCCTGATGAATAAAAAATTCTACCATTGAAGGTATCAATGAACTTTGACCAATTAAGGTTTAGAAATGATACCCATGATAGTTTTGGGCAACCGTTAAGCAACCTTCTTAACGAGAGTGTGGTTGAAATGAATATTGACTTTAGGGTCAAGGGAGCAGGCTTTTGTAGCAAGATTTCATTCTGCCTCAATTAATGTGGAACAACCATTAGCTGCTGTTTCAGCAATGAAAGATTTACTGGATCTGTATCAGCGATCGCCATTACCTATTTTTGTCGATGAAAGTTGTTTTATTACCAAACAGGACCTACCCAAGCGAACTCAGAAAGTGGGTTTTTTCCTCAGTATTTATTGTTAAAAATCACGATTTATCCTAGAAACCCGGCTTCTTTGCCTAAGTCCTAACCGAAAGATATTCTTCAGTTGCCATACAGAGTACATAGCATCAATATTAAGCTAATAGACTTACTCTATAAAACTGATACAAAGCGTCACATAACCTAACAAATTGATTTGCTTCCTGCTTCAACTGAGGCCGTCGGCGGTTACTAATTCACAGACATTCACGGTCGAGCCGACCGCATTTCTGAAATTTATACTCGCGTTTAACTCATTAAATCGCTTTATGATGTAAATTGTCAACCAAGTCAATTCTCTCCAAAAAACCGATTTGGGAATAGGAGTATAAAGGTTTGAGAACGTTTTCTGGAGAAGTATAATGAAGACTGAATTAGAGATACTCTTTTTGATAATCTCTAATCAAGATGCACCTTTTGAGTACATTCTTTTTTTTACGGGTCAAAGCAGTGCGAGATACCGCCAATGTTGATGGTTCTGTCGTCACATTGCTATGAAAGGTTTTCCCAACTTTTACCGGGAATTGCCGGGCAAGATGTATCTGGTATTACGAATATTCTTAGACTACAAGAAATTAGGGAGTTTTTATTCTCCACCACCATTAGAATAAAGTTAGGGATATAAAACCGTTGCACAACGAAGCGACCACGCCATTTTTTGCTCAGAAAAAAAAGAGATAAAATTGCCTTCAATTAAGAGCTTAGGCGATCGCTAAATTTGAGACTCAAACAGCCCTATCTCCCTATCTGTCTTTCAAGAGAATAAAAACTCCGTGCTAAAACTGGTAGGGCTCAGACCCAATGTTCCAGTAAATATTAGATGGATGTGTAGGTTTGTTCTGAGCAAGGAATAACTTCACGAACAGACAAACTACTTATATATTGAGTTTCATTAGAGCAACTCCAAAGAGCTTGCGCTACTCCTAAGTATTCTTGGGAAATCTTAGAAACACTTATAGCTGTGTTGATAACTGTTGGTAAACAAGGACTAGGCATAAATGTTGTGAAAAAGGAATTCAACATAGACCACAACATGATCATCCAAAAAAATCCTGATGCTGGCAATAAAATTAAATTTACTATATCAAAGCTATCTTTGCACTTCCGTACAGCTCCTTGAGGTATTGAAATCACTACAGCAAGGGTCGCAAAAAGGGAATTATTCAGTTTTTCGGCCATTTTTCTATATCGTCAGAGTCAAGTTTATTGGGCGTAACTAATCATACTTATACAAACTAAAGATTTTGAATCGACAATCTGTCTAATTGTTATAGAAAGTTGACTCTTCATTCTCCTCTCAATGCCTACGAAGTTAGCTGACGGGCTAGGGCTGAGAAATGTCCTTCTCTATATCTTTAAAATTTCTTAAGCCTTAAAGATTTTTCTTCAGAGATAAGCCCCTTATTTTTGGTTCCTCCGCTCCAGCGGCACCTTTGCTGTGCTTTTTGGCCAGATTAGGCTTACTGTATTTTGATTCTAGTAATATTTATCTTAACTTCTTGATCACAACTTTGTCAACATTTTTTCATAAATAAAATTTTTCCTGCATTTGATCAAAATTTTGAGTTGGGAATTTCAGAGCATATTGAGAAGTTTTTTTACCATAATTATGGCTAGCTAAATAAATATGGAATTGTGATCAGATAGCCTGAATTATTCATCAGAAAATTGAAAAGATAATGTAAACCCATATTCAGTTTGACTTGTAGTTTATCAAGAGTAAAAGCAGTCTGCCTTTTTTCTCCCATCCAAATAAATATTCCCCACATTCCGCACTTCTTAACATTAAATTGATAAGTTTTATTAATCTATCGCCCCGAATACTCTTCCTGAAAGCCATATAGCTATGAGCATCGATTTTCACTATTATAAAGAATTATAACTCATTTTCTCATAAAAAATTAGTTATTGATAAATTTTATTGATACTCAGTTCTATAAATCAAGGTTTTTGGTATAAGTCTATTTGAAAATGTAAATATACATAAAGATATATGAATATCTGCGGAATGTCGGATATTCGTATTCAACCCACATTCCGCACTTCTTAACATTAAATTGATAATTTTTATTAATCTATCGCCCCGAATGCTCTCCCTGAAAGCCTTAGAGCTATGGGCATCGATTTTCACTATTATAAAGAATTGTAACTAATTTTCTCATAAAAAATTAGTTATTAATAAATTTTATTGATATTGAGTTCTAGAATGAAGGTTTTTCGTATAAGTTTCATTGAAAATGTAAATATATATAAAGATATATGAATATCTGTGGAATGTCGGATTAAACTTTAGACTAAAAGAAATTAGTTAGGGTAATTCCTACAATAATTATGTTTTTAATCCCTAATTATTTCTATAATAAGGTATAATCAATAATTAATAATTTGTGTCTTTTAAGTTAGTAATAAATGACTTTATTTAATCAGCAATTACCTTTTAATTTTGCCACGAGTAAAAAATTAGATGTTAAGTTTTCTTCTCTTGATTTGAGTTCAGATGCAGGTTTATCAATGGTAAGACAAGCTGAAGAAAACATCAAAATTTGTCAAGGTTTTGCTGAGTGTTTAGAAGAAAAAAGAGAAAGACATAAAATTAAACATTCTTTAATTCAATTAGTGAGTCAAAGAGTTTATCAAATCATTGGTGGTTATGAAGATGCCAATGATAGTAATTATTTGCGCGGTGGATCCGATTTTACAGCTTATTTGTGGAAAAACACCAACAATTGAAGGAGAATCATTAGCTTCTCAACCAACTATGAGTAGGTTAGAAAACCAAATTTTGTCTCAATAAATTAAAAAACTACGGCGTTTTTTGTGGATAAATTCATAGAAAGTTATGCCAAACCACCAGCAGAAATTATCTTAGATATAGATGGAACAGATGCAGTAACATATGGTCATCAACAGTTGAGTTTATTTCACGGTTATT
>JAKQYF010000216.1 GCA_023356535.1 Trichodesmium sp. MAG_R03 | reverse complement strand
CGGTAGACCACAGTAGGGACGTTGCATAACAAAAATGCGTTTTCCTGACGGAATGCTGCGCAAACATGTCGCGTAGCGTTAGCGGAGCTTTGCGTTAGCAAAACGTCCCTACAAGGTTTTGATTATGGCGATGTAGTTCATCAATTTGAAAAGCGCTGTAAAAAATTACGGCATAATCTCACAAAATTGACAATGCTGAGGTCGAAATAGCTGAACATCTCTTGAGCTATGATTTTTTCCATTAGCCATATTTTCTCCTCCAAAGATACATCGCTTTCCTTCGCTAACTATTGTACTGGCCATTACTATTTACTAAATTTACTTAATTTTAATGGATATTTAGAAAAACGGTGTATCAATATCTTATTATTTGCTCAATGGTAAGTATTCAAATCGGTCTTGATACTCATTGAGAAAGGAAGCACCCGCAATAATGATTAACTCTGTGAGAATTTCACCAATATTTTTGGATGGATCGATGATAAAAATGCCGGGTATGTGCTGACCTTCTGCAAGATGATCTGCCAGGTGTTTAGGCATAGATTTTCGATTGTTTGTCACTAAGATGAAATTATGAGTCTCACACCAAATTAAAATCTCTGGATCGAGAGTTCCTTTTGGAGGAGCGTCAGGATCGCCAATCATCCTGACAACGAGATCTGGTGCTTGGCGCACCAGTTGGGTTCGGTACAGGGGGGCGATATGCTCATCAAGCAAATATTGAATTGTCATATAGTGTTCCCTGACTCAGTGTACTCTTGTTGAACATCTGCTTCTGCCTTTAATTGGCGAAACCTCTGCCGTGCAGGGGAAGGATTACGCATTTGCTCTTCCCGTTGTTGGCGACAAAACTCTAGCCAGTCAGCTAAGTAAGTTCTGACTTCCTCTTTGTTGTGTAAATAGTAGAGGATGGTGGCGTAGACATCTTCCAGGGTAATAGTCTGAAATTGTTCGGCAATTTCTTCAGGAGTTTTAGCACGATAAATGTATTCATAGAGAACACTTTCGATACCAATGCGGCTACCTTTGATGCGGATATCATCAGGGGCTAGAAAATTGAAATAGTCTTGGATTTGCATTGCTTCTTATTTAAATGTTTCCAGTGCGGGCATCTTGCCTGGGATGGGTATATCTCACTAAGGTGAATCCATTATAAAAGAAAATCCTTCATACTAACTCTATCCATATAAATAAACAACGGTAGAGAGCATAGCATAAAGTTCTCACATTTACAAGAGATTGCTAACGGAACTTACACAAAAAAACAGTAAAAAATAGGCTTAAATATAGACGGCCAGAGGTTTTTACGTGGAAAAGGTATGATTCCTTTATTACCAAGGGTTCTAGCCATTTTTAGGGTTTTGATGTAATTCCTTTGCCTAGAGTAACTTTCAAGCATTTTTCTACCCAGAAAATGTGTAAGTCCCACTAAATACCTTTCTACTTCTAAATTTTAGTCCAGTAGGGTGCGTTTTGCTGCGCAACATGAAAAGGTGCTAGCCGCAACGCACCACTATTAATTAAAAACCAAAACGAATGCCAAAACTCTTCAATTCTCAATACCTTTGTTGCTTTGACATTAGCACCATCATTGTCAGGGCGAATTCTCAAAAAACAAGAACCAAGAGAACAAAAAAAATTTTATTTCTCGCCTATTTGCCATTCCTTTAGATTTATTTGATTATGCCCTCAGTCGCATCTCAGTAATATACGATCGCTCATTGCGTCTGTTGATGAGAATAAAACCATTGGTAATTTTAGGATTTGTCTTATCTTTTTGGGTAATAGTTTGGTTATTTCATTCGAGGTGAATGTTGACAGTCGCATTGGGTTGATTATGTTAATTGGTTAGGCAACTATTCAATTTTGATTGTGGAATTTGCTAACCAGTTATTGGCGAAAGGAATGTCTGTTACTAAAGCTGCTATTGAGGCATCGCGGTTGCGGTTTCGTCCGATTTTGATGACTGCATTTTCGACAATTTTCGGGGTTATGCCCTTGGCGTTTGCTTCTGGTCCGGGTGCTGCTAGTCGGGTTTCCATCGGGATATCGGTTCTGGGTGGAATGTTGGTGTCTACAGTTTTGAGTTTGTATGTGGTGCCTGTGTTTTATGTGATGGCGAAAGGTTTGCAGTTGGGTTTATTTCCTAAGTCGGCTCAAGATTTGGCAGATGGTGATCAGATTAGTAATGGTTATGTTAATGAGAATAGTAAAACTGATCCTGCTGATGGGAAAAATCAGGATAGTGTGGAAAATTTGAGAAAGTAAGAGTTGGAGTTGAGGGGCGATCGCGCTTCAATACCTTACGAACTTTACAGCAGTTTTCATGTCGGTAGACCACAGTAGGGACGTTGCATAACAAAAATGCGTTTTCCTGACGGAATGCTGCGCAAACATGTCGCGTAGCGTTAGCGGAGCTTTGCGTTAGCAAAACGTCCCTACAAGGTTTTGATTATGGCGATGTAGTTCATCAATTTGAAAAGCGCTGTAAAAAATTACGGCATAATCTCACAAAATTGACAATGCTGAGGTCGAAATAGCTGAACATCTCTTGAGCTATGATTTTTTCCATTAGCCATATTTTCTCCTCCAAAGATACATCGCTTTCCTTCGCTAACTATTGTACTGGCCATTACTATTTACTAAATTTACTTAATTTTAATGGATATTTAGAAAAACGGTGTATCAATATCTTATTATTTGCTCAATGGTAAGTATTCAAATCGGTCTTGATACTCATTGAGAAAGGAAGCACCCGCAATAATGATTAACTCTGTGAGAATTTCACCAATATTTTTGGATGGATCGATGATAAAAATGCCGGGTATGTGCTGACCTTCTGCAAGATGATCTGCCAGGTGTTTAGGCATAGATTTTCGATTGTTTGTCACTAAGATGAAATTATGAGTCTCACACCAAATTAAAATCTCTGGATCGAGAGTTCCTTTTGGAGGAGCGTCAGGATCGCCAATCATCCTGACAACGAGATCTGGTGCTTGGCGCACCAGTTGGGTTCGGTACAGGGGGGCGATATGCTCATCAAGCAAATATTGAATTGTCATATAGTGTTCCCTGACTCAGTGTACTCTTGTTGAACATCTGCTTCTGCCTTTAATTGGCGAAACCTCTGCCGTGCAGGGGAAGGATTACGCATTTGCTCTTCCCGTTGTTGGCGACAAAACTCTAGCCAGTCAGCTAAGTAAGTTCTGACTTCCTCTTTGTTGTGTAAATAGTAGAGGATGGTGGCGTAGACATCTTCCAGGGTAATAGTCTGAAATTGTTCGGCAATTTCTTCAGGAGTTTTAGCACGATAAATGTATTCATAGAGAACACTTTCGATACCAATGCGGCTACCTTTGATGCGGATATCATCAGGGGCTAGAAAATTGAAATAGTCTTGGATTTGCATTGCTTCTTATTTAAATGTTTCCAGTGCGGGCATCTTGCCTGGGATGGGTATATCTCACTAAGGTGAATCCATTATAAAAGAAAATCCTTCATACTAACTCTATCCATATAAATAAACAACGGTAGAGAGCATAGCATAAAGTTCTCACATTTACAAGAGATTGCTAACGGAACTTACACAAAAAAACAGTAAAAAATAGGCTTAAATATAGACGGCCAGAGGTTTTTACGTGGAAAAGGTATGATTCCTTTATTACCAAGGGTTCTAGCCATTTTTAGGGTTTTGATGTAATTCCTTTGCCTAGAGTAACTTTCAAGCATTTTTCTACCCAGAAAATGTGTAAGTCCCACTAAATACCTTTCTACTTCTAAATTTTAGTCCAGTAGGGTGCGTTTTGCTGCGCAACATGAAAAGGTGCTAGCCGCAACGCACCACTATTAATTAAAAACCAAAACGAATGCCAAAACTCTTCAATTCTCAATACCTTTGTTGCTTTGACATTAGCACCATCATTGTCAGGGCGAATTCTCAAAAAACAAGAACCAAGAGAACAAAAAAAATTTTATTTCTCGCCTATTTGCCATTCCTTTAGATTTATTTGATTATGCCCTCAGTCGCATCTCAGTAATATACGATCGCTCATTGCGTCTGTTGATGAGAATAAAACCATTGGTAATTTTAGGATTTGTCTTATCTTTTTGGGTAATAGTTTGGTTATTTCATTCGAGGTGAATGTTGACAGTCGCATTGGGTTGATTATGTTAATTGGTTAGGCAACTATTCAATTTTGATTGTGGAATTTGCTAACCAGTTATTGGCGAAAGGAATGTCTGTTACTAAAGCTGCTATTGAGGCATCGCGGTTGCGGTTTCGTCCGATTTTGATGACTGCATTTTCGACAATTTTCGGGGTTATGCCCTTGGCGTTTGCTTCTGGTCCGGGTGCTGCTAGTCGGGTTTCCATCGGGATATCGGTTCTGGGTGGAATGTTGGTGTCTACAGTTTTGAGTTTGTATGTGGTGCCTGTGTTTTATGTGATGGCGAAAGGTTTGCAGTTGGGTTTATTTCCTAAGTCGGCTCAAGATTTGGCAGATGGTGATCAGATTAGTAATGGTTATGTTAATGAGAATAGTAAAACTGATCCTGCTGATGGGAAAAATCAGGATAGTGTGGAAAATTTGAGAAAGTAAGAGTTGGAGTTGAAGGGCGATCGCTTTTTCTCTAATTTTTCAAGCATCTAATAAACAGTATAGTAGTTACTAGACTACTATACTGTGCTTATTTTAACTCTTGAACACTTTGTGTATCAAGTCCTAACGCTTATTTTTAAAATAATGGTTAATCACACCTTTCAACAAGGTTACTTGCGGACCGATAATCAAAGATATATTCTTTAGGGTTGTTGGGTTGCTAATAGAATTTGTAGACACTACTATACTAATAACAAGAACCCATGATGCAATGGAATTCATTACAATTACACCAGCCAAGGTTCTCTTAGTTTGGGCTTCATTTAGCTCTTTTTTAATTTTAGCTACTTCTATTAGTATTTCCAAATCTTTTGGAGTTAATGGTCTTTCAAAAATGTGATTGAAAGTTCTATTTTTAGATTCATCTCCTTCATTGAACTTTCTTATTCTTAGCATTTCTGCTAATTCTTGGCGATCTAATACTCTTTCATGAATGTGATTTTCATAGTTAGCTTGGTTATTCTCTTTTTGATCGTCACTCATAATTGTTAGGTACTTGTAGTTTTACAAAGCTCCTCACCTAACCAAGCACAAAAATATTATCGCAAAACTACTTCTTTTACTGATTCTTTATCTGAATTCGTAATTAGAATAGTAGCGCCTTGCATTATTTCTCTTCTAAAATAATTCTCGGTTGCAATAGCTTTACGCAATGCCTCATTTTGAGTAATGCCTTGAGAAGCAGCGAGAAATTCTAACATTTCAGCTATTTCTACTGGCAAAGTTATAGACATCCGCTTATTTTTAGTTGGAAGGGGAGAAGCTTGAGGTTTTGTTCTGTTTTTCATCGACTTAATATCCTTAATTTGACAGATATAAGGGTAGATTTACTTTAGCTCTTTACCTACAACTCCCCCCCCCATTTTCTTAGGAAAAAGAGCCCCATTTTCTTAGGAAAAAGAGGGAGTGAATAAAGTTGAATCATCATATTTATGTTTTATTTTGCTTGGTTTTTCCTTCTTTGATATATCAGGACTTATGTAGTATCCCTATATACAGCGTATCAGCGTATAGTTTAGGGATTTTTACCAGACAAAGCCACTCTAATTAGTGTCGTTGCGTAAGTCTTGTATATGCTTACTATACCAAAAAAACACCAAATTAGCACCAAATTAATGTTAAATTTGGTAAAGTAATTTTAAGACAGAAAAATAGCTCTAACCCTTGTTCCTTTTGCCTTATGTCTTGAACCTTCTACCTTCTACCTTCAGATTTTTAGATGGATCGACGGTCAACCAATGGGACTCGACGGGACATTCATTGACAATATTATTTTGGTTTCCTGTACTTGGTTGTTAATATTAAATGGGCTTTCAAATCTGACACTGAACGACCATTTGATACAAAATCCGATTGTGTAATAGTTGTCATTTTTCCAACTTGGTATTATGGTTAAGGAGAAGACTAAATTAATATACAAAAAACAGGGCGGTAGGGCATTTCGTCCTTAAGGCCTGTTGAATCCTACGGAGTACCGGGACTGGAAAGTGAGAAGCCCACACTCAGCTGACGCTATAGTGTGGGACCGCGACTTAAATGCGGCATTAGTTCTTTCCCAATATGGGGAAGTAAATCAAAAAACTAGGGTGGGCTGTACCCAAAGTTACGCCTGTGAACTGGAAGGAGCCGACTCCCCAGGTTGAAGCAGGAAATAAACATCAAGACTGACATTACCAGGTTTTACCGGGTTTTGCCTGAATTGTGTAGGTATTTTACAGCAGTATCTCACCTTAGATAGGAACGCAAGTATAAACATTTTGGCTGCGGGAGGAGCAGTGTCAGTATGGGTCCCGGCTTTTTGACCTGAAGAGGGTAAATCTCGCATATACGGGTGCTATGAGGCAGAAAGCCCCTAACAGCGATTTTATGGAATCCCGCCCTGTCTCGTAAGAGCAGCTTCCGGAGTATGTCAAGAGTTGACAATTTGTATAATTATCCTATAATGAATATATTCACCCGCCGCTTGGGTTAATGCGGTTTAGTTGTAAACAATAATATATAAGGCTAGATTTATTTTAGCTCTTATCCACTCGGCCCCTCGGGTTAATGTGGATTAGCCAGAAACAAAAACAAAGAGAGCCAGTACAAAATAAAATTGTGCTGGCTCTTTTTATGAGTGAATTAATAGTCGAAAAAACTAAATAATTAAAAGTATTGAAGAAAAAGTAGTTATGATGATTTTCGCTATTAGTATTTTGTAACAAGCGATCGCCTACTTCTGGCAAATATTGGAAAATATTGAAGCAGAATGAAGTGTGGAAAAGGATGTTAAAATATACTACAATCTACATTCTTAATTTCATAAAATCCTGCTATTAGTAAAGCAAGCAAATAGTTAAGCGATGGAAATGCAATTTCAATGTTCCTTGTTTGGAGGTATATTTTAGATATGACTACAGAAAAAAAAGAGATCACCAACGAAATTTAAGTTCCACCATCTTAGTAGGTTGTATGGGCTTTATGATGATTTGTACTTGGGCTTGTAGTTCTAGCCTTTTGAGATACCCCAATATTGATGTTCAATTAACTGAAGAGGCATCGCGGTTGCGGTTTCGTCCGATTTTGATGACGGCATTTTCGACAATTTTTGGGGTTATGCCCTTGGCGTTTGCTTCTGGTCCGGGTGCTGCTAGTCGGGTTTCCATCGGGATGTCGGTTATGGGTGGAATGTTGGTGTCTACAGTTTTGAGTTTGTATGTAGTGCCTGTGTTTTATGTGATGGCGAAAGGTTTGCAGTTGGGTTTATTTCCTAAGTCGGCTCAAGATTTGGCAGATGGTGATCAGATTGGTAATGGTTATGTTAATGGGAATAGTAAAACTGATCCTGCTGATGGGAAAAATCAGGATAGTGTGGAAATTTTGAGGAAGTAAGAGTTGGAGTTGAGGGGCGATCGCTTTTTCTCTAATTTTTCAAGGATCTAATATAATGCTAAGGAATGAGAATTTATTAACCTCCAGATTTTCTGTACAGAAACCTTTTAGTGCAATACTCAAGCGCCAATATTTGTGGATCATATTTTATTCTCATTCCTAAATAGCTCTCTAACCTAACAAAATGCTAGACATAACTAAAGACATCGACTCCCTGACTAATTTTAAGTGTAATGCTAGCGAATACTTGCGACGAATCAAGGAAAGTGGAAATCCTCTCGTCCTCACGGCTAACGGTAAAGCTGAAATAGTAATTCAGGATGCGGAGTCATACCAAAAATTATTAGAATTAGTAGAGCGTATACAAGAAATAGAAGATCTTCAGGCAGGTTTAAATTCAGTACAAGAAGGACGCACTTTTTCAGCCAAAGAAGCATTGACTAAACTCAAACAAAAACATGGAATATCAAGTTGACATTACTAATTTGCGGAGCATTTTCGCCAGAAAATTTGATTCAGGGATGACTTTTTCCCAGTCTTTTACTCAAGTAAATTTCTATCAACATCACTGCTAGAGTCAATATTACTTAATATCTCTATAAATTCTTTGATGACTAAATCTGATTCTAGAAAACACCTAATATCTTCGTAATGTTTGATAAGATTAATATTAGTATTTGATAACAAGCGATCGCTATTTTTTTCTGTCTGACTACCTACCCCATTATTTAATCCTTTTTCTGTCTCATCAATTTCTATAATTCCTAGTTTTCCTCCATAGTAAATTACAAAATTTGGCTGCAAATTGTATTTACCTTCTGGAGTAGTTAATCTAATGTTTGGGCTCATAAAAAAAGTCACGTCTATACTGTCTAAAGCTTCGGCAATTTTGGCTTCAGCTTCTTGAAGTAAAGACTGAGAAAGTTGAGAAAGTTGAGAAAATGAGGAGTTATTATGATTATTTCCTGATTCTGGAGTAGTAATATTTCTGCTTTGATTTTCTTTTTTTTCAGCAGTGCTGAATTTATCTGTATATAACTGACAGTATTGAGATTGATTTACATGAACTAATTGTCTTTTTTTACTTACATTTTGTGTAGCACCAATGTATTTTGTCTCAAAAACATTACGATTAAAAGTAATATGCTGTCGCCTCAGATAACGATTAATCACTGATTTTAGATTGCCCTTTTTTACCTTTTCACCAAAAGCTACCGATAAACATTTCCAAAGTTTAGCTGCCGTGGACTTAATATATTCATATTCATAACTATAAAGCTTTGCTATCTCCTGATAAGAACACCTTCCATGCCAACATTCCCGGAATATAATCTCTTGCACATTTGTAAAATTACTTTCTTTATCTAAGACAAGTTCTACTATCTCCAAGGCATCATCTACATTCATTGGTATACTTTTCTGCCGAAACAATGTTTAACAAAAAGACTGTTCCCAGTTAATAAGAATATAAACTGGTTACTTTTTGGTTACTTTTTAACACTTTTTATCACTGACAAGCTCCTTCTAGTGCAAATATCATAATCATTGGTAATCCAAGCAACTTGTATCAAGTTTTTAAGTGTAAATAACTCATTAATTACTCTGAGGAATTCATTATGTCTATGGAAAACGGTGATCATAATTTAAATTTTGATTTTTCTCCAGAAACAACTAGTTCGATTATACCAGAAATAGATATTCATAATCCATTAATATTTATTTCTGGTGCTGAATTATCATCTGTTCCAATTATACAGCTAAGTAATTTAGATAGTATAATTCTACCTCAAAATTCACCAATTTATGAACAAATAGTAGATATTTCTGCCGATCCATCCGTAGATCCTGTGACTGGCGAGGCGATCGTACAGGTGATCAATTCAGCTGTAGTTGAAAGTCTTCAGTCTTTACAGGGATTTGCAGCAACCCCAGAATTTGAGGCCAAGATGGATTTGGCCTTTGGGAACAATTGGGACAAAGAGGCCAATATTAGTTGGCCAGCAATTAGGGTTATTTCATCTGCTGAGATTGATGGGGCCAATGGCGCATTTGCTGAAGCTACCCAGACTATTTATCTGTCCCAGGAA
>JAKQYF010000215.1 GCA_023356535.1 Trichodesmium sp. MAG_R03 | reverse complement strand
CTAATATCAACCGCAGTTTTTGAATTAATGACTCATTTACCTGACTCATAGATTGACCTTCGGTCTCGGATTTTGTCATTAAACTAGAAGCAGTTAACCAAGGCAAAGTAATAATTTGAATAGAACCATTTTGAGTTTGAATTTTGTGAGTTTCTAAGCCATCCCCTACCACAACTCCAGGTATTCCTAAAGTTCGATAAATACCTAAACTTGCACCCCCTTGACCTTGGGAATGTTGATCGTGGTTTCCTACTAATAATACTGTGGGAATTTGAGCATCTACTAAACGTCGTAATTGACTAGCAAAAGCTTGTTTTATATATGGTGGGGGAGTAGCATCTGGGAAAGCATCTCCACCAAATAAAACTAAATCGACTGGTTCAGAAATTGCTCTATCTATACAAAGTTTTAGACTGGAAATAAAGTCTTCCAGGCGAGTGTTTAAACCTGTTTCTGGGTTGATGCGACCGTGAGAGAAACCACTGCCAATATGAATATCAGAGAGGTGAAGAATTTTCATCATTTTACTTTATTTAGGGAGTAGGTAGGGATCTGAAGTTTAGACTAAATTTTGGAGTCTTCAAATTATCTACTGAGAAGGAAGGAAAACCCGAAACTTAGAACTCAAGAGTAATATAAGCCTTGGGTATGTAACAAGTTATCAATATTATTTGTCTTTTGAGATGTACTTTATTAAATAGGAAATTGCTGTAAAAGTTCAAAGTAAGGTTTAAAAATTTAGCCTTTTCTTGTTTCTTACTTACAGGAATTACACAGTACCGCTATATATGGTGCATAAATTGTCTTTTTCAAGATATTGCCACTGCTATTAGTTTAGTGCCGTTGCGTAAGTCCTGACTTAAATAAAATAAATCCCTAAATTTCTATAGCATTTTTCACCATTAATTGAGATATAGAAGTTATAAATTTTAGAAAATATAGATTGACGCCAATTTCTAGCGTCTCGTATTAATCTTGGCTGTATTCTTATGAAGCTAATGTCAATGGGAATTCCTTCTTTTACTTGCTTAACTATTTGAGCAGCAAAAGGTGAAATATTGGTTATTTTTAATAGTTGCTTTAAAATACAGTTATTTTGTTGTTGTAAGTTTAGGTTAACATCTTGACAATAAAATAAAGAATCAACAATAATATGAATCTTTAATGCACGGATTAAGTTTTCTCTGGCTTCATAATTTGGGAGTGATAAAATCAACTTTTTAGCATTGTTTAATTCTTTTTTATATTCACGATGGTTGTTAAAGGTAGAAGCCTTTTATGCGTAATATAATGCTTGAGCAGCTAGATTTTTTGGTGTCTTTTTTTGAACTAGGATATAAGGTATTATAGATGTAGTAAAAGCACTGGCAATTCTTGAATTATTTAGTACAAGAATAGGCAATGTAGCCTAGAGCTAATGCTGTTTTACTAATCATGGTTTGGTGAATTAGTCGTATTTTTGTTGAGTCTATTCTATCCTAATCAGGTTGAGTTTCAATCACAATAAAAATAATACTTGGCAATTGATAGCAAAACTTTTAGGATTTGAATTACTTTTTCAGGATAATTTTATTTTCTCTAAACAGAATCATTCTCTTTCCTACCCTAACCTGAGCATCTAAACCACTACCCGAAATCTCAAAGTTGGGAACAATACCATTTTGCACAGTCATCACCACAAAAAAATTCTCACCCCCTCTTGCCAATATTTTTCTACCTCTGTAGGTTTCCTCAACCTCAATCTTCACCTCCCCAGGGGCAACAAAAATTCCCCTCATTGTAGCTCCAGAATCAGCCTTTAATATAAAACCATTATCTTTAACCACGACCTGCTCCTGAGTATGCATCACCCAAATTTTTTCCGGCGTATCCCTAGTCAACTTATCCACTACCACAAACAAAGCAGGTATACCCGATATCCCACTATAGTCAACAGCAAAAGATCGCAATGACTCAAAACCATTATCTTGAAACACATCATCCATACTTATACTCACCACCCCCGATCCATCTACTTCCCCCTGAAAAAACTTTGGTTGAGCGGCTCCTCTTGCAGCCATGTCCCCTAAAAGTACTACATTTTCATCCTCCCTTTGATTATTATCTGGACCTGCACTTGCCCAACGTCCACCTAGACCCCAAATCCGAAAACTACCCGCTTCAGGAAATGACCAGGAAGCTCTCAAAAGTTGCTGTTTTAAATAAATACTTGCCACAAAATCATCTTTATCCTTCCATTGATTACGAAATAGATAAAAGCCCTTTTCTTTATCTACCAATACCCGCTCAAACACCTTTGCTGGATTTTTGGGTTTTAAACTTTTAAGGAAATTAAAATTTAACAAGCTTTTCAGAAAATTTTCATTAGAAGTGTCTATTAGATTCTCAGGATATGCTTCCAAAATAAAAGCAGCTTCATGGGGTTGCTTGATGGCAAATGAGCGATCGCCTTCCCAAGCAAAATGACGGTTAAAAAACCACATCACCCCTGGCAAAAATTTTTCTGGTACACTTTTCCAACCAAGAGAAAACAGACGCTTTACATCTCCCCGGCGATGACGACCATAACTAGGAAAGGATATCTCTCCCTTTTCTCCTACTATCCGCATCACATAGTGAGATAAAAACCATTCTACACTTGAATCTGTGACCAAATTTGGGCCGACAACATTTTCATAAGCTTGAAAAAATGGTAAAAGTACTAGTATCCAAGGTTGAATAGTATAGAGGTCTCCCTCAGTACCAAAAGAGCGATCGCCCACCGCAGTATTAAGATAACGCTTAATATATCGTTCAGAAATTTTCAAAAGTCGTGTCACATCAGTAGGTTCAGAAAAATACTCTTCCGGTTCAGACAAAATTGCCAATGCGGCCAAACCAGCAGCTCCCCGTGCTCTTCCACTCCAATTGCTCCAAGCATAAGGATTCCAACCTTTGCCACGAGTACCTGCAATTAATATTTTTATCTGTTGTCCTAACCAATCTGTAATTTTTTTTACCCGTTTCTCGCCCCAAGCATCATAACAAAGGTCATAAGCTAGGGTGACACCCGCCACAATGGGGGAGTGTTCCAATAATCGTGGGCCAGGATTATTTAAGGATTTTTCTACTATTTGCCATGCTATTTCTGCTGCTTGGGGGTCATCGTTTAATAGGGATAGGAAACAATGACCTGCTGCATGATATCCACCATTAGGAACGTATCCTTTATAATAAATTTTTTGCTGAAGAGAGTTTTCAAGTTTGGCTAGAATAGCTTTACCCGTGGGAGTTTTAGCTTTTTCTCGTAATTTTGGCAGTTGATTTTGACGGAAAATCAGCCGTGGATGTTCTCTGGGAGATATGGATTTATAGTTGGGTATTTTTCTGGAGGAATAGGGCGCAATACTTCCGGTAACTTTTCCATTGACAACTTCTTTGTTAAAAGTTCCTGAATAACTACCAACTATCTGTTCTTTATCTTTTTGATGAGGTTGCAATTCGATTAGATATTCTGCTTCTCCACCTCTGATCCAAGGGTCAGAGTTAATATTGATTTTTACTTTGAGTTCCCAGGAATTATCTTTTTTAATCAGATCAACAATGCCATCATGCTCTGCTCGATTAAATGTTGGGGAAAAACCCCAGATTTCCGCTTCGCATTGGGAATTTGTGCAAATTAAGTCTAAAGTAAGATCTTGATAGATAAGGTTTTCTTTGTTTTGTTTCCATAGTGCATTATCTAAGGTAATACTAACATCTCTAGATAAATCTCTTTTTGCTAATCTTTGCCTAATAAATTCTCCAGTTCCTACTGCGAGCAAACTGATGGTTAATAGAGTAATTATTTGTTTTCGTTTCATTATTAATTATTAGCAACACATCCTTAAGTAGTTATGTAGTTATGCAGAATTAATTACACATATTTTCAAGCTAAAAAGCATATATTCCCAGTGATTTGGGAATAAAATTAGGTAATTAATTTTACCTAGGCACTTAACTCACTTTACTTGAAGAAGGAAGGAGGAAAGAAAGGTATTAATATTCAACCCAATCTTCTGAATTTATGCTTTTTTTTAAAGGTTTAAATTTGACTTATCCTTACAAAGATTCTGGTTCTTGACCAGAAACTACTGGGGCAGTAGTATTCAATTTTAACTCTGGATGCTCAGATTCTACCTGTTGACAATTCCATTCATTTTTAAATAATAAAACTGGTCGCCCCCAGCTATCTTTGACTGCTACAGTATTAAATAACCTACCCACTTTTTCCAGTGTTTCCCAGCCACCATCTACCCAACGTGCCACACTAAAAGGCAACATTTCTACTCTAGTTTCCACTCCATATTCATTTTGCATTCTAAACTGAACTACCTCTAATTGTAACTGCCCAACAGCAGCTAAAATAGGGTCTCTTTTTGCCTCATCTGCTGAGTACATAATTTGCACTGCACCTTCTTCTCGTAATTCATTAACTCCCTTACGAAATTGCTTAAATTTAGAAGGATTAGGATTCCTTAAATAAGCAAATATTTCTGGTGAGAAACAGGGAATACCTTCGTACTCTAATTTTTTGCCATTATAAATAGTATCTCCTATGGCAAATACTCCAGGATTATTTAAACCAATTATGTCACCAGGATAGGCATTTTCGATAGATGCTCTGTCTTGAGCAAATAACTTTTGGGGACGCGATAATCGCACTATTTTACCTGTTCTAGCATGACTAACTGTCATATCTTTTTCAAATTTTCCTGTGCAAACTCTAATAAATGCCACCCTATCTCGATGTTTGGGGTCCATATTAGCTTGCAATTTAAACACAAATCCAGTGAAGCTTGGATAAGTAGGAGAAATTTCCCCAACAGTACTTTTATGAGTACCTGGTTTAAGAGCATATTCTAAGAAAGCATCTAAGAATAATTGCACCCCAAAATTAGTCATTGCACTACCAAAAAATACAGGAGTCATTTCTCCTTTATGTATCTGTTCTAAATCTAAAGCTGAACCTAATTCCTCTAGCAATTCTAAATCTTCTTTGAGTTGGTAATAAAGGTCTTGCTCTAATAGTTCTTCTACTTTAGGGTCGCCTAAATTTACTACTGTATTGACTGCTGCTTTCCTACCATGAATACTCCGCTCAAATAGGTGAATTTGTTGTTTTCTTCGATCAAATACTCCTTTGAAGCGATCGCCCATACCTATTGGCCAATTTACAGCATATGTTTTTAAGCCTAATTCCTGTTCAATTTCATCCAAGAGTTCTAGAGGTTCCCGTCCTGGTCTATCCATTTTATTAATAAAGGTAAAAATGGGTAGTCTTCGCATCTTGCAAACTTCAAATAATTTGCGAGTTTGAGGTTCTAAGCCTTTAGCACCATCCTCTAGCATTACAGCGTTATCTGCTGCTGCTAATGTTCTATATGTATCTTCGCTAAAATCTTGGTGACCGGGAGTATCTAGGAGGTTTATTTGACAGTTTTGATAATCAAATTGTAGAACTGTGGAAGTGATAGAAATACCTCTTTGTTGTTCCATTGCCATCCAGTCTGAAGTGGCATGACGTTGTGCTCTTTTAGCTTTTACTGCACCAGCTTCCTGAATAGCACCTCCGTACAATAATAGTTTTTCTGTCAGGGTGGTTTTACCTGCATCAGGATGGGAAATAATTGCAAAGTTACGCCGTTTATCTACTGCTGTTTGCAATTCTGCTTCAATTTCAATGGACATAAGTTCACCTAATTGCTAGAATATGTAATATTATATATTTATCTAAGCTGAATTTATGATAATTATCTGGATAGTTGGGAAGTTATTAATGAGTCAAAAGGAGAAAATTTTTCTAGCTTGCTTGATAAATATATAATAGAAAAGATAGGTTCTTGGGTTTGAGGATTCTCTTACGACTCAAAATTATTAGGTAAATAGGTTATAAAAATTCAAAAACTAGAAATAAACTCCAAAAGTGTTATCCATTAATAATTGCCTCCAAACCTATTTTCAAAAAGTGGCAATATTTTTGACATGAATAAAATAGGATTGCTATATTAGTCATTGTTAATGACAGAAAAATGTGACATTTTATAAATACTATTGACGCTTTAGCAGAAAAACAAAGTAAAAAGTTCAATTCTACTAGAATCAATCCAAATTCAAATATTTTGGAAAATTTACCTACTATTACAATTAGTGAAAAAGTTGTTTTATATCATAAATTTAGAATTATTATTTCTGATAATGCTATAGGTATTATAGAAACACTTCGTAACAAAATATCAGACCCATTCTTTGCCACTCAACCTATTGGTATTGGTAGTGGTACTGATCTAGGATTATCTATTAGTTATCAAATTATTGTTGAAAAATATTAAGATAGATTAGATTGTAATACTATAATCAGTTAAGACAAGGAACTAAATTTATTATTAAAATTCTTCTCTTCCACAGAAGAAAAGAAATAACAGAGTTATAATTATATAATTAGGCTTAATAACGAAATTTCACAACCACTCACAATTATCGACCGATACTTCTTGCCGTGCAGGTGGGAAATACATATACCTAGTTTGAATCAGGAGAAAGACTTAATGCATAATTATAAAAGAATAATTCTATCAGCTTTATGCCATGGAGCGATTTTCTTTAGTGCAACTATTGTCTCTATAGGCATACCAATAGTCGTTAGATTTATAATTGATGATTCTGTTATCAATGATAATGCTAAAGAATCTCTAAACTTTCATATTAACATTTATATTTATGCTATTATATTTAGTATATTAATCTGGCTGTTGATTGGAATTCCCCTATTAGTTTTGTTATGGATTGTGAGTTTTGTCATGCCAATTATTGCTATTTTTAATGTAATAAGTAATCCTAATAAACCTTACCGTTATCCATTTATTTTTCGTCTACTATAGTTGCAATTTTTTAGATTGTAAAGGTAAAGAAGTAATGATTCAGTAGTAGGGAATAGGAAATAGCTTTAATATCCTTGATTCCTAAATATTGTAGGGCTATCCTCCTGTGGTTATAAATACTCTCTCATTTTCCAAAAAGCTGGAAAATCATATTTTAGGAATTTGATATTTTGTTACCTATTACAATTTATCCTTAAATTTATTAATATTAGTTTAATCTGGAGCAAAACTAATTTGCTGAATATTTTTGCCATATTTCTAACGCAGTTCAAGTATTCTACTATTATCAGAAGAAATACTACTTTCCCTAGCATGAAGCTTTTGATTAAGCTCACGAATACGGCGAGACAATAGACGAATAATATTAATTGCAATTTCTGGTGTTTCATCAATTGCATCATAAAGTTGTATTTGAGTTAACATCAAACACTCACAATTTTCTAGAGTAGTAACAGAAGCAGAACGAGGTTCAGCATCAAACAAAGACATTTCGCCAAAACAAGCTCCTTGTTCTAAGTTTGCTAAATCACGGCTTTCCAAATGAACTCTAACTCTACCAGATACTACGATATAAAGAGACCTTCCCTCTTTCCCTGCAGTAAAAATAGTATGGTTAGTAGGGAAAGATAGTTCCTCCATCACAGAAGCTAAACGTACTAGAAAATCATCTCTTAATTCTCTAAAAATTGGCACAGCTCTAATAAACAAAAGACGCTCTACACTTGTCAGCATAATATTTACATCCTCATCCTTGACAAATAAACAAATTTAATAATCATCTTTGATTAAGCCAGTTTTTATGGTTAATAATATTTTAGGTAAAACATGATAGATAGCTAACGGAACTTCTTTAGCTTACACCATTTCCCTAATTTTGACACACAATAATTTATGCATGATATCAATTTTATCAAATAATTTTCAAATAGGGTGAGGTAAATAAGGCTAAGGTAGGAAATAAGGGTAAATAAGCTAATACTTATTGAAAATACGTATTAGTACGCTATAATTTATAATTTATAATTCATAATTTAAAAGGTTTTTTTCTCTGAACGAAGCATAGGACAATAAGTCGTTTAAATGCACAAAAGTTTATTGCTGCCTATAAGTTTTCAGTTGTTTTTCAATACTTTTAATTCTTCTTAAATCTCTCAATACTAATTCCTATTATACAGGCAATTAATTAATAGCTAATAGCTGAATACTTACCTCATAATAAGGATTCCTGGTATGTAGCAAATGTTGATCATAGGTAGTATAACTGGATGTTTTTAACCGGAACAAACTTTAGTCTCCGGTATGAAAAAACCTTTATTAATTTGTCAGTTTATTTAGAAGATGAAAATGGAATTCAAAGACGAAGAGTATACAATAGATGTTAATCAATTATTAGTAGTTAGTGAAAAATTTGGCAGTGCTGATGTTTATGGACAAAATGCCAAATCAATATTAAATAAAGCTACTGGTTTTATTAAAGCTTATGACTTTACTTTAAATCCTTATCGGGGTTGTCAATATGGTTGTACTTATTGTTATGCTGCTGCTTTTAGTCCTAATGAAAAAAAACGAGATGAGTGGGGAAAATGGGTTTTGATTAAAGAAAATGCTGCGGAAGTTTTAGAGAAAGAGTTGATGAGATGGCAGAAGAAAAATTCTGATAAATTTCCTAGTATTTATATGAGTAGTGTCACAGATCCTTATCAACCGATAGAGTCTAAAACTCAATTAACTCGGAGATTATTAGAAGTAATGCTGGAATATCGACCAATTTTAGTTATCCAAACTCGTAGTCCGATTATAACAAGAGATATTGATATTTTACAAAGGTTTAAAAATCTCAGAGTTAATATGAGTATTCCGACGGGTAGTGAGGTGGTAAGAAAGGATTTTGAACCTCAAACACCTAGTATTAAAGCTAGACTTAATGCGATGAAAAAAATCAAAACTAAAATTAATGATTTAACAGGTTATTTGCCTAAACTTTCTATTACTATTACTCCTTTACTACCAACCTTACCAGAAGAACAAGAAAATTTTATTAGACAACTAAATTTTGTAGATAGAGTTGTTATTCAAGATTTTCATGCTAGCCATAAGCGATCGTTAATAGCTAGCACTCGTGATGCAGCTATAGATATGAAAAAAAAGTACGAATGGTGGTACAGTAACGAAGCTAAAAATTATCAACAATTTAAGGGTAAGTTAGTAGAAATACTCAATGATGTAGAAATTAAGGAAGGTCAAGCAGGATTTACTTATGAATAATTAAATCACAAATTTTTAGGGAATCTCTAAGTTTCTGTGTAAACATTTAGCTATCAGCTAGAAGGAGGAATTAGCCCCCAAAAATAATTAAAAGTCCGACACGAAAAAGATGATCAGCTAAACTCGTAATTTATTGGTACTTTCATACATTTTTTTGCACAGCATGACCTAGTAAAAGCTGAGAGCTGACTGTTAAAGTGATAAATACTTACGTTTCTGTTTTGCTTGAAAATATTAAATTTTCGGAAATATGGAAATTACAAATACAAAAAAAATCAGTAATTTAATAAATATAAAAATTCTTAACAGTTTCCATAAAAGTTGATATAAACACTAAGTAATTGAGAAATAAAATAATTTTAGGCAAGATTTACTTATGAACAATAAAATCGCAAATTTTTGGCATTCTCTCAAATTTTGGTTTGCCCTAAAACAAGGAAATAATTCTCTGGCAAATCAAATACTAAAAGCTATTGAAAATTCGGGGGTAAAATTATCTCCTTTAGAGAAGTTATATCAAGATAAGCTGAA
>JAKQYF010000214.1 GCA_023356535.1 Trichodesmium sp. MAG_R03 | reverse complement strand
GTCTTGAAAGAAATGGGTTGGTTTACTGAGGCGATCGCCTCTTATCAAAAAGCAATTCAACTTGATGCTAACTATGCAGAAGCTTATCAAAATTTGGGAGTTGTATTGTTGAAAGTAGGTCTTGTACCAGAAAGTTTGGAAGCATTTGGGAAAGCTATTAGTTTTCATGAAAAATATAACCCTATTGAAGCAAGGAGAATTCGGCAAGGGTTAGAGTCAATGGGTTTTATGTTACAAGAGTAGAAGGAGAAATTATTTCTAAAAATTAACTGGAAAAACCGAAGGCACCAACAGAGTTAAATATTTTGCCGAAATTGAAATTAGGAGCATACAATTAACTATGAAATTGTTTGACAGATAGACCACTATTTTACAGTTGGTTATGATAACCGAGGTATGGTATTGAAAGAAATGGCTGGGTTTACTGAAGTGATCGCCTCTGATCAAAAAGCAATTCAACTTGATGCTAACTATGCAGAAGCTTATCAAAATTTGGGAGTTGTATTGTTGAAAGTAGGTCTTGTACCAGAAAGTTTGGAAGCATTTGGGAAAGCTATTAGTTTTCATGAAAAATATAACCCTATTGAAGCAAGGAGAATTCGGCAAGGGTTAGAGTCAATGGGTTTTATGTTACAAGAGTAGAAGGAGAAATTATTTCTAAAAATTAACTGGAGAAAAAACAAAGGCAGCAACAGAGTTAAATATTTTGCCGAAATTGAAATACTGCAAAAATTTGAATAGCTTGAGTAGCTACTGCCATTTGACCTGCTGTAGTTTTTGTAGAGTTTGATTCTTCTAATTGTTTGAGAAGTTGTTGAATTTATGCTCCTGTTTCAGCTAAAGTTTTTTGTTGAGCTTCATTAAATGTTCGATAAATTTTTGAGTCTTTAATTTTTCCTTTGCTACCAGCTAAAGCATAAATTTCTCCTTTGTTGCCTACTGCACCATGAATTTTTCCTTCTTTACCAACTACACCATAATTTTCTCCAATATCAATTTTATCTCTAGTATTGTCTGACATATTTGTACTTCCTTGATTACTATAAGTTCCGATCTTAGTACCAAAGCGATTAACTGCTGTATCTACCTAAGTTGCTAATTGTTTTGTATATTTTTCCCTCTCCACCAAAAGCACTCTAAGTTGTTGCGGCGAAAGTACTTTTAGTCTATGATAAGTATCAAAATATTCTTAGGACTTACACATGAACGCCATTGGTAGGGTGTGTTTCGCTTCGCGACTTGAATTGCGCGCTTCATAACGCACCAAGGCTCTATATATAGTACCTTGGTGTAAGTCCTGATTCTGTGTTTTACATCCTCCCCGACCTAAAGGCACTGGGTAACAACCGAGCCGTAGCCTCTCGGCGGGTTGACATTTCACAGGCTGCTGCTACTTTGGCAGTAGTCTGGCTGCTGACCTCAATGTCCGTTTTTTGTCTCCCATTGCCCACCCGCGACTAATATATTTCTTGTGAACTAAAAAGCATCATAACATAACCTGTGAAAAAAAATAAACTAAAAAGTCACCCGCTTATGAGCGAGGCTTTAAACCCAATTTTTCGGTAAAACTGAATGGTCTGCTTTAGGTGCAGTTGCCGCTTTTATCAACAACCCTTGACGATTTTTCCCTCGCTTTTCCATAGAGACTTGACAAATTTCACCAGATTATTGCTTAATATAATTAGCGCATCATATTGCTTAATAAGATAACTTCTCAACTAAGTCAAAACTCCCTTAGAACTAGGAATTTCCCCAACTCGCCTAGGGTCAATTTCCGTAGCCATCCGTAGAGAACGAGCAAAAGCTTTAAACCCAGCCTCAATAATATGATGAGAATTAATTCCTGCCAACTGTCGAATATGTAAAGTCATCAAACTATTATTAGCCACAGCCACAAAAAATTCCCGTACTAACTGAGTATCATAATTACCCACCCGTTGAGTCGGCATTTCCAAACCATAACTCAAATGTGGACGACCAGAAAAATCCAACACCACCTGAACCAATGCCTCATCCAAAGGAGCCAAAAAATGGCCAAAACGAACAATACCCTTGCGATCGCCCAAAGCTTGCTTTAAAGCTTGGCCCAAAGTAATCCCCACATCCTCATTAGTATGATGGTCATCAATTTCAATATCCCCCACAGCCTGGACATCCAAATCAATCAGTCCATGAGAAGAAATTTGATGCAACATATGATCCAAAAAAGGAATACCAGTATTAACCTGACAATTACCCACACCATCAAGATTAAGACTAACACTCACATCAGTTTCCCCAGTCTTCCGTTTCACCGAACCGACTCTGGTAGGCAAATTCAGTATTGGTGGAGTAGATGAAGAAAGGCGATCGCTTATCTGCATAATAAAAATATAAATATAAATATAAATGTTGAATTTGAATTCTTCTTATGTAGAGAATGTTGACATCCTCCCGAGGCTGCTTTTACGATAAAGGGTGAGATTCCCTAACATCTCTGTTAGGGGTTTTCTGTCTCATAGCACCCGCCTTCCGAGATTTGCTCCCTTTGGGTCTGCTGGTTTTGGTTTAGTGGCCCACGAGCACCACATAACCTCCAAAACCCTCACCCATCTTAGCATTTTGGGCCGAATAATTGCAGAAAAATCAAGGCACAAACATATCTGAATTCTGAAAACTCAATTCTGAAAACTCAATTCTCAATTCTCCCTTCCTAATCGGTCGGTTAAACGCAAAGTCCCTAAGCTTTTGTGCATTTAAACGACCTATTGTTGTATACCTGGTTCAGAGAACAACCCCTCTAAATTCTCAATTCTCAATTCTCCCTTCCTAATCGGTCGGTTAAATGCAAAGTCCCTAAGCTTTTGTGCATTTAAACGACCTATTGTTGTATGCTTGGTTCAGAGAAAAACCCCACTGAAAACTCAATTCTCAATTCTCAATTCTCAATTCTCAATTCTAACTTTACCCCTTGCAACTTTA
Source organism: Trichodesmium sp. MAG_R03 (assembly GCA_023356535.1). Taxonomy (GTDB): domain Bacteria; phylum Cyanobacteriota; class Cyanobacteriia; order Cyanobacteriales; family Microcoleaceae; genus Trichodesmium. Next base: position 6,778 of record JAKQYF010000214.1, on the reverse strand, counting down.
AACATCTATATTCCCATAATTTCATAACCAGCATCCACATAGACAACCTGACCAGTAATTCCACTCGCCAGATCGCTACATAAAAAAGCAGCAGTATTACCAACTTCAATTTGAGTCACCGTACGACGCAATGGAGCAACCTGTTCCACATGACGAATCATATCCAAAATACCACCAACCGACGAAGAAGCCAAAGTTCGAATTGGACCAGCAGAAATAGCATTTACCCGAATATTTTTGTGGCCAAGTTCTGCCGCCAAATAACGCACATTCATTTCCAAAGCAGACTTAGCAATTCCCATCACATTATAATTAGGAACAACTCGCACCCCACCCAAGTAAGTTAGAGTTAGAATACTTCCTCCTTCAGTCATCAATTCCTTAGCCTTTGAACTCAAATCAATCAAAGAATAAGAACTAATTTCCAAAGCTCGAGTAAACCCTTCACGAGTAATATTACTAAAATCCCCAGACAATTCCTCCTTACCAGCAAAAGCCAAACAATGGATCAAAATATCCAACTTATCCCACTTTTCCTCTACTTGGGCAAAAGTAGCCTTCACCTGTTCATCATCTTGAACATTACAAGGTAAATATAAAGAAGGACTTAAAGGTTCTACTAACTCCCAAACCTTCTTTTTAAATCTACCCTTATCATCTGGTAGAAAAGTAACTCCCAAATTAGCCCCTGCTTTGTGAAGTTGTTGAGCAATACCCCAAGCAATAGAACGATTATTTGCAATCCCTGTCACCAGAGCATTTTTTCCAGTTAGACTTAGCATAGCACCATAAATTATTGTAGATTAATCTTTAATTCAGATAAAATATTTTCAATTTAATGTTTTTATAACTTATTACAAATTTGTGTTGTTCCACCATACTATATATTCGTCATCTGGGATAATAGCACTTATAGACCAGAATTTAAAATTCAATTGTTTTTTCAATTTGCTAATTTATTTCAAGTATTGACAAAAGAGAATCAAGCAAATTCTAAGTATAATCCCAAATATATAGCAATATCCTACCATTTGAGAGCATAAGCCTGTCGTCAGTTAGTTAGCTATCTGTTATTTTCAAGATATAAAGAAAAAAATTTAGCTAAATCGACGGTCAATCAATGGGACTCGATGGGACATTCATTGACAATATTACTCTGGTTTCCTGTACTTGGTTGTTAATATTAAATGGGCCTTCAAGTCTGACACTGAACGATTATTTGATACAAAATCCGATTGTATAATAGTTGTCATTTTCCCAGACTGGTGTCACAATAACAGAAAACACCAAGTTAAGATCTAAAAAACAGGGCGGTAGGGCATTGAGTCCTTAAAGCTTGTGGAGTCCGACGGAGTACCGATACTCTTAAGGGAGAAGCCCAAACTATAGCATCAGCTTAGCATGGGAGTATGTCACATGAGAGAATTGACTGAGTTGACAAATTACCTCTAAAAGCATTATTATACTACAATTGTTAAGAATAATGAAGCGAATAGATTTTTTCCATCTTCCAAGACCGTGATTTAAATGCAAGTATAAATTTGAGATATGTGGTGGGCTTGACCGTTGATGCCTTTTTTTGAGGTGGTGCTGCGGATAATTCCAGTAGAAACAGGAAGTAAACATTAAAATGTCAATAGGTTGTAACATTTTATATTATTTTTATCTTTTTGTTGGCAGAAGACCCGCGCTCTCCCGTAGGGGAGCGTGGGGATGAATGCCAATCAATCTTGCGGTTTTACAAATAATCTGTTAGAGTGTAGATGTTGAAAAGTAAGCAGTAGATGGTTGAAAAAGCATACAAATTTAGATTTTACCCAACTCCTCAGCACTGTTAGTCTGCTCAGGAGAACATTGGTCTGTGTGCGTTTAGTTTATAACAAAGCCTTAGCTGCTAGGACTCAAGCTTGGTATGAACATCAGGAACGAGTAGGTTACAAACAAACCTCAGCTATGCTGAGGAACTGGAAAAAACAGGAAGATGAACGATTTTCACCAGTGAAGTAAGTAGTGTAACACTCCAGCAAGGCTTAAGACATTTACAAAATGCTTTCACCAACTTTTTTAGCGGACGAACTAAATATCCGTTCCTTCAAAAAAAAGTGCAACGGTGGCAGTGCTGAGTTTACTAAGGCAGCCTTCAAATGGAAAGATGGCCAAGTCTCAAGAGCTAAGTATGTAGAGCCCTTATCTATATAGATGGAGCATGCAATTGCCACGGTTGTTGTATACCCAGTACAATTACTGTAAAATTTGACCCAAGCGGTAGATGGTTTGTATCTTTGAGGATTAATGATACGAGAAATTTAAGACTTAAGCCTGTTAGCAGACAAATAGGGATTGATTTAGGAATCAACAACTTAGTAACTACCAGTGATGGAGAAAAAGTTGCATATCCGAAGAATCTTCAAAAATTACACAAAAAATTAAGGCTAGCTCAAAAGTCTCTAAGTAGAAAAAGAGGTAAAAAGTCTAATAATTATCAGAAAGCTAGACTTAAAATAGCTTTGATACACGCCTTGATCTTAGACTCAAGACTAGACTACACCCATAAGCTAACAACTCAACTGATGAGAGAAAACCAAACTCTTGTAGTTGAGGATTTAGCTGCAGGTAACTAGGTCTTGAACCATAAATTAGCTAGAGCAATAAGTGATGCTAATTGGGGAGAATTAGTGAGACAATTAGAATACAAAGCTGAATGGTATGGTTGTACATTAATAAAAATTGACAGATATTTTCCCAGTTTGGTCGCGTTGCTCTAATTGTGGTCATGTAGTAGAAAAATTACCTTGAAATATTAGAGAATGGGACTGTCCTGAATGGGCTAGTCACCATGACAGGGACATAAACGCACATTTTAAACATTTTGGCTGCCGGGCAGGCAGTGTCAGTCTGTGGAGCGACTGTAAGACCTGAAGAGAGTAAGTCTCAGAGGGCAAGTGCTATGAAGCAGAAAGCCCTTAACAGTGATGCTAAGGAATCCCTCCCTGTCTCGTAAGAGCAGTGTCGGGAGGATGTCAAGAAGCAGTGTAAGGAAATTGCTCGTGACCCATGATAGACCGCTAGCATCTGTTTTCCGTAATATATCTGGTGGGTTATATCCACCAGTTGTAGAAACTTTTGAACGGAGTAAGACAATATTTTTTCCAGGAGACCCTGCAGAACGTGTCTACGTCTTAAGTAAAGGCGCAGTTAAATTATCTAGAGTTTATGAAACAGGGGAAGAAATTACAGTGGCCTTACTTAGGGAAAATAGTGTATTTGGTGTATTGTCTCTAATTACAGGCCATAAGTCCGACCGTTTCTACCATGCAGTAGCATTTACCCCAGTAGAGTTAATATCAGTGCCAATTGACCAGATAGAAAAAGCTCTGAGAGAAGATCCAGAACTGTCAGTAATTTTATTGCGTGGACTATCATCCCGAATTTTACAGACAGAAATGATGATTGAAACCTTGGCACACCGAGATATGGGTTCTAGACTGGTTAGCTTTTTGTTAATCCTTTGTCGAGATTTTGGAGTTCCTCATAAAGACGGGATTACAATTGATCTGAAATTATCTCACCAAGCCATTGCAGAAGCAATTGGGTCAACAAGGGTGACAGTTACTCGTCTACTTGGATACCTCCGGCAAGATAAAATGATATCTATTCATAAAAAGAAAATAACAGTACATAACCCAGTGACTTTAAGTCAGCAATTTGCTTGATTAAAAAATTAAAATAAATATTTGTAAAAATATTGACGATCAAGCCTTTGTAGCACGGAAATCTTGCCCGAGATGGCTTTACCTCACCTTTGATCAAAATAACTACAATTAATTGAGCAATCAAGATTACCTTATACAAAATATCAAATATAGTTATACAAAATATCAAATATAGAATATATAGTAATTATACTACAGAACTTACCCATGGGCACTACTCCCATTGAAGGCAAATGCCATTCGCCCCTAAATATGGCGTTTTCAAGGTTAATTTGCGTAAGTCCTGATAGTAAATATATGTAGTCAAATAAATTTCTACCTATATCTGATATGGGTTCATAACCTGAAATAATAATCCAAACGTATCCTGAGAATTAAACTTTTACAAGCAGGTATTAATGACCGCAGGTGTTATCCTAGTATTAGCAATTTTGCTTTTAGGTAATGTTATCGCTATTATTAGCGATCGTATAGGTACAAAAGTAGGCAAAGCAAGACTAAAAATATTTAACCTCAGACCTCGTCATACTGCTGCATTAGTTACTATGATTACTGGTAGTATTCTTTCAGCTTTAACCTTAGTTACTTTATTTGCAACTAGCAAACCGTTAAGAAAAGGTGTTTTTAGAATAGATGAAATCCAAACAAAGCTTAATAAAACTAGCAAGGAACTAACAAAAGCTGAATTTGAAATAACTGAAATCAAGAATGAATTACAAAGATTAAGAGATGACTTAAAATTAGCTCTAGCCGAGTTAAACAAAGTTAATCAATCTTTAAAGAAAACTTTAGCCCAAAAAGCCAAAGCAGAGGCCAGACTAAAAATAATCCAAGACCAATTAAATCAAGCTCAAGCAGAAAAAGCTAGAATTGAAGCTCAACTTAATTCAACTCAAAATAAACTGAGCAAAGTTATACAACAAAAAAGAAACACTCGGAAAAGAAATTGAACAATTACAAATAGAGCATCAAAAAACATTAGAAAGAATAAGTGTATAATAGCCTTTTTCATCCAGAAAAAATATCAAGAGAAAGCATTCATTTAGTTATCAAGAAAAAATATTCAAACATGATTTTAGGATTTGACCCTGGTCGTGATAAATGTGGAATTGCAATTATGGATAAAAACAGGCAATTGCATTATCACGAAGTAGTAGGATCTGCAAAAATTACCACAACAATTACAACACTAAATCAAAAGTTTGACATTAATTTAATTGTGATAGGGGATCAAACCACATCAAAAATTTGGCAACAAAACCTAGCAGAAATTATCTCAGAAAAAGTGCCAATAATAAAAATAGATGAACGCTATAGTAGTTTAGAAGCTCGCGATCGCTACTGGGAAATGCATCCTCCTCAAGGATTTATACGCCTAGTTCCACCTGGAATGCGAATCCCACCCAAACCAATAGATGATATTGTAGCCATTATTTTAATCGAAAGATATTTAAATCTTAGTCAATTTTAACATTACACTTAACTTTAACTCAATAAATTTTGGTAAATAGTTAAAAAATTGTTGAATTGTTATAAAAAGTTTGGAATCTTCAAGCCGCAGAACTAATCCGCACTCTACACGATGACTCGGTCGATAGCGTCAGTATCAGCAACGATGGCAAAACTATTGTTTCTGGTAGTGTTGATATTATCAAAGTTTGGAACCTTGAAAGCAGAGAACTAATCCGCACTCTCACTGGACATGATGACTCGGTCGATAGCGTCAGTATCAGCAACGATGGCAAAACTATTATTTCTGGTAGTGGTGACACTATCAAAGTTTGGAACCTTGAAAGCGGAGAACTAATCCGCCCTCTCTCTGCACACAAAAACCCAGTCTGGAGCGTCAGTATCAGCAACGATGGCAAAACTATTGTTTCTGGCAGTTGGGACAGCACCATCAAAGTCTGGAATCTTCAAGCCGGAGAATTAATCGGCACTCTCACTGGACACACATCAAGGGTTAATAGCATCAGTATCAGCAACGATGGCAAAACTATTGTTTCTGGTAGTGGTGACACTATCAAAGTTTAGAATTTTCAAACCGGAGAATTAATCGGCACTCTCACTGGAGACACATCAAGGGTCAATAGCATCAGTATCAGTAACGATGGCAAAACTATTGTTTCTGGCAGTGAAGACAACGCCATCAAAGTCTGGAATATAGACTTTGACTGGCTAATGGAGCGTAGTTGTGATTGGGTACGCAATTATTTGCAGCATAATGCTCCAGAGAAAGATAAAGACTTATGTGATAGTATTCCACCAGGGAGCAATTAAGCTTTTACTCTTGTTTAACAAAAGATAATCAGGGAAGCGATCGCCTCCATTTTTACAGTATATAGCAATGAGCACTCACATATTTGCATACTACTTTTGCTTTCAAGTGTAGCCCAAAGCTATCCTACTATATACAACAAATGAAAATTTTTGTTACATCAGCATTCTTATTGTAATATGTAAACATCCAGCGCACGTTCCTATATAGGTCATACTGTCACTACAATACTACTTTAGTATTTATATGTAGTATGCAAATGTGCCAGCACACATTGCTATACTTGAATTTTCTATTGCTAAATATTATTTGTTGGAGTAAATAGTTTATAGAATGCTAACTTCGGTTATGAAAGAAAATTATTTTTGCAAGCTTCCAAATATAGCAAGACCTCTAAGAATTGGTATAACCCTCTAAAGTAAAGTCAAATTGCTCTAAAACCATATCGGTATTGATGGCCTCAACCTTAACCTCAGCGATCGCTCTATATTTAGGCAAGTCAGTTAGTCCCAAAGCCAGAAATCTAAGCTGGCCACCAAACAAACATATATTTCCTGTGAACTAAAAACCAACAAGGACTAGACCAGTGAAAAAGAATCAACTAAAAAGTCGCCCGCTTATAGGCGAGGCTTTAAATCCAATTTTTCAGTAATTTAACAATTTAACAAAAATATCTCATCATTATAAAATTATGAATTCAACATTAGCTGCATTACAAAAACTGATAGAAATAGTAGCTAAATTACGTTCTCCAGATGGAGGTTGTCCATGGGATTTAGCTCAAACT
>JAKQYF010000213.1 GCA_023356535.1 Trichodesmium sp. MAG_R03 | reverse complement strand
TCCTAGACCAACTCAAAACTCAAATTCCTCACCCACCTACTGCTAGAGATTTAATGTCATCTCCAGTTCGGACCATTCCTCCAGAGACATCCATAGAAGAAGCTCACCGAATACTACTACGTTATAACCATTCTGGTTTATCAGTAGTAAACTCATCTGGAGAATTAGTCGGAATTATTTCTCGGCGAGATATTGACATTGCTCTCCATCATGGTTTTAGTCATGCTCCAGTTAAAGGTTACATGACACCCCAACTTAAAACTATTTCCCCAGAAACAACTCTCCCAAAAATTGAAGAGTTGATGGTTACTTACGATATCGGTCGGTTACCTGTCTTAGAAAATAATTCCTTAGTCGGAATAGTCACCCGCACCGACGTTTTACGAGAATTACATCAACAACAACGTCCCCAACATCAACAACTAGGTTGCATTCCCGGAGACACCTGTAAATCAGTTGCCGAACTTTTACAAAAACGTCTCGCACCCCAACTATGGCAACTCCTCACCTGTGTTGCTGAATTAGCAGAAAAACGAGGTTGGCAACTATACCTGATCGGAGGAGGAGTCAGAGATTTACTATTATCAAAATTCGACGAGGCTCTATTATTAACAGATATAGACCTAGTTGTGGATACTTGTTACTCTAAGTCATTAGCAAAAGCTCCAGCAGTAAACTTGGCCAAAGCACTGCAAAAAATTTACCCAACAGCACGTTTAGAAATTCATGGTCAATTTCAAACTGCTGCTCTTCTCTGGCACAATGATTCAGTGTTAAACTCCCTTTGGATAGACATTGCCACCGCTCGTACAGAATTTTATCCCTATCCAGCAGCTAACCCAGAAGTCGAGGTAAGTTCAATTCGCCAAGATTTGTATCGTCGGGATTTTACTATTAATGCTTTGGCAACACGACTAACTAAACCAGGTACTGGAGAATTACTGGATTTTTTTGGTGGGTTGTTAGATTTGCAAGACAAACAAATTCGGGTATTACACCCTAATAGTTTTATTGAAGACCCGACTCGCATTTATCGGGCAGTCAGGTTTGCCGTAAGATTGGGGTTTGAGATAGAGTCGAAAACAGAAGGATATATTCGTTATGCAATTAATAGTGGAGTATATGACCGGGAAAATGTTGAAAAGGGAGAAAAAAATAGAAGAGCCCCTGCTTTAGAAACTCGGCTCAAAAGTGAGTTGAAATATATTTTGCAAGCTCCCTACTGGAAACCTGCCTTAAAGTTATTGGGAAATTTGGGAGCGTTGCGTTGTATTCATCACACCTTGGAGTTAGACAGGAAGTTATGGCGGCAGGTGTGTTTAATGGATAGGTGTTTACAAAGATTTGACCTTGAGAAAAAATTCTCCCACTGGCAAATGCGCTTAGAAGTTTTGATTGTTAGTTTAAAGTCTGAGTATCGGAGTTTGGTAGGAAAAAATTTACAATTGCCTGTAGATAGTATCAAAAGATTGCAAGAGTTGGAGTTAGCAAAAGTTATGGTTATGGAGAAATTGCCAAAATGTGATACTCCGAGTCAGGTGGTACGGTTGTTGAGAGAATATAATTTACCAATGTTGATTTTGATTATTGTGCAATGTGACCGTTCAATGCGACGTAGGGTTTGGCAATATTTGACTCAGTGGGCAAATGTTAAGCCTGTTTTAAATGGAAATGATTTGAAAGGCATGGGTTATAAACCGGGGCGTCAGTTTAAGTTGATTTTAGATAATATTTTGGCTGCGACTTTAGATGGGAAGTTGAGCGATCGCTCTGAGGCTGAGAATTTTTTAGCTCAACATTATCCTCAATAGTTAGGAAGTAAGGGAGTGGGAGCGTCTGACGGCCTGACTCGTGGGCAAGGTACTCCCTAAATTAACCAAGATGAAAGGTCTCTTTGAATCAAATCTTGTAGCTTAAGAATATCTTCACGGTAGAAGTCAATTAATAGCTGACGTTCTTCTGAAGAAAGAAGTTTGAGTTCTTTTCCTCCTGAATTGAAATTGATTAAGCTAGAGCGTAATTTTTGTCTCATTTCCCCAGGCATTACCACCCTTAAAATAGATGAAACTGCTGCTCTGACAGGATTTTTAGTTTTGATTAAATTATTCAGAGATTGGTTCTGAGGAACTACAGCAACTTGTTGACGTTTTGAGGTATCTGGAATAAAGTTACCATTTACTCCAATAAATTGATACATATCCTGCATCATTGCCAAAGAATTTTCAGACAAGTCATTATACAGATAAATTTTTACTCTTTCTTTCCCAAAAGTATCAAAATAATGCTTAACTGGAGTAAAGTAAAATCCTTTTTTAAGAGTGAAAGAAGTATCAGCGCGAAATCTAACTTGTTCAGTTAAAGAACGAACTTTTTCTATATTTATAGAATCACGAAGGTGCATTAAATAGTCAGAATAAGCTCTATCTACCGGATTTCTAAGTATGGCTATCATTTTCACATCAGGAACGTATTTAATAATCCTTTCAGATGAAAACTTATAATGAAAAAGATAATTAGGAGATACTTCACCAATAGCAACTTCATCCTGGACATTGTTAAAAAGGTTGCAGTATTTTTCCCAAGTATCAATTCTTTTTGGATTTGGCTTACCTTGAAAATTTTCCCAATCTCTCTCCAAAAAGTTTGTTTCTTTGACAGGACTCATATAAACTTGGGGATGTTGGTTTAAATATTGATAAATTGACGTAGTTCCTGCTTTTTCTATACCTACAACCAAAAAAGTTGGTAACTTCAATTCTTTTTCTCCTAAATTTAATTGATTCATATAGGGCAGATTTGGTGATTCATTTGGTAGAGTTGATAGGTCAATATTTTTTCTTATTCCCTATTCTACTCCCTAATTTTCTATTCCATATAGAGACTTATGGTGTATCTTTGGTGATTATTTCAGATATTGATACTATCATTAGGGCTCTTGGGTAAGTTCTGTTGATTTATTTTTTAGCTGTTTGAATTTATTTTCAATTTTTTTGATTAGTGGTTTTGATCCTAAAAGAAAGCCAGTAAGTTCATCATCATCATTTTCTTCAATATATAATTCTGAAATTCCTGATTTAAATTTCTGCTTTGGTTCTTGAAACTTTTTATCTAGGTTTAGCAAAATTTCTGATTGTGCCAATAATAAATCATGTAATTCTATCAATCTCAAACTAGTATTAGATAAGACTACAATGAGAGGTTCGTAAACATACTGTTTTGGTCTATTTAGTGCTGTGATAGCTGCAGCATTAATTTGAAAATTTTCAGAAAGAACTAGAGGGGGAATACTGATAAAATCTAACAATTTACCAACAGGACATCTATTATAGACTTTTTTCTTTTCAGGTAATGCCATATATTCTAAGAACCTAGTTTGGGAAATCATACCCAACATTTGTGTACTTTTAGTAATAATAACTCCCGGTAACTCTGGTTGTAGTTGAAATTTTTCTACTACTCTGTGTACTAAAGTAGCGGAATTAACTTGGAAATCATGAGAAGGCAAGTTTCCAATCGTAGAATTGAGTGCAAGCTGAGTTGAGTCGATCATTAATGCTAATTAGGAATGAAAATATTTTGTAATTTCGTAAATTTAAAAAGAATCATCAGTGCAATAAACCCAGTTTCTTATTTGAGCGCTGAAGTGTTATTACAATTAGATTAAACAATATAATATCTCATCAGTAATTAATTATGTCACAAGCAATGCTCTTTGTCCGGCTCTGGAATAATGTATAAATATTATGGCCATTTCATACAAAATAACTTGGGAAATGCCCAGTTTCTCTCCTGCAAAACCAAGCTTAATTTTACCTTTAAATATACTTGAGCTATTAAGTCAGCTATTGCAACAAATGCCTCAAGGTTTAGATAGTTATAGTTATTGCAGAAGACAGATTTACCACCACTCAATCCTTTATTTTCCCAGGGGTAAAGTTCACAGCAGTTATTTCAAATAAATTTAATGGACTTTTGTGGGGCAAGGCCTTCAAGGATTTATTCAGATAATCAGAGTCAGAACAAAGAACACCAAGAAATATGATTTCCAATTATAAGTAAGTTTATAAGTAAGTGGATGTTAAGATTTATCGCTATGTAACCAAATGTAAAGAAACCCTCAATTAAACTGTTTGGAAGACCTTGGAGTTAGTATACAAATATTAATATAGTTAGGACTTACGCAAAGGCACTATATATAGAGCCTTGGTGCGTTATAAAGTCCGCTTTTCATGTGGCGAAACGAAACACACCCTACCAATAGCTTTCATGGGTAAGTCCTCATAGTTAAGCTTTTTCATGCCTATCTACTTACTCTTTTTGGTTTTCCTTTTCCAGGAAAGATTGGGAAAATGTACAATTTCACGTAAGTGTAAGTTTTAACCCATCTGTAATTGCAATTAATTCATGTATCGTAATTCCTAATTCCTACCCTCACCTATCAGACTTTTTCAGCAAACCCTAATTATGACTAACAAATATCCTAATCTACTATTACCAAAAGGTTTAATAGTTTCTTGTCAAGCTCCTACTGACTCCCCTTTAAATCATCCAGAAGTAATTGCAGCAATGGCACAAGCATCTATAAATCAAGGTGCGGTGGGAGTCAGAATAGATACCCCATCACATATTCGGGCAGTGCGACAGAGAATTACTCAACCTATTATTGGTTTGTGGAAGCAACAAATACCAGGTTTTGAAGTTTATATTACACCCCGTTGTTCAGATGCAGAGGCGATCGCTCAAGTTGAAGCAGATATTATTGCTATTGATGCTACTCTCAGAAAACGTCCGGAGGGAGAAACTTTAGCAACATTAATTAATTTCATCCACAATAAATTAGGAAAACGAGTAATGGCGGATGTGGATACTATGGAAGTAGCAAAAGCAGCAGCAGTAGCAGGAGCAGATTTTATTGCTACTACTCTTTATGGTTATACTGAGGAAACTAAAGTAGAATCTCCCCCTGGCTTTGAACTATTAAAACAGATAGTAGAAAATTTAGCAATACCGGCAATTTGTGAAGGTGGAATTACTTCTCCAGCAATGGCAAAAAAAGCTTTAAATTTAGGAGCTTATGCTGTTGTTGTAGGTACAGATATTACAGGAATTGATAGTAAAGTTAAAGCTTATTCCACTAGATTGTGCTAAAATTTGGGCCAATAGCCTTCCTTTTTTAGGGGACGAAAAGAATAAACTTCAGTATATAAAGCCGGATGCTGAACGGAGCCGGTACTGATAACTGATAACTGAAATAACTTCGGAGGAAATCAAAGATTTATACACGACCTTTGGCTCAGTTGATTGAACAATTACAACGTTTGCCTGGAGTTGGCCCGAAAACAGCACAACGTTTAGCACTATATATTATTAAGCGCCCGGAAGCAGAAATTCAAGCTTTAGCTGAAGCTTTGGTTGATGCGAAGAAAAAAGTGGGTTTATGTCAGAAATGTTTCCATTTATCTGTTGAACCTGTTTGTGAAATTTGTCGCCACCCTCAACGAGACAAAGAAGTTATTTGTGTTGTTTGTGACTCCCGCGATCTAATTGCTTTGGAGAAAACACGGGAATATAAAGGTCAATATCATGTTTTGGGGGGAGTAATTTCGCCTATGGATGGTATTGGTCCGGAACAGTTGAGTATTCAACCGTTGATACGGCGAGTTAGTCAGGAAAATATTCAAGAAGTAATTATTGCTATTAGTCCGAGTGTGGAAGGAGAAACTACTACTTTATATGTGGGCCAGTTGTTAAGACCTTTTACAAAAGTTACCCGTATTGCTTTTGGTTTGCCTATGGGAGGAGATTTAGAATATGCTGATGAGGTGACATTGGCGCGTGCATTGGAGGGGAGGCGCGAGTTATAGTAGTGAGGTAGGTTGATAGAAAAATTGAAGAATATGAGTTTCTGTGAATCATGTAGAAATTTTTATCTAAATGTTGGCAGAAGACCCCCGCTCCCCTACGGGAGAGCGTCGGGATGAACGCCAATCAATCTTGCGGTTTGACAAATAATCTGTTAGACTGTAAGTTTTGAAACTTTATCTAATTTATCTACAATCAAAAGGTATTCTTTCTTTTCAAAAATATCTTGTATGGTAAGAGCAGATATTTCTCCTAGTCTTTCTGTAATTTTAGTCATTTCTATACCTAGATAATTTTCTCAACTAGAAGATTCATGTTTATTTGATAACCATTGAGCCAAATATTTTCAGACTACCCGAAAGGGAATGGGTTTAACTTCTATATTTTCGGTAAATTCATATCACATATTTCTATTTCTATTTCTATTCAATTTATCAAGCTTTTGTAGAAAATAACTTTCTCGATATCCCCCCAATTGTCTCGATAATTCTAAACCTCTTTGAAAAGATGACTTTGCCAAACCATAGGCTTTTAGCTGTGCATAAACTTGCCCCATCCGATCATAAGTTTTCATCATGCCATAAACATTAACAAACTGTTGATCCATCAACAATTGCACTTTATATATTTCAATTGCTGCTTCTTTTTCATCTTGAGAAAGATAGAGTACTGCTAAATTTTCTAAAGCATCACTGGCAATTAAAAATTGTTGAATTGATTGAGCAATACTATAAGCTTCTTGATAGTATTGACTGGCAAGATTAAGTCTTCCAAGTTCCTCATAATCTTCAGCAATGGAGATTTTTATCTCTGGCACTTCTGCAATATTTTGTTGACCTTGGTAAAAATCTACTAACCTTTCTTTAGCTATAATTGCTTGCAAAGGTTTCTCCGCTTGATTATAAATAAAAGCTAATTTTCGGAGAGTATTTGATTTTTCAAAATCACCGCTTATTGGAGGATTAATTATTTCTTCATTCGTAGATAATTCTGAATTATTCTGCTGCTGAACCTCTAATAATTCTTCATAGGCGATCGCCCCATTATCATAATCCAACCAGCTCAAATATATTTCTCCTGTGGCAGTTAAAGCTTGTTTTAGGGTAACAACATCCTCTTGTTTCCTGGCCTCACTAATAACCTGTTGATAAACTTCAACTGCTGGATCTTTTGCTCGAACTGTATTAAATGCTGAACCTAATGCTTGTAACAATTCCAGATTAGGAGGTTCTTGCTCTTGAATTTCTGGTTGTAGAATTTCGAGTCGTTTTGTAATCCATTGTACCTGCAATTTTTGATTATTATTCCATGCCCTGTCTGCAACTCTTGTCAAAGCTGCCAATTCTTCTGCTTTACCAAAATAACGACGCAAACGTAATTCTCTGTTCCAAGTTTCAAAAGCTTTTGTTGTTTCTCCTGCTGCTAATAGTGCTGCTGCTTCAACATTAAGTTGGTCGAGTTCCTGAGAAAGTTGTTCTCGTTTTTCTCCAGTTAGATTTCCAGCAGCAGGAGGGTTTGGCAATAGTGGATCTGCTTCAGTGCTTTCTAGAGGGTTAGGAGAAAATATATCTGGAGACCCTAATTCCTCCTCTTTTTTTGTTTGACGTTGAGAGATAGTATTGATAGTTGTTTCTCTGAGAGTATCTTCAGAAAATTCAGGAGTTTTTGCTAAACAAGAAGTTGAAAAGTAAAAGTAAAAAAAACTGCTAATTATAAGTAAGTTTTTGATTTTAGGCATTTTAACTATTTAGTACATTTACTACTTGATAAACTATTCTATTTGGTGCATGAGCTCAGCTATATCAAAATCTTTCAGCATAGTAAATAGCTCTAAAAAATTAGAATATATAAGTATCAGTGTCTATAAATAAAGTTTCTTCATAAGGGGTTTGAGGGATATATGTAGCTTTATCTATCCATCCATATTGGGGATTATTGATTAAAATAACTTTATTGAAAACTTGAGAATTAACTTCTTCACTGGAAAAATGGGCTAGAAATTAATCAAGATGTAGCTGCAGCCAAAGTGACTCGTACGAGGGGTCTAACTGCGGCCGGGCAGGTCGTGGTTGAAAATGTCTGTGGAGGCGATGGGTCGGGGACAAGTCGTAAGATTTGTCTAGATGGCAGCAAAACCCAAGGCATGAGTTTTAGGAATCTCTCGACAAATCAAAGATTCTGTCGGGAGATGATGTCAATAATTTCTCACATTGACGACTATTCTCGAGTCCATCTGCTGTCAACTTGCTCGACTGTACCATCAAAATTCAACATTGTTGCTGTTGCCAAAGTCTCAATCCAGACTGTCGCTCCACAAGAATGAGGTTTATTGGGGCGATAAACAATTTTACAGGGACCATGAATTTCAATTTCGTGACCTTTTGCTAAAGTTTTAGTTCCTCGTTTAGCAGAAAGTACATGAAGATTAGTATTTTTCTTCTTTTTATTTAAAGCAATATTAGGACGATGGAAATGAATTGTATTTTTGCCACAATGCTTACAGGAATACCAGCGGGGTAATGGTCCACGCTTTTTACGAGAAACTCTTGGCATTCCTCTATATAGAGGAATTACCCAGGTATGACCATTAATTTTTCTGGCTCCTTGAACCCTACCTTCTTTAATTAAGACTCGTACTCTTTGAGTTGAAATTTTCAAAAGAGAAGCAGCTTCTGTAGTACCAACAAACATAATTTTTTACTATTGCGTCTTTAACAATAGTAAGATTTGTGGCATTTTCTGTCAATAGTGCTTAAGGTAATGCAAATGCCACACCAAAATTTACTCTAACCAGAAAGGATAAAGTTCTACCAGAAAAGTATAAATATAGTTAGGTCTTGATATTCCCACTGATAATAGTTTTAGATAGTAGGGAAGATGGGGAGTTAAGACGGGGAAAAACAATATTTGGATTTCAAGCTGTTTCAGCCGGAGCTATATAAATGATAACTGACCATTCAATACCTAATTCTGGGATCTATATAAGCATTGAAAATATCAATAAAAATACTAGCTACAACAACAATACCAGCAAAAAATACGACTATTCCTTGCACAGTTGGATAATCTCGCGAACTAATTGCCTGATATAATCTATTTGCCAAACCAGGCCAAGAAAAAGTTACTTCTGTTAATATTGCTCCTCCTAATAAAGCAGCAAAAGTTAATCCTAAAACTGTAATTACTGGAATCATGGCATTTTTCAAAGCATGAGCAAACAATATTCTTAATTCCGGAATGCCTCTTGCTCTGGCAGCTTCGACATAATCAGCTTGTAATGTTTGTTGAAGATTAATTCTTACTATTCTTTCAAAAATGCCACTTAGCAAAATTCCTAAGGTTAAACTCGGCAAAGCTAAATAATGTATAGATGTAAAAAAATGATTAATATTGCCACTAAAAATACTATCAATTGTGTATAAACCTGTAATGCTTGGAGGTGGATTTTTACTAATGGGAAAACGAGTACCTAAAGGAAACCATTTTAACTGTACTGCAAAAATTAATTGTAAAATCATCCCTGCCCAAAAAGGTGGAACTGCATAAGTAATAATTCCAAATAAACGCCCAGCAACATCTAAACGAGTATTAGGATGAGAAGCAGCAATAGACCCAATAGTAATCCCAACAATTAGAGCGATCGCCATACTAAATACTGCTAATTCTAAAGTAGCCGGAAAATAATTTTGAATAATTTGCCAAACCGACTCACCACGAGTAGTCATTGATGTACCCAAGTCAAAACTAAATAATTTTCCTAGATAGTTAAGATACTGTTTTAGTAGTGAACCATCTAAACCAAGTTGGGACCGGAGAGCTTCTTTAGTTGCCGTTGAAGCTTTTGGCCCAAGAATAGCATCTACAGGGTCTCCAGGAGTTGCTCGTAATAA